>CAMBUL010000009.1 GCA_945871065.1 Chthoniobacter flavus | reverse complement strand
AAGGACGTTATCCGCCTCAACCGGCGCGCCGATCTGCGGGTCACACCGGAATTCAAGCCCGGCGCCATGCCGGGCTCGGTTGACGTGGAGCTGGTGGTGGAAGATTCCTTTCCCCTCCACGGCAGCGTGGAGTTGAACAACCGCTACAGCGCCAACACCACCCCGCTGCGCCTTGACGCCTCTTTGCGCTACGACAACCTCTGGCAGTTCGGCCACACCATCGGCGCGGCATTCCAGGTCGCGCCGCAGGACGCCGACGATGCCCTCGTCTACTCCGGTTACTACCTCGCCCCAGTACCGCGCGTGGAGTGGCTCTCCCTCATGGCGCAAGCCATCCGTCAGAACAGCGACGTCTCGACCCTCGGCGGCAGCGCTTCGACCGGCAACGGCGAGATCTATGGCGGACGCCTCATCGCCGAGTTGCCCACCCGCCACACCGGCATGTTTCACAACCTCACCTTCGGGATGGATTACAAGAATTTTGAGCAGTCGCTGTCCGTCAACAACGTGGTGATCGACTCCTCGCCGGTCACCTATTACCCCTTCCTGCTCAGCTACAATGGCTTCTGGATGGGCAAGGATTACCGCTTCCAATTCGACGGGTCCTTCAACTGGCATTTCCGCGGGACGGGCAGCGGGGAGGTTGAATTCGACAACCGGCGTTACTCGGCCAACGGCAACTATTTTTACTTTCGCGGCCTGGCCAGCTACGAGCACGACCTCTGGCAGGACTTCCAAGTCAAAGCGCTGCTCCAAGGCCAGGCCACCGACAATGCCTTGGTCGACAGCGAGCAATTTTCCGTCGGCGGCCTCACCACGGTGCGCGGCTACCTCGAATCCCAAGCGGTGGGCGACAGCGCCATCGCCGGCACATTGGAAGTCCGCTCCCCTTCGCTCCTGCGCTGGTGGATCAAAAACGACCGACACGAAGTCCGCCTGCTCGGCTTCCTCGATGCCGGTTCCGTTTACATCAATGACCCGTTGCCCGAACAGACCACCAACTTCAACCTGCTCAGCGTTGGCTTCGGGGCGCTGGCCACATTCATGGACTGGCTCAATAGTGCGGTCTACGTTGGAATTCCGCAAATCTCGCAAGGCTCGACCGAGGCGGATAGCTACCGACCGGCCGGCAGCCCGATGCTTGTTTTCCGCGTTTGGGCGGAATTTTAATATGAAATCGCACCCCTTCATCCTCCGTTGTCTCGCCCTGATGCTTGCCGGGTTGACCCTCGCTGCAACGGTCTCGGCCGCCGCGCCCGATTGGTGGAAAGAGGAGTGGACCGGGCGGACCAAGTTCACCCTCGACCCCGCGGCCGAGGGAGCCGAGATCGGGGGCGAGACGGGCGAGACCGTGGTGCTCGTGCGCCTGCATCCGGGCAACCTGCCCTTCGACCTCGTACAGCCTGATGGCAGCGACCTCCGCTTCGTCGCCGCCGATGGACAAGTCCTGCCCTTCCACCTCGAAAAATTCGATCCGCTCATGGCGGAGGGTTTCGCTTGGGTCAGAGTCCCGGCCGGTGGAGAAAAAGGGGCCGCCGAATTTTTCCTCTACTACGGCAATGCCGCGCCCGAGGCCGAGGGCGCTCCCGACCAGGCCAAAACCTACCCCGATAACGCGGCCTTCGTTTACCACCTCAACGAACGAGGCACCCCGCCCCAGGATGCCACGGCCAACGCCTCGCATGCCGGAAGCGCCGGGAGCATTTCCGAAGGCACCATCGTGGCCGACGGCTTGCGCCTGGTCGGACGCGACCCGGTGTCCATTCCCGGTTCGGCGGCTAATGCGTGGAGTGCGGACGCCAGCCTCACGCTCATTTTCTGGGTCAAGCCGATCGCCACGGCGAACGAGGCCATTCTTTTCACCCGCCCGGGCGCCGGAAATTTCCGCTTGGGCCTCGCCGCCGGCGGCGCACCATTCCTCGAAGTCGACGGCCAACCCCGCGCGGTGGCCGTGGAAACTTTGTCCGCCGCGACTTGGCGCCAAATCGCGGTCACCGCGAACAGCGGCAAAATGACCCTCTACCTCGACGGGCGCGAGGTCGGTGCGCTGGCCGTGCCGTTGCCGGCCGGTGATGGTCCGATCTTCCTTGGCGGGCCCGATCCGGCCGTTTCGAGCGAAGGACGGTTCCTCGGAGAATTCGACGAGTTGCAAGTCTATCGCGCGGCCCTTTCCGCGCCGGACTTGCGCCTCATGAGTATCAACCAGTCGGGTAGCGAGGCGGCCAGCAAGGTCTTGAGTTTCGCCGAGTTGGAAGGCGGCGGTTCCGATGAAGGCCATGGCGGTGCGCTCGAACACGTCATGCTCTTCGGCGACATCGCCAACAACATGATGTTCGACGGATGGATCGCCGTGGTGGTCTGCGTGATCATGATGATCATGGGATGGTCGGTTGCGGTGGCCAAATTCATCCGCCTGCGCGCCTTGATGAAAGGCGACAGCGAGTTCCTCCGCCAGTGGGGCGAAGTCTCCGGCGACTTGACGGTGCTGGATGCCGATGACCCGGACTCCCTGACCAACCTGCGAATGGAAGCCATGGAGGCCAAGGGAGCGACCAAGCAAAAAGCAGGCATCCAGGGAATGCTCGATTCTCCCTGCTACCACTTGTATCACCTCGGGGTTAAGGAGATCCGGCACCGCATCTCCGGCCCGGACCGCCACCGCGGGTTGTCGGTGCGTTCAATTCAAGCCATCCGCGCCTCGCTCGACGCCGGCTTGGTTCGGGAGCGGCAGCGGCTGAACAAAGGTCTGGTTATTCTGACCACAAGCATCGCCGGCGGCCCTTACGTCGGCCTGCTCGGCACGGTGGTTGGCGTCATGATCACCTTCGCCATCATCGCCAAGTCGGGCGAGGTGGATGTCAACTCGATCGCGCCGGGTATTGCCAGCGCTCTGCTGGCCACCACGGTGGGCCTCTTCGTGGCCATCCCGGCCCTTTTCATGTACAGCGTCCTCAGCTCGCGGATCAAAGACGTGATCTCCTCGATGCAGGTCTTCATCGACGAATTTGTGACCAAAATGGCCGAAGCTTATCCGCCGCCCGGAGAGGGCCTGCCCCCCCGCTTCGCCCCGCCCTCAAACGAGCCCGCCGTGGCCAACCTGAACTGACCCATGGACGCCGGAGGAGACGACAAGAGTTACGACGACATCAACGTCACGCCGATGGTGGACCTCTACCTCGTGCTTCTCCTCATTTTTATCATTATGACCACGGCCGGAGTGCAGGGCGTGAAGGTTGATCTGCCGAAATCCTCGAGCAAGCCCGCCGACTTGAGCGGACCAAAAAGCCGGGCCATCACGGTGAACAACCAAGGCCAGATCGCCCTCGATACCGTGCCCGTGACCTTGGCCGAGCTGGAGGCGCGACTCAAAGCGCACAAAGCGAGCGTGCCGGAATTTCCCGTGGTGGTGCGCGGCGACCGCCAAACCCAGTACGAGGGTGTGATGAACGTGATCGACGTTTGCGGGCGCCTCGGCATCACTCAAGTCGGTCTGGCCACGGTGGCCCCGGATCAATAAGACCATGGCCAGCTTGCCTCCAACCTCCGGCTCCCCCGAGACCGGAAACAAAAGGTCGCCCGTCTTCCTGATCGTCGGTCTCGGGGCCGCATTCCTGGCCGTGGCCGCAGGGGCTTTCTTTTTCCTCGGCGGTGAAAGCAAACCGAAAAAGAAGACAACCAGCGTGGTCAATGTCATGCCGGTGCTGCCGCCGCCCCCGCCCCCGGCACCCACCCCGCCGCCACCACCGCCCGAACAAGCCGAGCCTCCGCCCGATGCGCCCGAGTTTGTCGAAGAGGCTGCGCCGGATTCACCGCCCGAGCCGGAGGCAGCACCCGATGCGCCCGAGCCGATGGGCTCCAATATCCAAGGAGACGGCGCCCCCGATGGCTTCGGTCTGGTCGGAAAAGGCGGCGGCGGCATGATCGGCAGCCGCGGTCAAGGTGGCGGAGCCGGCACGCGGTTCGGATGGTATGCCGGGAGGGTGCAGAACGCGGTATCGGCTGCCGTGCGTAATCACAAACTGACGCGCACCTCGCGCATGACGGTCAAAGCGCGCATCTGGGTCGATCGCACGGGGCGGGTGACCCGTGCTTCCATCGAAGGATCCTCGGGGGATCCGGCCATTGACCGTGCCATCGAATCCGAAATTCTCAACGGCGCCCAATTGCCCGATCCGCCGCCGGATGATATGCCCATGCCGATCGTCATGCGGATCAATACCTCGCGACCATGAACCGTCTCTTTTTCCAGACCATCCTGGCCGCCCTCGTCCTCGCGGGCGCTTGGTGCCGCGCCGCGCAACCGGCGGGCCCGCTCGAAGCCGTCCCACCGGCCGAGGTGGCGCTTCCTTCGGCCCCGGTGGTCCCCGCGGCGGAGAGTCCGGCCCTCGAAGAGGGGCCTTCGGCCGAAATCTTGGAGGCGACCGCGGTCGAAATTGCCGCGGTGCCCATCGAAACCTCTCCCCTGGCCCCTGCTGTCGAGCCGGAGCTTCCCACTTGGACTGTCGAGCCTTATGCCAAGGAGGATACCGCTCCCTTGGCCGCCACGGCAGCCACCGCGGGGAACAATGCGACTTCCGCCGCGGTAACCCCGGAGGAACCACCGGCTGCCGGTCAGAGTATCGCCACCACGCCGACCGGCAATGTGGTGATCAACCTGATCAACAAACTGGTCGAGCGGGGCGTGCTCACCGCGGGCGACGCTCGCGGCATGATCACCCAGGCCCAGGCCGAAGCCGAAACCCAAAAAGTGCAAAACGAGTCGGACATGTTTGCCATCGCGCAAATCGCCGCCGTCCAGACCATGACCGACCAGGCACTGGCCGAACAAACCGGCATGAGCGCGGTCGACGCCTCGCGGCGCGAAATGGAATCGGACGTGAGCGTCAGCCACATCCCCGCCCCCGTGCGCGAACAGTTGGTGGCCGACATTCGCCGGGAACTGGCCGCCGCAGGTGTCTCCATCGGCGGCCCCGAGCGGGCGCCCCCCGGACTCCCCGCTCTCCTCGCCCAACTCAAGCCCGAGGGTGAAATCCGCTTCCGCTACGAAGCGGATCTTTATCCTTCGAACAATTTCGACGGACAGAATGCTTTCGTGAATTTCAATGCGATCAACACCGGTTCGCCGATCAACATTTTGCCGTCTGCTCTCGCCCTGAGCCCGCCGCCGCAATGGAACACCGATCAGAACCGCAACCGCTACCGCATGCTCGTCCGCCTCGGCACGGGCATCGAACTAGGTGACAACTTCAGCGCCGGCCTCCGCATGGCCACGGGCGACAACAACTCCCCGGTCACAGCCAACCAGTCGATGGGTCTGGCCAATCAAGGCCAAGGGGGCCAATTCAGCAAATACGCCATCTGGCTCGACCGCGCCTACATCCGCTACGACATCGGGGGCGGCGGGCCTGAGACCGGGTTGCTTGCCGTAGGAGCCCCCTACTCCATGGTCGGTCCGGGTCAACCGGGGGGCGGAGCCGGGGCGACTCTCTGGGTCGGACGCTTCGACAATCCTTTCTTTTCCACCCCGATCATTTTCGACAACGACCTCGGCTTCGACGGTGCGGCCCTGCGCCTGACCTACAACTACAATGACGTCTTCCTTCCCTCGGTCGTGGCGGGCGCGTTCCCGGTCTTCAACACCGACCTGAACTTCTCCTCGAACCAGGCGGAGAAGTATCCGAGTTATGACAAATACCTCTTCGCCATCCAGAGTGGCACCCAAGTTAACATCACCCGCAATTGGAGCACGCAGGTCGCCGCGGCCTATTACTCGTTCTACAATATCGAAGGAAAATTTTCCTCGCCCTACACCCAGTATTCCGAGGATGACGCCGGCGATACCGACAACAGCCGTCCGTCCTTCGCGCAAAAGGGTAACACCTACCGCACGCTGCGTAACGTTGTTCCGCCGCCGGGTTCGTCCGAGCTGCTCATGGATTACCAGTATTTCGGACTGGCCACCCCGTTCCAAAATTTGGCCTTCACCGGCAAGCTCAGCTACGATGGCTGGGATCCCATCACCGTTTCCTTGATCGGCGAATTCGTGAGCAATCTCGCCTTCAACTCGTCGGCGATCAACGAGGTGGCGGTCAACAACCTCAGCGTCGATGACAATCTGGAGAGTGACGGCACCTATGAGGGCGACCCCAATGCGTGGCTGGTCGACATCGAAGCCGGCCATGCCGAACTCGACAAGCTGGGCGCCTGGCAGCTTTCCTTCGGCTACCGTTATGTCGGTTCCGATGCGGTGGTCGACGGCTTCAACGATTCGGACTTCGGGCTGGGCGGCACCAACATGAAGGGCTTCACCTTGGCGGGCCGGGTCGCCCTCTCCCCGCAGGTTTACCTCGGCCTCCGCTGGTATGGCTCGGAAAGCATTGCCGGACCGCAATATGACATGAATATTTTCCAGGTTGATCTGGGAGCCAAATTTTAGCCTCTATGATGCGTGCCATTGCCTTGTTTCTGCTCCTGCTGGTCCTCTCCCCCTTTCCCCTCGCAGCCGAGGAAGAAGGTGCCGTCGAAGCCCAGTTGAGGGAAGCTCTGCGCAATACCATGCTCCAGTTGCGCGAGGCGCAGGCCAAAACAGCGGAAATGGAAGGCACGGCCGTGCAGGCGGAAATGGCGGCGGCCAAAGCCAAAAAGGAAACTGCCGCGGTGCAGGCGCAGTTGGTGGACGAGCGCAACAACGCGGCCAACCAAACGGCCGAACTGCGTGCCGCCATGACGCAGATTGAAGACAAAGCCCTCGCGCTCGGCGCGCAAGTGGCCAAGTGGGAAAAAGATTACCGCGCCCTGACCGAACGGGCCCGCAAGTCGGAGCACGAGCTGGCCAAAGCGAAGGGCCGCATTATCGTTCTGGAGCGCGCCGTGGCCGAGCAACAAGTCCGGCTGGCCGAGATGAAAAATCTGGCCGACGAAATCCTCGACCGCTACGCCGCGCACAGCCTCGGCCGCACCATGCTGTCCCGCGAACCCTTCATCAGTGTGAACCGTGCCGCTCTCCAGACCATCATGCAAGATCTCGAAACGCGGGTCCGGGCGACCGGCCTGCCCAGCCCACCGTCGCCTCCCGCAACGACCCCGGCACCTGCCCCTTCTAACCCATGAAAAACCCACCGATGCTCTCTCTCCTTACCCTAGCCATGGCCGCCTTCGGCCCCGGTTCTCCCCTCCAAGCCGACGACGCCGTGGTGGCCAAAATCGGCGAGCGCGAAGTCAAAGCCTCCGAAGTCCGCCCGTATTTGGAGGCACTCCCGGCCGCCGACCGCACCGCGCTGACCGGGGACAAAGCCACCCTGATCCGCTTCGTCCGCTCGGTCCTGGTCAACAACGCCGTCTTGCAAGATGCCGCCGGGGCCGGTTGGGACAAAAAGCCGCAGACCATCACCGGCCTCGCGCGGCTCCGCGACCAATATGTGGTCGAAAGTTACCTCGCCGAAGTGAGCAAAGTCCCGGAGGGCTATCCTTCCAAGGAGGAGATCGCGAAAGTTTACGCGGCAGAAAAAGAACGTTTGCAACTCCCCCGCCGTTACCAGCTCTCCCAAATATTCATCGCCGACGATGGGGACAAAAACGCGGCGCGCAAGCGGGCGCAGGAAATTGCCGACACCTTGAAAGGCAAACCGGGCGAGTTCGCCGCCTTGGCCAAAGCCAACAGCAACGATGCGGCCTCCGCCGCTCGCGGCGGGGAACTGGGCTGGCTGGCCGAGGCCGAAATCACCCCCGAAATCCGCACCGCGGTGACCGGACTCTCCAAGGGTCAGATCTCCGCTCCGGTCGAAGGCCGGGCCGGGTTTCATCTCATTTTGCTGCAAGATGTGCGCGAAGCCGGTCCCGCGCCGCTTGACGAGGTGAAAGGCGAAATTGCCACCCTCTTGCGCAACCAGCGCGCCGCCCTCAACCGCGAATCGCACGTCGCCAACCTCCTGCAGCGCCAGCCCGTTTCGGTCAACGAGCTCGCCCTCGACGCCCTGAAGTGACCATTTCTAAACCGTCGGGCTTTAGGGAATGACCTTTGCCTTGATCCTGAAACCGTGGTTTGTGGTTGGGGCAACGTGGGTGGGTAGTTACCTCACCGGCTTGACTCACCCTTAGAGTGAGTCAACTTGCATCAGCAAGCTGCTAGCTTTCCAACTTTCAATTGCCCGCGGCTGTCTTCACTTTGCTCCGGCTCGCCACAACCAATCTCCAACGCCTTTTCTATTTTCTAAGATGAGCGAAGAAATCGATCGGCCCCCGGAACCAGGTGCGGATCGGGCACAGCCCCCCGCGGCAACGCCGGTGCCTATCCGGCCCGCCGGATGGCAAGCGGCCCAAAAGGCCGGCGGGGCGAGCGCAAGGAGCGTGCTTTCCCTCCCCACGCGGCCCGCGCAAGCCTGGAAGCCTGCTTCCGACTACCAAGACACCGAGCGGATCGCCCGTGAGCGAAAATCGCCCCTTTCCCCCGGCCAGCCCTCAGGCCTTGCCCGGAACGCACCGTCCGCGCGGAAGAAGCGTGGCGGTGTCTTGGTCTGGCGCGCCGTTTGGATCCTCTCCATCGGGCTCTCCTTCGCTCTTGGACTGGCCATCGGCATGCGGCGCGAAAACCGGCCGGAACCGCCTCCCGCCGATACACCCGAAACCTTCGTCGCGGCCAGCGACGCGGAGGAAAAAGCGATCAATCAAGCCCTAAGCTTGATCCGGCAAAATAAAGTGCCGGCCGCCTTCCAAATTCTCTATGCCCTGCGCGCGGCCAACCCGCGCCTTAGTTCCATCTCCTACCTGACCGCCCTCGCTGCTTTGCAGGGCGGGAATCTCAGGGCAGCCGCGCAGGAAATAGCGCTGGCGCAACGCTCCGCGGAAAAAGCCTCCGACGCTTACGCGCTCGGCGCGACATGGGAAAATTTGGAGCGCGGACTTGGTCCGGAGCGCAGCGCGGACCAACGGGCTGAGAGGGTCGAATCCCTCCTTCGCCAGGCCATCGCCGCCGACCAAGCCAACCCGGCCCCGCGGTTGGACTTGGGCATGCAGATGCGGGCGCGCGGCGAACGCGAGGCCGCCCTCGCCATGCTCGCCTCCGCCCGGCTCAGGCTGCAACCCGTGGACCCCGCTGTCACGGTCGATACAACCCTCCTGCTTATCGAGCTGGAGCAAAAGCCCACCGAATTGCTTCCAACCAACCTCGATCCGGACAAAAACACTGCCAGTCTCTTCGGTGCGGCCTATGTCGCCATGCGACAGGAAGATTACGCCTCAATCATCCGTCTGCTCAAAAAGGCGCGCGAACGCCTGAAGCCCGAGCTTTACAACTACCTCATCGCCGACCCCGCATTCGCCCCCTACCGCGCAAGGCCCGGACTCGCCGAGGAGTTTTGAAAAATCGGTTCCCGTAGGCCGCAGCACCTCGGTGCGACGTGGGGCGAAGAGACGGAGGTCAGGCAGGCGATGAAAGAGCGTCGCAGTCACTGAAATGGCCCCCAAGTGCCCTCGAGCTGAAAGAAACTGCCTCTTGACGTGATGTGACGAAAATTTCACCACTGCGATCTTTCCGACCCGTACGGAGAAAGGTGAAACCTTCGGCCGAACAAAACAGCGATGAGAGCCGATTCATTCCAGCCAGTGCTGAAGGTTAGACCCCGTATGACCGTGGCACCATTGGAAGAAGTGCGGCGGGCGCGAAGCGCCAAGGCCCAGCGAGCGACTCCGCCCACGACTGCCGCCCGGATGGTTGCTGCCGGCACCGCCGCGCCTCCCATTGTGGTGGAACGTCCGCAACCAATCCTCCCTTGGGTGCTTGCCGGGGTATTTTTTTCGATGGCGTGCGGCTTGGGTGCTGCCTGGTGGCTGGCCGCTGCCACCATAACCGAGAGCAAGAGCCCGCCTGTCTCCGCCGCCCGAAATGCGCCACCCTCTGAGGGTATTCTGCTCATCACCCGTCCTCAACAAGAAGCCATCGAGCGCGCCCTTTCCGACCTGCGAGGAGGGATGGCCACGCACGCGCTTAGCTCCTTGCGCCGCGTGCAGAACGAAAACCCTCGAATTCCTTCCCTTGACTACCTCCTCGGACTCGCGGCTCTCCAAGCTGGCAAGATTGAAGAGGCCGAAGAGGCCATCGCCATGTCTCTGGCCAAAGGAGAGCGGGTCTCCGATTCGCTCGCCCTGCGGGCATCTCTTGAAGCCCAGGCGGAGGGAGATGCAGGTTGGAAGCCGATCGGTGATGTCATGCCAGCCGCAGAGCGCTCGCTGCACGAGGCCGTCACGGCAGACCCGGCCAATCCGTTTCCTTACTTCGAATTGGCCATGCGCTGGCGACTGCGCGGAGACAACGCCCGGGCTAAAGAAATGCTCAAATCGGCACGCTTGCGCCTACAACCGATCGACGCTCATGCCGCGGTGGACGTGACCTTGCGCCTCCTCGAGTTGCAAGAGATGGAGGACGGGTCCCTGCCGCAGTTACCTCAGGAAGCTGCGGCCCCTGCCGACCTGTTTGCCGCCGCCTACCTCGGATTGCGACTTGGCGAAGACGAACAAGCCACTGCGTTCCTGCAGAAAGCAAGAGCTTCCTTGCCTCCCGAGCTTTACAACTACCTCCTCGCCGACCCCGCATTCGCCCCCTACCGCACACGGCCGGGGCTAGCCGAGGAGTTTTGAGCAAAAGGCCACCCGCGCAGAGCCGGTGAGACGAGTCGCCGCAGCGGGCTGTCTCCGGCTTTTCCTCCGACTGTGGCTAAAAATTCCCATGGACAAGAGCATCCACTACTTCTGTGCCTTCCTGCGCTGACATTGACTTTTGTATATCTCCAGCGTATACATAAGCTTCATGATCAATTGGACCGGAATTGTCGGTTTCGATTGGGACCAGGGAAATGCACTCAAAAGCACACAGAAACACAGTGTCAGCTGCCGCGAGGCGGAGGAGCTTTTCCAGAACGCCCCGCTGCTGGTCCTGCCCGACCCCCGGCACAGCGCGGACGAAGAGCGTCACCACGCCCTCGGACGCACCGACGAGGGGCGGTTGCTCCACCTTGCTTTCACTGTCCGTGACGCGAAACTGCGCGTCATTTCCGCCAGACCTATGAGCCGCAAGGAAAGGAATATCTATGAAAACCAAAGTTGACCGCTTGCGTGTTCCCGCCATGCCCGCCCGTCAGGGTCGCGGGCTAGATTGGTCCAAAGCGGAGCGTGTCGCGTTTCCGGATCTCAAGCCCACGACCGAGACTATCTCCCTGCGCATGCCGGCCCCATTGCTCCACGCCATCAAACGCGAGGCCAACCGCCGCGACGTGCCCTACCAAAGCCTGATCAAAGTGGTGCTGGCCGAACGCTTCGCCCGCGCCTGAGCAGAGGGTCAAGGCAAGCCACCGATAACGGCAAAGGCTGAGGGCTGAGTTGGAGTTTGAGTCAGAGAATCAAACCAGCCACAGCCGAGTCTGCGAGACGGGTCGCCGCGGCAACCAAATGGAAGAAGGTAAGTTTCCCGCTGGAGGCCCAGCGGGAAACAATTTCTCCGGGAAATTCTAGCCGTTTATCCTAAAGCTAAAGTTGAAAGTTGTTCGATGAGGTGGGAACTATTGCAGATCGTCCTTGGTCAGATCGGTATCGCGGAGGATTTGCAGCAGGAGGCCGGGGCCGAGGATTTCTCCGGCGTGCACGGGAACAACGGTGCAACGACCGTCGGCATGACGAAGAAAATGATGACTGCCTTTGACTCGAACCACCTCGAAATCGTGATCCTTGAGGATCTTGATAACCTCCCTGCCCTTGAGTTTGCGCAGTTTGGGCATCAGACCGCGATGCGCTGAACGCCGACAAAATCGGAAGTTTCAAAACCGGCATCGTCCACCTCGAGACAAAGCTCGATCGCCTCGCGGACGCGTTTGGTCAACTGATCGAGAGTGCGCGCCTGGGTATGACAACCCCGCAGAGCAGGCACCGAGGCGACATAAAAACCCCCGGAGTCCCGCTCGATGACCACGTTGAATTCGCGGACTTTGCGATCTTTCGCCATGCCCAATCCCTACTCCAACGGCCGTCGCCCGTCAATCGGCGGAAGGCGACAGCAAAAGCTGAACCGGCGTCCGCCGCGGCGGACGGAGATGCGTGAAGCTTCAGCCGAAGGCAAACTTGAGTTGGAGTTTGAGTGGGAGGGAAAAGGCCAGCCACAGAAACCAAGGCAGGCCACCGATGGAAGAAGATGGAAGATGATGAGGTTCCGGAGAAGCACTTTGCCCGGGCGCGGGTCCCGCGCCTGGGCATATCCTAGCCGTTTATCTTCCCCATCCGTGGCCTGTCTTTCTCCGTCTCCAGCTTCACCTCCATTGGCCATCGCCCGTCAATCGGCGGAAAGCGGAGACTCCGGACGCTTAAAACTTACAAACCTAAACCTTAAAACTCCTCATCCCCGCCCTCGTCGCAGCAGCCCGTATTTGAGAATGCAGCGGAAGGCACTGACGCCGTCCTTCCAGTTGATCTTTTTACCTTCGGCGTAGGTGCGGCCGTAGTAGGCCACACTGACTTCGTAAATGCGCGCCCCGGAACGCGCCACCTTGGCCACGATCTCCGGCTCGAAGCCAAAGCGCGGCTCCTCGATGGTGATCTTTTGCAACAGGTCGCGGCGGAACACTTTGTAGCCGCATTCCATGTCGGTGAGGTTCAAATCGGTCACCATGTTCGAGAGCAGGGTGAGAAACCGATTACCCAGCGAGTGCCAGAAATAAAGCACGCGGTGGCTGGATCCGCCAATGAAGCGCGAGCCGAAGACCGCGTCCGCCGCATCGCGCAGGACCGGCTCGAGCAGCCGCGGATAATCCCCGGGGTCGTATTCCAGGTCGGCATCCTGCACGAGGACGATATCTCCCGTGGCTGCAGCAAAACCTGTTTTCAGTGCGGCCCCCTTTCCCCTATTGCGCTCATGACGCAGGGCCTTTACCCGTTCGGGGTTCGCCGCAGCCAGCCGTTGCAACTCCTCCCAGGTGCCATCTGACGACGCATCGTCGACCACGACCAATTCGCCCACTTCGGGGCGGGCGAGAACAACCTCCGCCACACGCGCCAGAGTCCCTGCCTCGTTGAAAACAGGCATGATGACCGATAACCGGGCCGTGGCTGGCAAAGGCGTACTCAAGAAAAGACCATATCTACCAAAACCGTCAGTGCCCGCCCATAACGGACTGGGAACCTTTTCCTTAATACCGGCGGGCGTTAGTTCTCCTGCGGCAGTGTCGCCTTGATGCGGTAAAAGATTTTGCTGCCGGACACCGGTTGGGTAACTGAGGCAGCTTGGTATCCGGCGGGGGCAACGTTGGTCAGGATCGAGATGCTCGCGCCATTGTTGGTGAACGCGTTGCCCAAATCGGTGCTGGAAAACACGGCGTAGGCCGGCGCCTGGTCGTTGGCCGTGCTGCGGCGGAAAAAGCCAACAGTCAGGTTGTTTGACACAACCGTGGCAGAAGAGAGCGCAGTGTTCCCCAACGTAGGATTGGTCCCAAAGGCGTATTCATCGACATTTTTGAAGCCATCTTTGTCGTAGTCTCCCTCCTTGTCGGTCAGGTCGGCATCAGGATATTCCGCAGCCCATGCGGTGTAATCGCTGACACTCGAGCCCCCAGCAGCAACGAAGTTCACTGCTCCATCGGAGCTGAGGGTGATTGTCCCAAGGTAAAAAGCGGCCGCGGAGCCACCCCCGGCCACTCCGAAGTTGTTGGAATATGTTGCCGTAATGTTGTTGGAGTTTTGCCAGATCGACGCGTTCGTCGTTCCGGTTCCGCTCGTTTTGGCGACACGATAAAGATCAAGCGCACTCACAACGTTGGAGATAGAACCGAATGAAGTTTTTGCGCTGCTGATGCTGTCCATCAACCCGCCGGGAATGACGTCGCTGTAAGCGTTGGCCGGAGCGCCATTGAAAAACGGATTGTAGCCTGAGAGCAGAGTTGCTCCGATGCCTGACGAAAGCGCTACCCCGGGTTGGGTCATGCCACTAATATTATTGGCTCCTGCGATTTGGCCGGCCACAGCCGTCTGCGAGGGAGCGTACAGCGGGGAAAGCGAGTTGGCTTGGCCAACGGAACCAACGGACGTGCGCGCCTTGGTGATGTACACAGTGCGCGCGAAATCGCCGTTTAACGTGGATGTATTGGCTGCCGACGTCGAGCCGTTCTGACCGTTGGCCCCGAAAAAGATCGAGGAGGACAGATCCGTCCAGTTCGCTCCATAACTTGAGGTCAAAATGCTGTTAATGTTGCCCAAGTAGATGGTGGAACCAAAAGCTCCCGAGCTTGGCGTGGCCGCATCGCGGAACACATTGAACGTGCTGCCGAGATTGAAGTAAACGACATCTGATTGACCGACTGTTCCTCCGGTTTCGGATGGGTTTTGGAAAAACATAAGCAGGTCGTTGGCGGCGTAAGTGCCGGCTTGTGCGGCTTTACCCTGCGCGGAAAATACGAGCCAAGTAAAGGCGACCAAGCAGACAGTGGAACGAAGGGTGCTATACATAGATCGCATGATATTGCACTTTTAAGTGGCAAGCTCCAGCGACAGTTCGTGAACATTTTGTCACAATTGATCTCGGTCGGCCGGCCCAAACCCTCTCTGGTCCTAGTCATCCGGGCGCAGGAAAACTGCTCGGGGCCTCGACCCCTGATCCTTTGCTACGGTGCAGTCAAGCTTGGCGCGGAAGTGGCGGAAGTGACAAAAAAGTCACAACACAAGGGCGGCCCAATCGGCTATAGCCTTTACTAATGAATCTAAGAACCCTCACCGTTGCCTTGGCCGTCTTGTCCGTGCAGCTTGTCCACGCAGCAAAGGACGCCGACTCAACCGACCTGCAAGAGCTCGCGACCGCCGCGGCAGCCGGAGACGCGGGGGCCCAATTTCAACTGGGCCGAGCTTACTTCCGGGGAGAGGGCATGCCGAAAGACGAAAAGAAAGCGCTCGAGTGGATCGAAAAATCTGCCGAACAAGGCAACACGGACGCGATCACCAGCATGGGTTATTTCCACTTCAATGGTATAGTCGTGAAAAAGAGCGAAGCCAAAGCTCTGGAATGGTTCCGCAGAGGAGCCGCGGCTGGATCAGCCAAATCGCAACTAAATCTCGGTCTCATGCTTCGGCAGGGTAAGACCATCGAGCGCAATCACGAGGAGAGCCTTGAGTGGCTCGATAAAGCCGCTGCCTCTGGCGACCCGGATGCGGTGGCTACCGTTGGGCAAGTTTACTTTCTCGGAGACGCTCTCATGATGCCTGACCGCGAGAAGGCTTATCCCCTCGTCCTCAAAGCCGCCGAGGCGGGCAATCCTGCCTGCCAAAACAAGATGGGTATCATCTGCCGGCAAGGTCTGGGACCAGAAGCGCGCTATAAGGACCGCGAGCGAGCCATGCTATGGTTTCGCCGATCCGCTGAGCAGGGTGATGCCAAGGGTCAATCCAACCTCGCGCATTTGATGGGAGTTGAATCGCCGGCCAGCGAAAACCGTCAAGAGGCCCTGATGTGGCTCTACATGGCCGTGGACCAAAGCGAGCCTCTGGCTGATAAAACACTCAAGGAAATCTTTATGTCTATTCCCCCTGATCTGGCTCAACGGGCTCGTGCTGATGTCGCTCGGCAGCTGATCCGCACTAAAGCTCGGGGAGACGTTCAGAAAAAAGAGCCTACTAAGGGGCTTTCAGAAAACAAAACAGCTGATCCCAAAATTGACTGACAGCGGCATCTACTGACGCATGGGTTTAACAGAATGCGTTCATTGGGTTGGTGGTGCTGTCGCTTGAAGAGCCCTCTTCTCACGCACTGCTTCCTTGGCCGCCTGCAAGTGGTGAGCATTGTAGGCAGCATACCCGAAAAGAATGCGGTATTTCTCATCGGCACTGAGCCGGGCTTGCTCCCATACCTCCTCGACACTGACCCCTGGAGGTGGATTAGACACGGCTTCATTGAATTCCGCCGCCATACGGTCCAGCATTTTTTGTTGAGGGAGTGGTCGTGGAGCCTCGTCGAGAAACAAGGCGGGAACTTTTTCTCCGGGCGGCACCGGGATAACCAATTCCGATCCTTGCGAGGCGCCAACGACAAAACCAACTCCCTCGGTTGGGCGAGGAACTTCGCTGGCGGTTGATACTTTGGAAACCATGCCCGGATCACTGCGTCCTCCAATACCCGTCTCGGTTTCGGGCGAATTGAATTCAGAAGTTTTGGATGGCAAGGGCGAAGCCGACCTACCCGATCGGGCCGACGATGGCGCGACTGCGCCCGTAGAAAATCCGCGGGTTAACAAATCGCCAGACTCCGTTTTGCTGATATCGGCGGTGTTAGAGAAAAGGAGTGCAGCTGGCTTGGCATCGCGGTTGGAATCAAGCTGCCGAACTGAGGAGCGCACCTGTTCTCCCTGGCCTTCGTAATCGGTGGTCGTAATGAACAACCCAGTAACCGACATTATGGCCAAGACCAGTAAAAGAGACGGGAAGAAAAATGGAGTTTTAATCAGGTTTTTCATGCTCTTAAGCGAAAATTCGAGGTGCTGAGTTGAATAGTAGCACCCACAGACAATTTCTAAGCATTATCTCGGGCGACATCTTCGTCATCTCTTTTCACGGTAAGCACTATAGAAAAAAACCGGCACCCATAAGGGTGCCGGTTCGTGATTTCAATGTTTCTCGGTATTAGAAAGGTGCGACGATTGGGCTGCCGTCGTTTGGACGGCTCACCGCCATATCACCCAACTCCAAGCCGTTGGATGTGGTGGCAAGGCCTTCTGGGATCCAAGTGGCTTTCATCGCATCATACCATGTGGTCTCATTGGCCGTGAGCGAACCGTAGTAGTAGAGGTGCTGGTAGCTCCAAGCCGAGTAGGTACCGGAGGCGATTTTCTTGAAGTCCGCTTCGTTGAAACCAGAACTCAAATAAGAACCTGCGGCATCAATTGGGGTCACACCTACGCCGTTGTATGTCAGGATCTTTCCACCAGCTGCAGCAGCATTTTTAGAATCCGCTGTAGAGAGCCAAGTCAAGAGCAGGACGTTAGCTGCTGAGATATCGGGCGAATTGTCGACACCATTGTAAACGTCCACAGTCGTGCTGGGAAGACCCATCACGGTGCGGAGGGCCGAGCTGCTGCTATAGCCACCATTGCCAGTTGCGGAGTTACCCCACAAGGTGGAAGCATTGCCCGTGCCACTGGTCGTGAAGTTACCCGATCCGAGACCATTGGCGGGCACGAGGGTGATGCGCGTGATGGCGGTAGAGTTTCCACTGGCAGTCGTGATGTATTGGTTGACCAAGTTGGCGACACCGTAGGTCCACTCAGTTAAATAAGCAGCACGTGTGCCGGAACCGTCATTGCGGCCCGTGGCAAAAACCAAACTCGTGTCATTCGGATCTCCGGTGAAGAGCGACAAGGGCTGGATGCCGGAAGTCCACAGTTGGCGCGCTTGCTGGATAGTGACATTGGTGAGATCGGCCGGAGCACCTTCGTTGGCAATCATGGCGAAAGTCACCACACCGACGGTGGAAGCACCAACCGGATTGAGCACCTCGTTGTCAATCGGAGTCGTGCTCTGATAGACGTCGGAGAAGCTGAACTTGGGACGGAGGGTTTGGGTAGGCGTCGCCGTGCTTCCTTGGATACTGCCCGTATTTAGCAGTGCCGCAGCTTGCAGGAACGTCGGATTGTTGTTGCCCGCGATGGCGTTCAAGCCCTCAGCGGAGCCGTTGAACGATGTGCGGATCACGGTGGTGCCGGTGATGCCGGGGAAGGTGCCCGAGAAGACCGCTTTATTCGAGGCGATCAGCTGCGAGAGGTTATTCCCGGTGAAGTCGTGGCACACGTTGAAGGTGTTGCCGAGGGCGCCGACCGAGGAGTAGGCGTTATAGATGGCTTGCATGGAGGCTTGGCGGAAGGCCGTGGCCCCCGTGATCGTAATTTCCGTCGTCTGCGCCAGGGCTGACGAGGTGATGCCGGCCGCAAGAGTAGCGGCGAGGATGGTTTTGAGTTTCATGGTATTAGGATTAGTTGTTTGTGGATGTTGGGTTTGGTTGTGGAATTAGGCATTCGCTTGACGGCGACGGCGACGGATGACATGCGCACCCAGGCCGGCCGCGGCCAAAGCGAGCAAAGCGTAGGTGGACGGCTCAGGAACAGCGGTGAAATTGACGTCGCCGTTGTCACCAAGCGTGATGGTGCCGAGGTAGTAGGCGGCAGCGGAGCCACCCCCACCCACTCCGAAGTTGTTGGAATATGTTGCTATGATGTTGTTGGAGTTTTGCCAGATGGACGCGCTCGTCGTTCCGGTTCCGCTCGTTTTGGCGACACGATAAAGATCAAGCGCACCCACAATATTGGAGATAGAACCTAAGGAAGTTCTTGTGCTGCTGATGTTATTCACCAAGCCGCCGGGAATGACGTCGCTGTAAGCATTGGCCGGGGCGCCATTGAAAAACGGGTTGTAGCCGTCGAGTAGAGTATCACCAACGGCCACAACCCCCGGTTGGGTCATGCCACTGATAGCATTGGCTCCTGCGATTTGGCCGGCCACAGCCGTCTGCGAGGGGGCGTATAGAGGGGAAACCGAGTTGGCTTGGCCAACGGAACCAACGGACGTGCGCGCCTTGGTGATGTACACAGTGCGCGCAAAATCGCCGTTTGACGTGGATGTGTTGGCTGCCGACGTCGAGCCGTTCTGACCATTGGCCCCGAAGAAGATCGAGGAGGATAGACCCGTCCAGTCCGCTCCGTAACTTGAGGTCAGAATGCTGTTGATGTTGCCCAAGGAGATGGTGGAACCAAAAGCTCCCGAGCTTGGCGTGGCCGCATCGCGGAACACATTGAACGTGCTGCCGAGATTGAAGTAAACGACATCTGATAGACCGACTGTTCCTCCGGTTGCGGATGGGTTTTGGAAAAACATAAGCAGGTCGTTGGCGGCGTAAGTACCGGCTTGGGCGGCTTTAGCCCCTGTTGCCGTGACCGCGAGAGTTCCAGCAGCAAGCGCGAGCGTGCGTAATTTGCGAGGTAGTGTTTTCATGGATTTTTTTGGGTTGGTTGTTTGAGAGAGGAGTGAAGGAATTGCCTTGGGTTTCGGTGGAAGGTGAGAGTTTTGTCTTTTTGACAGCAGCAATATGCACAGCCGGACGGGGCGGCGGGAGCAAAAGATTGTGAATTTTTTGTCACTTTTCGGCGGGTGCTTTGGGGTCCATCCAAATGCCTGCGCATCCTTTATTCATGGGGCTTCGCAGGCTTTTTGACCGAACCGAACCAGACCCCGGCCATAGCCGAGTCTGGCACACGGGGTGCCGCTGCGACCAAATCAAGGAAGAAAGTTTTCCGCCGGAACCCCGGAGCGAAACAGCCTCTCGGGACAATCCTAAAGGTTTACCTTCCACATTTTGGTCGCCGGGCGACCCGTCTCGCGGACTCGGCTGTGGACTGTCATTCTCCGTCTCTGACCGTGATCTCTCCCTGTTCTTTGGGTTCGCCTCCGGTTGGGGTGGGGCTGATTTGATCGAAGCCAGATCGGCGATAAAGCGCCCAATGAGCGCCCGAGACCGGAGCGGATCGGTGCATGCTGACAAAGCGGTAACTTGATCCGTGCAGCACGATTGCCGGCTGCGGAGATGCCGGGGGATCATCCTGGGTGAGAAAAACAATCCATTCAGCGGTCTGGTCTGCCGCTTGCCGTTGCGGCACGAGGACCAACGGACCTAGCTCGGGATGGGATTTTTTATAGTGACCAAGGACAAAACCGACCTGCATTTCGTTATTGGCGACCATAGTTTTGACCGGCGAGGAATCTTCGGCCACGACCCGCAGCGCGGTGACATAATCCCCCCGCCCCAAAGCGATCAATTGGGCCACGCGGGGAGCTTGACCAAGAACCACGGCGGCAAGGGCTACTGAGCCCACGACCCGCCAGCCGCGGGACAGCCCGGCAATCTGTGCCGCCAAGGGTGCGCCCAAGAGATAAAGAAAAGGCAGGCTGACCAGAAAATAGCGGAAGTAAAGATAGGTCGTGTCGGTCGCCGCCAAGGACAACGCGGGAAAAACCAAAACGGCCCCCACGAAAAACACGCGGGTGGCCAAGTCGGGAAAGCGCCCGAAAACCAGAGCAGCCGCGGTCAACAAAAGCCCGCCCAAGCCCAGCACCAGATGCCCCCCTCCCGCCCCGGGAAGACCGAGGGCGTATCCGAAGAATTGGGCCAGGACCACCGGCAGAGTGTATTCCGGACCCCCGGCAATGATCATTGGCCGCAGATAAAAAAACCAGAAGGCCGCGGCGACAACCAGAGGCAAACCGAACCAGAGCGCGCCGCCTCCGGCCAGCCGGGTCCAGCCCGCCCCTTGAGCCCGCCGATCAACCAAGAAATAAAGGCCGAGCGCAGCGAGGATGACAAGCGAGGTTCCGTGGGCAAAAATTGCCCCGAGGCAGAGGAGCCAAAACAATGGAACGCGCCAAAGCAGTCCATTTTCCATCCGCGCGGACACGACCAGCCAAGCGCCGAGCAGACAGGCCAGTGCCGGGGCATAACCCCGTGCTTCGCTGGCATAAAGCACCAGCGGGAACGAGGTGGCCGCGAGGAGCAGAGGGACCCAGGCGAATTTTGCCGAAATGCGCCCTGCCGCCATGCAGACCAAGACCAGCGTGGCGATACCGGAAGCGATAGAGAGGACGCGATAAGCCATTGGAGGGCGGTCTTCACCGACCAGCATTAGCCAAAGTGTGTTGAGCGGATGGTTGTTGTCGTGGCGGTAGAGCTCAAGAAGTTGCCAAGGATGCTGCGCTGAGCGCGCCCACTGCAGAGAAAGCAATTCGTCGAACCAAAGGGTGCCGCGCGCCGCGGCGACGATGAGAACGGAGCCCAGCACAAGAAGACCGGCCATGACCAGACGTCCGTTCACGGTGCGTCAGCCCCAAGTTGCCCGAGGTAGGTCTGCACCCGTGGCTCCCCGGGACGGACAATCAGCGCCTGCTCGAATTGGGCGCGTGCTTTGTCTGGTTGGCCGGATTCATAGTGATAGATGCCTCGGTAAAAGTGACCCTCGAAGTTGTTCTGCGCCGGAATAAAAGCCACCACACGTACAGATTGTGCATCGATTCCAGTGGAAGTCGGAATGGGGTAAGCGAAGGGCCGTAGCCAAACCGGAAACTCTTCGGTTTTGAGCACGTTGTCTAAGTAAGAGGGGCCAGCCGAATCTTGACCTTGTGCTTTAGCCAGAAGTTTGGCGTAAGCCTCCCCGAAGTTGCTCCACGAAGGAACCACGATATGGGTCACTCCTGCCTCCTCCAGCAATCGTTTGGTTTCTTCCTCCGTGGTCGCGGCGAACATCTCCGCCGCTTTTTTTAGACCCGGCATATTTTCCCAGTAAAGCGTGCCGAGCACGCGCACGCCGCCATGGTAGGCCATCTCGGTCGAGGTGTTGGGTCCGGTCAGAACAGTTGGGACCTGTCCCGGGCTGGCCTGCAACAGGCGGTGAGTCACATCGCGGACCAACAGATTGCCGCCGACATCCTCGCCCAGCGGGGCCTCAAGGCAGGTTCTTTCCGCCTTCGTCGCAAAAGCTGCGGCGGGCACCGGGCCAAGAAGCAAGGCGATCCAAGGAATTACCGCCACCACGGAAAGCGCGGCG
Organism: Chthoniobacter flavus; assembly: GCA_945871065.1. Taxonomy (GTDB): domain Bacteria; phylum Verrucomicrobiota; class Verrucomicrobiia; order Chthoniobacterales; family JACTMZ01; genus JACTMZ01. The sequence goes on along the minus strand of CAMBUL010000009.1, from coordinate 28,094 downwards.
GTGCGCCACTCTCTTGCCGAATCCGATCGCAACAAGGCGGCCACGGCGAGCAGACCCCACAACGCCCAGAGGGCAAAGGCAGCCGACGACCAGCGAACCTGCCAGAAAGCGAGCACTTGCATAATGAGCGTCGCCGGGATCAAGAGCAAAAGCGCCCGGCGGAACAGTGCATCACCCTTGCCGGAAATCGACAAAGCCAAAGCCCCGGCAAAGATCACCCAGATCCAGAAGTAGAGGATGATCCAGACGAGAGCGCTTTGCTCCTGTCCCTTCGAACGCAGGATGCCCGCGATGCTTTGGAATTCAGAGATATACTCCTTATGCAGGGCGAGCAGGAAGCTGTCGGAAACCCAGAAAACGCGGTCGCCGACCATGGCGATCGCGGCCACCGGGGCGGCCACCGCCAAGACACAAAGTGCCGCCTTGATCCAGTCTCCGGGTTTGCCCAGCGGAAACTTTCCCTCGCGCCGCCCTTCAAGGAGGCGGCAGAGCAGCCACGAGCCACCGAGCCAGGCGAAGGCATAGAGCGGATGGTTGACCTCCAACCGCCAACTCATGTGCCGCGGGAAATATTCCAGGAGATAAAAGCCGAGGCTCCCGAGGCATCCGGCCACGCCCCAAACAAACCAAAGGTCGGGGCGGATGGGCGACGGCTCTTTGTTGCGGGCAAAAACCCAGCCAGTGAGAAAACCGCCGGCCCCAAGCCCGGCCAGAATGGGCAAGGCCGTCGAGGCACTGACCCAAAGCGCGGCAGCACCAGCCGCGCCGGACGCCATGAACCAGTGCGAGGCACTTTCATCCTTGCGCCGCGCAAAGCCTGCACCGCCAGCGACCAGACAAAGAGCACAAGCCGAAGCAAACGCCAAGACGATGCCGTGGTGGTCTGCTTCGCCAAGCTCGAAGGTGCGCACCACACCCTGCGTGGTCAATAACGTCAGGAGGTAAAAAGTTGCCGGTAGCCAACCGAAGGCGCGTTGCGCCAAAACGCCCAGACCGCCCAAAAGAAAAACCATCAATAGCGGTCCGGCAGCCACTGCCGCGTCGGCCACAAACCACTCCGCGGGATCCCCCGTGCCCCACGAACGAAGCCAGGCCAAGAGCGCCAAAAGCCACATGAGAAACGAACTCCAATGCACTTCCCGTCCGTCCGGCGCATTGTCCAGAGCTGTCCCGCGGACCCGCCAAGATCCATCGCGAAGCATCTTTTTGGTATGGACGACCCACCAGCGGGCATCGACCGACGCGTTGGGCAGTACGAGATGTTCTTCGCGGGCACCGGATGGTAACCGCACTGCGTGGGGAGCCGCCTCCAAAAAACTGACCGCGGAAATTTTCCCGATGGTGGTCCATTTTGCGTAGGCGGCTACTCCCACGGCGGCCACCGTCGCGGCCAAACAAAGCAGCAGGGACACCCCCACCCAACGCGGGATAGGCTCGCGGGAGACCGGTCGCGGAGCGGAGTCAAGCATGGTGCCCATGAGGTGTTTTCCTATCCGAAAAAGATGTCACCGTTAACGATAAAGGCTGACCCGGCATCCGCCGCGGCGGACGGAGACGGCGGGAGGCTTCATCCAAAGGCAAAGCTGAGTTGCAGTTTGCGGGGAAAGACAAGCCACCGATCGAAGAAAAGGGCAGAAGATAAGTTTGCCGCTGGGTCCCAGCGGGAAACAATTTCTCCGGAAAATCATAGCTGTTTATCTTCCCCCATCGGTGGCCAAATTTCTGCGGCTCGGTCTCCGGGTCAAAGAACCGCATCGCCCGCTTCACCCGTAACGCGAGCTTCCCGCTCGTCTTCGCGCTCTTCGCCCCCGCCGTAGCCCAACACCTCGACCGAAACGGTGGACGGCGACTCTTGGGCGGACGTTGTATCGGGACGGCCTTGCTGGGCCACATCGGAGGCCGCCGCCGTGGTGGCCGCGGTGCTTGAGGAGGCGGCACTCAGGCCCGCCACATTGGGAGCGGCCGCAACCGCGGAGACAGGCACACCGACCGAAGCACCGCCTGACGCGATGTTGTCGGCATTAAGCACCTGCGCGGCCGCAATGGTAATATTGCCAGTGGCACGAATACCGGCATCACCCGCATCGACTGTGCCGCGCGGGGCCAGCAAGGTGACTGCGCCTGGCTCGACACCGGCTACGGAAGCCAACACGCCAATACCACCACCCGTGGCCAAACCACCTAAGTCCGTTTCGATCTCGGCGCTGATCGCATCGATGAGCACGCGAGTCGGCGGAGCCGTGACCACGGTCTTGGCCGCCGTGCCCGCCGCAATGTCGCCGCGCGACGACCAGATGGTCAGGTCGCCGCCCCGCAGGGTGAAAATACGCGCGCGCCCGATATCGATATTGCCGCCGGTTAGAAGGGAAACTTCGCCACCGTATTCGGTGACGATACCCGGCGGCGTGAGCGGGTTGCCGAAAATGTCGGAAGCCATGGTGATGCCCCCACCCGGTGCGGCAGCGATGATCGATCCGCCCGAAGTGGTGCGCAGATCGCGGGCCCGGGTGAAGATGCTTCCCGCCGCAGGGTCTCGGCCGAAGACGGCCTCGACCGCAGCGTAGCCCGCGTCATAGTTACCGGTCTGCGCGGCCTCCTTGCCGACTTGTTTCAAACGATCAAACAAGCCGCGCACCGTTGCTACGGCTTGATGTTCCGCCGAGTCGCCCAAAAATCCGGTCGCCGACAGGTTTCCGAGGGCGAGCGAACTCCCGGTCAGCCCCAAAGCCGGACCTGACGAAACTCCCCCCACCCCAGCCATGACCATGTAATGCGCGCCCTCGAAAGGTAGAGACGGATTGCGGAGCCGGCCGATACTGGTGACTCCAACGCCCGTGCCATCGACGAAGTTCGCCCCGGAGCCGAAGTCAATATCGCGACCGGCCAAAACCTCCATGATCCCTTGTCCTCCGATCTGGATGTCGCCGGCCAGAGCTTTGGTCCGCACGGGAATGCCTCCCGCCCCAAACACCACGGTGTCGGACTCAGGGTCAACGATGAGATTGCCCACTGCCGGATTTTCACCCAGCACGCGCAGCGGCGCATTTTCGTTGAACGGGATAAAATCCCGACCAGCCGAGATCAAGGAAATATCCGAGGACGTTGTATGCTGCACATAAAAGGCGATGTCCGTGATGTCCCGGGAAGCCACGGCACGGATTTGTTTGGGGGCGAAAAGGGTCAGGTTGGCCAAGTCGCCACCGGCAGCATAAAGACGTACTGGGTTCGGATTTCCTGTCTGAACGGGTGCGGCGGCATGGAGGGCCGATTTGACATCTGTGGTGCCGTAAACGCCTTTGTAAGCACCGGTTTCGAGGAACATGGGGTTGACAAAGGACCAGGGGCTTAACGAGGAACTGGCCAGAGTCTGGAAGTTCTCACTGCCGGTCACTTGCTGGAACCCGAGCGGAGTCAAGGCATTCGGTATCCGCGAAGCATCGGCGTCGGAAAGGTTGAGCCGGGTCGAGGTCCAGGCGTTAACACTAACTGTGGTACCGCTTAGGGTGGTGCGCGTGACGCCGGACACGGCCAGTCCTGGGATGGCGCCCGAGGCCAGAAGCTCCAACTCGCCTTGCGGGGAAGGAAAAAGATTGAGTTGCCCGACCACCGTGACATCCCCGCCGAATGCCGTACTGCTTAACGAGGGCAGTCCCACGGAAGCCACAGTACGATAATTACCAGTGCCGGCTTCTGCGGAACGCAACCACGGACGATAATACGCCGCCGAACCCGGAGAAATGGCGGAACCCTGACGATAAACCGCCTCCAAAACCGGCAAGGCCAAAGTGTCGCCCGGCAAGGTTACCCCCAAACGATGGGTCACCGCACCGCCGAAAGACGCCGCCGACAAGCCAGCCGAGGGGTCGATTGTCTGGAACTGCGTTTTATACCAGAATTTGTTGTTCAAGCCTTGGGGCAACAGGAAGGCTGCAGTGGCCGGTCCCAGCAAGACATCTCCGCGTGCCGCCACGTCTAATTGGGTGCGTCCACCGAAAAGCGTGACCGCCTGCCACGTCGAAGGATCGAGCAAACTTTGACTCGAAGTCAAACGCCAGGGAGTAAGCGAACGGGCCTCGTTGGTGGTGATTTCGTCAAGAGCCCGTAGTGACGCTTCGCCGCGTTCAACATAATAGTTTCCTCCGTCGAGATTGCGCCCGGCACGAACCACCAAATCACCACCGCCATACTCCAGAAGATTGGCTTCATCGGGAGCGAGATTCTGGCGCGTCGCGGCGGAATCTCCACTCGCCGCATCTTGTCCGGACATGCGGGCCGAAGTTGGAATGGCAGCGTCGGCATTGACCAGATCACGTGACGCCTTCATCAGGATATTGCCACCCCCGAGAGCACCGAAACCTTGGAAGAAGTTGCTGTAATCCACCCACCATGTAGTGGAGGCAGAATGATCCGTGAAAGCGCCAAAACCAGAGGAGGCAACCCGAGCGAAGAGACCAGATGCGGGATCAACCAGTCCACGTCGGTAAAGCCACTGCGTCGGCAGTTGCCTCGAGGAATCAGCCACAACGGTGCCATCACCAAGGCGGGCGAAGCGACCAATGTCACGACCAGACGCCAGACGCAAATCTCCACCAGCCATGGCGTAATAAGTTTGGTAATTTTGCTGCACTGCACCAAGAGTTCCGCCTTGATCGGGGTGCCTGGACGGAGTGGTTAAAGGAGGAGTAAAATCCCCAGACACGAAAACAGCGGTGTGATCTGCATGTCCGACCCCAGCCGTGTAAATGGTGGCGAACGGATTGCGCAGTTGAACATCGCGGCCTGCCGCCACCTCTATGCTTCCGGTCCCGGTGCGGATGACCTCGTAGCGGGTGCCACGATCGTTGTTGTTGGAGGCATTGTTGATGCGGATGGTGTCTGCGGTCTGACCATCACGCCCAACGCCGGCACCGGTTCCCGAGGTCGTGGTGTTCGGCACCGCCGTGGCAAAAAACTCACCCACCAAAACTGAACCCTTGCCGGGTAGGATGGCATCCAAAGCTTCCAGCCCGAGATTGGTCCGGAAATCAGCCGCGGCCAAATCAGCGCCCGAAGCCAGACGATAGCTCCACGATTGCGTATTGACCGGCAGGTTACCGCTAACGGACTGCAAAGGTGCCAGCCAGAGCAAGGAGTGGCCGCGATCGGCGTAATTGGCCGCGATGCCTTTGCTGATCGGCGCAAACCCGTCACTTAGCGCGTTGTTGAAGATCAGATCGCCCGCTGCGCGCAGGGTGAGGACGCCGGGAGCTTGACGCGAACCGTAGCGCCAGGCGGACAAATCCCAGTCGGCATCGGACAGGCCTTCGATGTTGGTCGTGCCAGTCACATTGGCCAGTCCGAGGGTCAAATCACCGGCCGCATGAGCAACCTCCACTCCTGGCGCGAGAACGAAGATGTCAGCGAGGTCCGGGGCGGCCGCGAGCAAACGCGACGTGATGGCTGCTTCTCCCGCGTTGATGAAGGCTGCATTGTCCGCATTAATCCCATCCCGTAAAGCACGGTTCATCACGCCGCCGGCCGGTTGATAAACACGGAAAGCTTCCGCCAAGATGGAGGACCCGCCTTCGATAGTGCTGCCAATGGCGGCAAGGCGGACATCGCTCCCCACGCGTGGCGCGCGCAGATGCAAGGTGCCTTCGAATTGGCCGTAAAAGGCGCTGGAGCCGGGCGTGGTGTAGGCTCCGGCAACGTATTCGGCGACCGAAAGATCAATGCGGGAGCCTGAGCGAAGATCGAGAAGCGCTGCCGTGTTGGCCACGCCGTTGATCGCGCTGCCCGCCTCGAGGGAAATATGACCGCCTTTGCCCGCATTGCTGAATTTTTCCGCCGCCACAGTGAGCACCGAGCCGTCGGCCAGGGTGAGGTTGCGACTCGTGACCAAAGAAATCCGGCCACCGGTTTCGCCCGAGGCGTCAATCGTCCCGGTCACCGTGATGTCGCCCGCATCGGCCGAGAGCGCATAGTCGCGCACGCGGGTGGTGCCGGCGACGGTGACATCGCCCGAACGGACACGCAGGTTGCGCTTTTGGAAAAATCCGGCGTTGTCGAGATCGGTCCTCAAGGCGTCAAAATCGGCCACCGAACCGGCATCAAGAGCAAAGCTTCCGCTGGCGCGCCCCAGCCCGGCTGAGCCGTCCAAAGTACCGGCGATATCGAAGACGCCGCCCGGCGAACGCACGGTTAAATACCCGGCCTCACCCCCAGCAACATGCGCCGCGACCGATACATCGCTGCCCGCCAACAGTCGCACGCTGCCTTGACGCGCGGTCAGATCAATCGACCCGCCATCCGTGTAACGCGTGACATCGAAAAACTCGCGGGCTTGGCCGTTGGCGGCGAGACGTCCGGAGACATTGATATCACCGGTGGTGGCAGTGACGGAAAGCACACCCGAAGGAAGCAGAATGTCGGAGGCCAGATTAACCGCCGCACCTTGCAAATTCATGCGCACACCCAATCCCGCGGCCACCGTGGACAAGCCACCACGCCGAAAATCCAAATCGCCGGCGGCGGTGATCTTATAGCTCACCCCCTGCCCCCCGACGAGCGCCGGGGCGTTGAAGGTGGCATGGCCTCCCAACGAAAGGGAACCTCCGGCCTGGGCCCGAACGCCACCGGCCACCGTTACGTCAAATTTGTCATAGCCTCCCACCGAGAGTTGGCCCGGACCCAACAGCAAGCGGGAGCCTTGGACCGAGAGACGGCCGGAGGGGGCAGCGGGACCCGACAGATCGGTCATCCCGGCATTGGGCCGGGCGAAATAAACATCCCCGGCCCGGATCACCGCGCCGGCTGCACTGGCGCCGTAGCCGCGCAAGCCGGAAGCGAGCAATTCAAGACGCGCCAACTCTCCGCTACCCAGCGTGCCATCGCCGTAGAGATCGATCGTCCGGTAGCTGAGCAGGCGGAGAAGGTCCGATTGGGAGGCGCGCTGGAGGAGATCGCCTTCAAGAACCAAGTGGTCGGTCACCACGCTGCCGGTAAGCGCAGGAGCACTGCCGTCGAGCAAAAGGCTGATCTGGCCGCTGCCTAGCGTAAGGGTGCCGGCCTGCACGTCGAGCGAGCCGTCGAGATCGGCGGCATAAGTGGAGTCGATGATCACACCTTTCCCGGCCAGCGAAGCGCCGGCCGCAATTGTCACTTTCTGACTGGTTCCGGCGGGTTGTCCGCGGCGCGTAATGGCCGCACCGGCATCGGTGCTAACCCGCACCAAGGCACCATCGGTACCGAATTGCAGATTTTGCGCCGCGCCGCCAATGGTTCCCTCCGCTCTCATTGCTGCTCCGGACGAAATGTTCACCGTTTCACGTCCAGCCAAGGTGATGTCCGCGCCGGTAAGTGCGCCCCCCGGCGCGTCGAGGGTGACCTGCGGACTGCGCACCTCGACCGAGACAGTGGAGTTGTTTTCGCTGCGTTGTCCGCCGACCAAAAGGCTCCCGTAACCCCAAGAATTGAGTGTCCCGGCCGAAACAACCACCGCGCCCGGCGCAGAGGCGGTCGCGCCTGGTCCGGCAATATGGATCGCGGCCAGGCTGCTCAAGTCGATTTCCGCAGCGCGTCCCGCGACCGCGGTGCTGCGGGCCAAAACCGTGCCGGCCAGATCTAGGCCAGTATTGCCGTGGACCGACAAGCGGGCGGCGTCCTGCGGCAGGCGCTGCACCGACGGAAGGTCCAGCCGTTGGGCGGCTGCAGCAAGAAACCGATTGGCTCCATAAATGTCATATTGGGCCCGTGCGGCCATCACCTCGCGCGGCAGAACCTCGAACCGTGTCTGCACGGAATGGACCGCGGCAGCCGGGTTCAATCCGTTGCGCGACCAGCCGTTCGCCAGATAGGAGCCATCCTCCATACGGACCAACTCCGGGGTGAGAAAATCACCGCGGTTCAGGGACGGATCCTTGCTCGAAATAACTGTGCCGCTGCCGGTGATTTTTCCTTCCTCCGGGGTGACCAAAAAGGCGCCGGGCAAGAGCGCGTAGCGTCGGGGGAGAAGCGTGTGGTAGCCGGAGGCCAGCCCGGGAATTCCCGCAAGGTAAACCTGCTCGCCAACCCGCAAACCGGAAGCCACGTAACCCGGGTCACCGCCGAGGGCACCCGAGTTGATCCCCGTATTGAAGCTGCCGAGCGCCGCAACGCGATCCCCGACCCCCGGCAGAACGGCAAACGAGTCGGACACCTTGAACCAGAACAAGCCCTCTTCGGGTTCGGGCGCGATGGCGTAATCCGACGGGTCGATATCCACGCGGGCCGACCAAGTGCTTCCTCCGTAGGAAACCAAGTCCCCGGCATTGTAGTCGGAGCCGGAACTCCACGACTGGTCGGCCACCCCGAGCAAGTCGCTACTGCCCCCGATGCCGGGAACCCATCGATAAGCCAGCAGATCACCGCCGCCGCCCACATCAATGACCGAACCGGACGCCGTGACCACATTGCCTGCCGACAGCGTCACCGAACGCTGGGGCAATCCACCTGCGGTGACGTCCACCCCGCGCGGGTCGATCCACGACAAGCCATTGGGGGTCAGTCCAAAGGGAATGGTCAACCCGTCGGCCGAGACCGACGTCGTGGAGGCAGCCCCCAAAACCAAATTCGCGGTGGCCGGCAAGGCTGCGGCTGCACCGGTCGCGGCATTGGCTGGAGCGGCCCCTGATCCGTCCCATCCGAGAGTGATGCTGCCGAGCGGCGCGCGGAGGGTTCCCCCTTGGTCGATGCTCGCCGCCATCAACCGCAGATTGCCCCCGGCCGAGAGCGGGGCGCCGGCGGCTCCAGAGGAAAGCACCGTGATCGACCCGGGGGCTCCAGAAAGCGAATTGTCATAGGCGAAAAGGTCGAAATTGCCGAGGGTGGTCGGATAAATCCGTGCGGCTTGCACGGTTAGATCGCCGGCCATGTTGACACTCCCGTAGCCGCGGAGGTCGCCGCCGTTCGCCGCGAGCGAGGCGGAACCAATTCCGCCGAGCACGAGGTTGCCGGCATCGATGTGCGACGCCGAGGCGGTCAAGCTTCCTGTTCCAGAAGTGGGTGCGACAAAAAGTTGCGGCGTGCTACCGGTGCCGCCGTCAAAGCGACGGAACGGTTGGTAGGGATCGGACGGATTAAGCGGTGCTTGGTAAGGTTGACCGGCGGTGATCGAAGCGGCGTGCAAGGAAACATTGCCATCGGCTTTGATCACCCCGCCACCGGCCAAACGAAGTTGGCCAGGGGCTCTGACCGCCACATCGCCGCGAAAATCGACATTCCCTCCGTAAGGAATGGGGCTGGCGTCCGGCAGATAAAAGTATCCGAGGTCGAGGTTAGCAAATCCGCCGGCGGAAAAGCGGTCGATGGCGAAATAACCCATCCCAGTCGCCCCTTCACCCGCTTGGAAGTCGGCGGCGCGTCCAGATTGGGTAACCACCATGTTGAGGTCCGCGCCGGACCGGTCGGCCCCGGATGCATAAAAGCGGCCCGAAGAAACAGCCAATGATCCACCCAAGGCCGAAGGACCGCCCGCCGCACCAAGAAGGGTCGCATCGGAATAAAGCATTTGCGATCCCGCCAGCGTGAGGCGACCGCCATCGCTGTCCACCCGGGCCGGCAGGCCGAGAACCACCCTGAAGGGGTTTCTCGGGTCGTTCGGGGGCAGCCCGAGGCGCTGCGGGCTGAAATCAAAGACGGCTGAAGAGCCGCGCAGATCGAAAACAGAACCGGAGTCGGCGACAATGTTGCCCGACAGAACGATCGATCCCCCGGGAAGCAGTTTGCCGGCGCGCAGCCCGTTCTGATCGGGCAGCGCCACTGACAAGCCTGCCGCCGAAAGGCGTGCGGTCGAGCCGATCTCCAAGGTGGGCTGGGCCGAAGACACAGTTTGCGACTCGACGGGGGAAAGTCGGTAGGAACTCCGTCCGACCAGCGAAATCGAGCCGCCCGGGGCAAGGATCGAGCCGTCGACCCTAACCACATCGCCGCGCAGGGAAACCGCCGCCCCCGCCTCGGTGGCAATCCGCGCCCCAGCCAAGATGTCCACCAGACCCAGCGCCTCAATCTTGTCCTCGGTGAAGCCATCATCAAAACCAGTGGCCGCAAGGCTAAGGGAAACAGGCTGACGCTCCCCGGCAAACTCGGGGAGGACCGGCACGAAGGCATCCGCGCCGAGGACGCGGGAACCAAAATCGCCGCCTTTGCCTCCCGGTTGGTAAATCAAACTCTGCGCTTGGGGGCGGATATCCCCCGCGACGACAATGCTCGGCCTATTCTGGCCAGAATCATCACGCCCACCCAGACCGACGAGATGGTAGGAACTGAATCCCCCGCTCTGGAAAAACCCGGGCGAAAGATTCAGCCCGCCCGGCGGCACCGCGCTGCCGCCGAGGTGCAGAAAGTTGGATTGCAGCGTGAGTGACCCGCCTGAGCTTCCGCCGAAGGCCTGCAGGGTTCCGGCCAGAAGAAGCTCTCCCCCCGTGGAGGTGGCCAAATCCGGATCGCGTCCGGAAAGCACGGCGATATCGCCGCCGCGGCCAAAGTCATAATCGTCCGCGCCATGGCCGTAAACACCACCGCTCGCGTCAAGAACCGAGCCGGCGGGGAGCTGCACCGCATAGCCCTCCAGGCGGATAGAGCCGCCGTCGGTCAGTACTCCGTTGAAGGCATGTCCTTCTCCGGCAAAACGGTCGTCCACCATCATGCCGGCCACGTCAATCACCGAACCGGGCCGCAAGGCCACGGTCCCACGCCCGGCCTGCACCGCGGGCGCCGGCTGCAAGGCAAGAGCCCCAGTGGCCGACAACTCGGCGTAAAGGTAAGGCGAGAAATTGTAGGCCGTAAGGGCCACGCTTCCACCTGGTGCCGTGATGCTACCGTCTATCCGCACATTTTTCGCCGCGACTTCAAGCCCTCCCCCGGGACGTAACCGCAGCGAGGTGCCAGCTGGGACGACGAAATCCCCATCGGCGTTTTCGACCATCAGATTGCCGAAACCACCGTCTTCCTCCTCGAAAACAGCCGTTCCCAAGGTGAAGGTTTCGCGCAGGGATTGGGGCAAGGCGACCGGCTCCCCGTCGACCAATTCAAACCGTGGTAACGAAACCGCCGGGGTGCGACCGTTGACCAGGCGAAACTCCGGGGCGAACGGCGCATGGTTGACAAAGATCGGTGCGGTCAATGACCCCGCATTTTTCTCGCCGAGGAAGGCCAGGCGCAAGGAGCCAAGGGCCGGGGGGGTCTCTTGCTGGTTCGGGCCAATATAAGTCTTACCGACAAGTTTCCCGTTCAGCGCCACCGAGGGTGCCGACAAGGACACCGTCCCGGCCGGGGCTCCTTCGAAATAAGAATCTTGGTTGTAGCCCTTGGCCGGATTGAAGATACCAGCGGAGTAGGTCTGCGTAGCGCGCCACTTCGAAGTGACTGTGCGGGTGCCGGTGTAAACCCCGTCGTAATTGATGTCGGCATAGGCCGAGCTGATCGGCACGGCGCGACCGCCCAACGACAACATGGAGGTCCGCACATACCCTGCTCCGTGGGTCAACAAGCCGCCGGAGACGTCGATCGAGGCCCCGGATCCGAGCACAATGGAATCGCCGGCCGACACCGACACTGTGCCGCCACGGGCCGTGAGTTGCGCGATGTCGCGCTCGATGATCGACAAGTATCCGGTGAGATCACCAAGGGGCGTGCCGACCCAGGATCGTCCGGAATCCACCCCGGTCTCCCGCAGGTCGACAATCAAAGGAACCCCGCGCAAAGCCGAATTGCGCTGCAGGGGAGAATCCGCCAACTCGGAACTGCGCATTTGCACCATAAGGAGGTGCTGGGCCAACGGGACGAAACCGTTGACCGAGCCGCTGACGTCGATGATGGAGCCTTCATCGAAATAAACTTGCCCCCCCTCCGAGAGAAACTTCTGGCCGCCGGAGGTGAAATGTTGGCTTAGACCCTGTTGGTCGCTGCCACCGATACCCAGCACCGTGCCGTCGCCGTCAGAATCGACGAACGGCCACAGTCCGGCGCGCACCGAGACGTCACCCGAGGGCGCGATGAGGACCGAGCCTGGTCCGAAATGAATGCTCCGGCCCTCGAGGTTGACTTGAGAGTTTTCGGACAAGCGGGAGCCCGGAAGTTTTTTCCCGTTCGCATCGGGCAGAATGGAGGTCGCGCTCCCGGCCGCCATTTCCACCGTGCCGGTGAACTGTGAAAGGAAAGGCGGCTGGGTCGACCCGGCAAACCGGTCGAAATTCGGATTGCCCACCGCCCCGTAGCTGGCCAAGAGATCGATGCGGCCGTTGAGGTTGACCGATGTTGTGCTGGCCAGGACGCCACGCTGTTTGACCTCTTTGCCGGCCATCACAATGCTGCCGGTGGAAGACTGAACGAGGCCGGAATTGACCGCGGTGCCGGCATAGTCGCCGACTTGGCCGATCCAGACATCGAGACCGCGCAGGCTGGGATCGTTTTCCGGGTGCGCGCGCACGCCGACCTGCAAGCCGGCCGCGAGAATGGTCTGGCCGGCCGGCGTGTCGATCGTGCCGTCGTTGAAGACATTCGCCCCGACGAGCATAACGCGCCCGCCATTGCCGTCCTGCCCGGCGGTAGCTTGCAAACGCGCCCCGCGCTCGACCACAATGTCGCCGTATTTTTCACCGGGAGCCAGCACTGGAGGCTCGAAAGCCGGGGTACCGTCGCTGCCTCCGGGCACGCGGAGACCGGAAAAAATAAATTGGGCATCCTTATTGTTGAGCAGGCCATCACGGACCAGGTTGTCGTTGACCGGCAGCGAGGAGGCGACGAAGCCGCGGGTGTTGATCTGGCTTGTCCCGCCGAAAATCACGCCGTTGCGGTTGATGATATAAACCTGGCCTTGCGCGTTGATGCGGCCGCGGATTTGCGAAGGGGCGGCGGCGGGATCGAAGACTTTGTTGAAGGCGATCCACTTGCCGGCATCGGCCCCGCCTTGCGACTGGTCGAAGTTGACCGTGGTGTCGCGACCGACATTGAACGTTTTCCAGTGCAAAACAGCCTGCGCGCTGTTCTGTTTGATGTTCACGCTGTTGCCCGTCGCGGCCGGGGCGTCCGCGCCGTCCCAGCGGGCCTCGCTGCCGGCGAGAACTTCGAGTCCGCCGGGAACCAATCCATTGGCCACATTGTTGAGCGCCGCGGCCGAGGCCCGCGCCGCCGCCTGGGCCCCTTGCATGCCTTGGAATGCCTGGGTGGAGCGGGCCAATCTCTCGCGGGCGGCAGCCTGGACGCGCAAAGCATTGGCTTGGCTGTCGGCATAAGCCTGAGCGCGCACCGCATCACGGTTGCCCGCAGAAGCCCCGCCCGCCCCGAAAACGTTGCGACCAGCGTAGGTCGGAGAGGTCAAAGTCAAGACCAGACCGACCGCAATCAGACCATTGAGCGAGCTGCGCTTTTGTGCGGCCCGGATTAGGCCGCGGTGGCGCTGGTAACAGTGTAAGTGGAGACCCATGGTGGACCGGATGTCGCGTACCTTGGCAGCCGGCCCTCCACCCTACGCAGGACAAACCCGATTTCCAGTGAAGGCATGTGACATTTTGGTCACAATTGTCCGGGTCGAGCCACCGGCGGAGGCAGAAAAAAGAGGCTAAAAGTGCCCAAAAAAAACGGTCAGGATTTTCCGCGAAGCTTTCCTCCCGTCGCGCCATGGCTTGGCCGGCTTTCGCCCAGCAAGAGCGGAAAAATCGTGATGAGGAAGCAGAGGTGTGGTTATTTGCGGGCGTGAAAAAGTCCACCTTCCTTCTCGCCCTGCTCCTTGCCCCTTTGCTTCCCGGTTGCCAAACCGCGCAATCGCCCACCGGCGGTCCCGGCTTCGAACAGAATCCCACGGACAGCGGCTCGCGCTACTCGCAGTTCAGTCTGCCGAGCAGCCGCATGGGCATGCAGAATACCGATCTGGACGACTGAGCCGGACTTTTCCCGCTGGACACATATTCGTTTGCCCGAATATGTTTTTGGGCGTGAACTTGGTCCGCATCCACGAGTGCCTCTGCCACCGCACGCGTTTGCGCATCGTGCATTTGCTGCTCCGGGGACCGCTCTGCGTCTGCCATCTGCAGGATGTCATCGGCGAACCGCAGGCCAAGATTTCGCGTCATCTGGCTTATCTGCGCCGCCACGGCATGGTGAAAACCGAGCGGAGGGGCAAATGGGTGCTTTATCGTTTGACCGAGAAAAAACCACCCTTGCTCGAAGCCAACCTCGCCTGTCTGCAGGATTGCGCGGGTGAAGAGGCCGTGTTCCGGCGGGACTTGCGAAAGTTGGGCGGGCTCGGAAACACAAACCCACCATATAGCGAATCCTGCGCGGCCTTGGACCGCGGTTCCGTCACCCCGGTATGAACGATTCGATCGCACGCCGGATGTCCTTCTTGGACCGTTACCTCACGTTGTGGATTTTTGCCGCCATGGGTATCGGCGTTCTGGCCGGCAATTTTCTCATTGTTAATCCCGAGGCATTCTTCGCCCCGGTCACGGTCGGAACAACAAACCTTCTCATCGCGGCGGGTCTCATCCTCATGATGTATCCGCCTTTGGCCAAAGTGCGCTACGAGGAAATGCCCAAAGTTTTCTCCAACCCCCAAGTCCTCGGGTTGTCCCTCTTGCAAAATTGGGTCATTGGTCCGGTGCTCATGTTCATCCTCGCCGTCCTGTTTCTCCGGGATCATCCGGACTACATGGTCGGGCTCATCCTGGTCGGCATCGCCCGCTGCATTGCCATGGTCTTGGTCTGGAACCAGCTGGCCAAGGGGAGCAGCGAGTATTGCGCCGGCCTTGTTGCGCTCAACAGCGTCTTCCAGATTGTCACCTTCGGCCTCTACGCGTGGGTCTTCATCACCTGGTTGCCCGGTCTGCTCGGGATCGACTTGTCCATGGTCCAGGGGCTCGGGGGAAAGTCACTGGCCGACGTGACCATCGGCCAGATTTTCGCCAGTGTGATGATTTACCTCGGTATACCTTTCGCGGCGGGTGTGCTCAGTCGCGTTATCCTCATTCCGCTCAAGGGCATCGAGTGGTATGACCGAAAATTCATCCCGGTGATCTCACCCGTCACTTTGGTCGCCTTGCTTTTCACCATCGTGGTGATGTTCACCTTCAAAGGCGGCACCATCGTGAAGCTCCCGCTGGACGTTCTCCGTATCGCGCTGCCGCTGACCATCTATTTCATCCTCATGTTCGGCCTCAGCTTTTTTCTCGGTCGCCGGATCGGGGCAGATTATTCGCGCAGCACGACCCTCGCCTTCACCGCGGCGGGCAACAATTTCGAACTGGCCATCGCGGTGGCCATCGGTGTCTTCGGCATCGCCTCCGGGGTGGCCTTCGCCACCGTGGTCGGACCGCTCATCGAAGTGCCCGTGCTCATCGGGCTCGTCCATGTCGCGCTCTGGTTCCGGCGCAAATATTTCCCCCGCGAAATCATCGAGGAAGCCGATCGCCTCGGCGAGCAGGAGCTGTCGGGACCGGATCGCCTGTTCCTGCAAAGCGAGACCTGCCGGGCGGTGCGGCAGTCCATGGAGGGAGCAAGATGATGCCCGAGAAGCCGCGTGTCCTCATCCTTTGCACGGGCAACTCCTGCCGTAGCCACATGGCCGAGGGAATTCTTCGTGCCACGGCCGGCGACCTCCTCGAAGTTTGCAGCGCGGGATCCAACCCGGCCGGCTATGTCCATCCTCAAGCCATCGCGGCCCTCGCCGAAATCGGCATCGATATTTCCGCCCACACCTCGAAGCATATGGATGAATTTCTCGACCGTGAAGTGGAGACGGTCATCACGGTGTGCGGGAATGCGGACCAGGCTTGTCCGGTTTTTCCCGGCCAAGTGAACCGGCATCACTGGCCCTTCGATGATCCGGCGCACGCCACCGGCACCGCGGAAGAAATCGCCGCGCAATTCCGCCGTGTGCGCGACGAACTGCTCCGCGTTTTCGGAGCCTACGCGGCAGGACGCCACGACAAAAATACCCCGCGACTACCCCGATGATCCGCAAACCTTGCGTCCTTTTCCTCTGCACGCACAACTCGGCCCGCAGCCAGATGGCGGAAGGTTGGCTGCGCCATCTGGCCGGCGACACCTTCGAAGTCTTCAGCGCGGGGACCGAGCCAAGGCAGCCGCATTCGCTCGCAGTAGAAGCCATGCGGGAGTGCGGCATCGATATTTCCAGCCACACCTCGAAAGGCCTCGAGGGCATCCTCGGTCATGTGCCCGTGCGGCATGCCATCATCGTTTGCGCCCAAGCGAGCAACGAATGCCCGCGCATTTACCCGGCCCTCGGCGAGGTCCTGCACTGGCCCTTCGACGACCCGTCGGCCGCGACCGGATCCGAAGCGGACCGACTTGCCGTCTTCCGGCGGGTCCGCGACGAAATCGGGGAACGGCTGCGTTCCTGGCTCCTGATCATACCGCAGAACCCACCCAGTCTTTCATGAATACGGCCGAACTCACCGCCCTGCTCGCCGCCTTCGGCGAAAAACCTGTGTCCTTTGTTTTGCCCGATGGCGGGCGCATCCCCGACCATGCGCACATCACCGAGGTCGGCCGCATCGACCGCGAGTTTCTCGACTGCGGTGGCGTCATGCGCCGCAGTTCTTTCTGCTGCTTGCAGGCCTGGGTAGCGGACGACACGGATCACCGTCTGTCCGCCGGCAAGCTCAAGGCCATCATCAGCCGCGCCCTCGAGCCCCTCGGGCTGGCTGCGCTTCCGGTGGAAATCGAGTTCGAGGACGGCCTCATCTCGCAGTTCCCCTTGGTCTCGGTCAGTGCTGGTGACGCCGTGGTCCTGCACCTCGGAGCCAAGCACACGGACTGCCTGGCCAAGGAAATTTGCCTGCCGGTTCCGGGCGCGGCGGAGGGTTGCTGCACGCCGGACTCGGGCTGCTGTTGAGCCGGCGGCGGGCCGCACCACCGCACCGGCCTTACAGCGAAGTCGCGGCGACGGCCGCCGCGGAATCGCGCAGGCGCAGCAGTTCGATCTTTCCGTCACGGTTCTCGACCAAAGCGGTGCAATGCTCGACCCAATCGCCGCAATTGTAATAGCTGAGCTCTCCGATTCGGCGCACGGACGGCATGTGGATGTGCCCGCAGAGGACCGCACTGGCGCCGGCATCCTGCGCGTAACGGGCCATCGCTTCCTCGAAGTCGCTGATGAAGTTCACCGCATTTTTGACTCGTGATTTGACGTAGGCGCTCAGCGACCACGGCGCGAGGCCGAGCCGGTGGCGCACCCAATGCACCGGATGGTTCGCCTGCAGCAGTAGTTCGTAGCCCAGCCCGCCGACGTGCGCCAGCCACCCCATGTTCTGCACCACGGTATCCAACTCGTGGCCGTGGATGACGAGGATTTTGCGTCCGTCCCACGTCCGGTGGACGGCGCGCGGCATGATTTCGATATTGCCGAAATCACCGGGAAATTCCGCGACAAATTCGTCATGGTTTCCCGGAATATAGATTAGCCGGGTGCCCTTGCGTGCCTTACGCAGGAGTTTTTGCACGACGTCGCTGTGGGACTGCGGCCAGTAACGGCGCCGGCGCAAGGACCAGATATCGATCAGGTCGCCGACCAGATAGAGCGTCTCGAATTCGTGGTCGCGGAGAAATTCGAGCAAGACATCGGCTTGGCAACCCCGGGTGCCGAGATGCACATCGGAAATCCAGCCCGCGCGGTGGGTCATCATTTGATGGAATCCATTCCATCACCGGCGCCTCTGGTAAAGCGCCAACCATGTAACAATTTCGTCACAGATATTGATTGGCCCGGAGGGCGGCGCGCTGTTAGAACCGACATTGCGAGGAAGCTATGGAGCGCCAAACGTCGCATGCCCGCCAAATCGCCTCCAAAAGACGTTGTTCTGATCATCGAGGACGAGCCCGACGTTCTCGACCTGATTCGATTGCATTTGCGCAAAGAAGGTTTCGTCGTGATCGAAGCTTCCGACGGCTTGGCAGGCCTGAGATTGGCGCGGGAAAAATTACCCGCGGCCGTGGTGCTCGACCTGATGATCCCGGAGATGCGGGGCGAGGATGTTTGCCGTCAGTTGCGCGCGCGCGAGGTCACCGCCCGGATTCCGGTCATCATGCTCACGGCCAAAGCCCGGCCCGAGGACCGTGTGGCCGGTCTCGAGTTGGGTGCCGACGATTACCTGACCAAACCTTTCAGCCCTCGAGAACTCGTCCTGCGGCTCCGCTTGCTTATCCAAAAATCCCGCACCTCCAATTCCGGCGAGCAGCTCCAGGTCGGGCCCTTTGCTCTCGACCGGGCAACTTTCGAAGTGCGATTGGGCGGGCGCAAGCTCGACCTGACCGCACTCGAATTCCGGCTCCTCGTGGCCTTGATGGAAAAGCGCGGACAGGTGCTGACCCGGGAAACTCTGCTCCATGACGTCTGGGGCTACCGCAACATGAGCAGCAGCCGCACCGTGGATACCCACGTCCGCCGGTTGCGGGCCAAGCTCAAGCCGCACCAAGCCCGCCTCCAAACCGTGCACGGGGAAGGCTACCTCTTCCTGGCCGAAGAGGACGCCTGACCAGCAACAGGGCCCTCACCGCGACGGCTCTCTAATATTCAACCAAGCGGTAAAAGGCCTTCGGGCGCGCTTCTAGGGGATCGGTCACATCGATCCGGCGGCCGTCCCCGTTCATGGAGACGTGTGGCTCGACATTGACCCAAATACCGGAGGCAAGGTCGGTGCACACTTGCAGATCGTAATTGAGGTTCGCGCGACTGGTAAATGAAAGTGACACGCTCCCGCCCGCTGCACTAATTGACAACTTCGGGGCCGGCAGGGCATTGAAGGTGATTGTCTGGTTCTCGCTCGTGCGCAAGGCACCGTTGGTGTCCACCGCGCGGAAGGTCAGGGTATAGATTCCGGGTTTGTCCATGGTGAAGCACCGGCCGTGCGCGTGCGTGTCCCCGGCAAAGACGACCGGAAACGAGGCATCCGTCCCCGCCCAGCCGACCGGCAGTAAGATTGTCGGCTCGAGGGCACCAACCTCCCAAAAGGCGAATGATCCTCCCGGCGGCCCGCTAACCGAAACCATTTCGATCCGCGGATCGGCCCGATCGGCAGGCTCAAGGACATTGGTTTCCGTGGTAAAGGTCAGTTCGCAGGCGTGCCATCCGCCGGGAAACTGCGGCACATACCTGCTGAACGGCTCACCCGATGGAACGTAGAGCGCCAGCTGGTAACCAGGACCAGCCAAGGCCAGGAAGGATTCTTCACCCGGAACCATGCCCACCTCGACGTGGTCGTGGGCACGGAGCAGACAAGAAGACACCATGAGCATGAATAAAACATTTTTCATGGCACGAGAAAATTTGCTCCGGGCTGACACAGCCGGCCTTGCACTTCGTTCCACGGGAGATTTTCCACATGCCCGTCGACAAAAAGATAATTAGCGCTGCCGCCATGCACCTCCACGTTTACTGCTGCTTTGAATTGGTTCGGCGTGACCCGGCTCGCCCCGTGCCGCCCGCCGGCAAAGTGAAAATGCTCGCTGCTTTGGTTGGTCGCGATTTCCGCCGCAGCCATGGTGGCGCCGGGTGCGCGCACCGCAACCAAGCGGATCCCCTGTCCCCGCGAGTCGGCCAAACTGTCGTTCCAACCATAGCTCACGCGCGCGCGGTGGTTCGGAACCGCCGGACATCTACCAATGAATTTCGGGCCAAGGTAAGCACCCAAGGAATTGGTCCACGACACGCCGTGGGCGGTTCCGGGCAAGCGACCATCGTGATCGTTGGCAAACATTTGCATGGCCGCGCCGATTTGGCGCATGTTCGAGAGGCATTTGGCCGCTTGGCCCTTGCCAATCATGACCCCGGCCCCCGCATAGGCCAGCGAAGCGAGCACCGCCAGAAGGGCGATGACCACGAGCAACTCGATCAGGGTGAAAGCCGGATCCGTGTTTTTCATCGGCGTAGTTGTCTTCGCAGTGCGGCTCCCAGCGTCACACCACCCAAGGCCAGCAGCGCCCAGGTGGAAGGCTCGGGCACGGTCTGCACCGTCGCGGTGAAGGCGTAGGTCGGATAAGTCGGACCGGTCTCGGTGCGTTGCGCGTCATAGTTCGCGCCGCCGACAAAGAACGAGTAGTCGCCTGCCGCGAGGTTGTTGAACGTCGCGGTGACACTGCCATCAGCCACTCCATCGCCATTGATTCCTGCGGCATTGCCATAGTTGGCGCTCGTTCCATCCGCCGCATGGCCGATGTAGGTGAAGTAAGCCAAGCGCGCCTCGATGAGGATGCCGCTGGTCGCATCGCCCGCCGTTACATACGTCGGATCGTTACCGATCGACCAGTCATCCAACGCTCGGAAGGAACCCCGCTTATCGCCGGGACGCGATGCGACTGACAACGTCGCGCTATCATGGGCCAGCCCTTCGGTGCGGTAGACCTCTCCCTGTTGCACACCCTCGTTATTGGCGCGCTGGGCTAGTCCCGAGAAAAGGGAAAAGCCCGGCAGGAAAGTGCCCGCTGCTCCGGTTTGTGAGGCAGAACCCCCGCGCGTCACGCTGATCATGATCGAAGCCGGTGTGGTCAGCTTGAAGCGGAAGAGACGTCCGCGATGGCTGTCGCCCCAATCGGCATCGGTGGCATCGGCCCAGCCGAAGGCGCTGCTCGCTGCTTGGCTGCTGACTGTCACCGACAGGGGATCCGTGCCGATGTCGCGGCCGGTGTAACTGATATGGGCCCGCAGGCCCGAAGGTGCGACACATGCCGCGGCCAGAGTAAGGATAAGATAATTTAGAGATTTCATTTTGTTGCTATGCATTGGTTGATTTCTTTCGCGCCATGTGGGGCGCACGCGCGGTGCGGGTGAAGTGGCGCGAACAGGCCGGAAGGCCGTTCGGAAAAGCAACGCGGAAACACTCCGCGCGGCGGATCTTAAACGAGATCCGAAATGGGCACCGGCACGGGTGGCGCGTCGGAACGCGCCGCGGGCCTCACAGCACTCGCCGCGGGGAAAACAAAGTCGCGGCAGTCGCGAGGTGGCAGAGCTGCGCGCAAAGGGGCGGGAAAGGCTTCCAGCTTTTTCAACGACGCGATGGCCGCCGGCGAGGTGCGTTCACTTTCCTGCCCTGTCTTGATCGAGGTGCACATCGTGCAAGGATGGTCGCCATCGAACGTCCTCTTCATGCCGGAGAGTAATGATCCGTCTTCCTGCGAATAGGTCCGCAGCATACCGGCCCAGGCCACAGTTTGCAGGGCGCCCCAATGGCCACCGGCCATGAGAAACATGGCGACCGCGGCGGCAGCGTGACCGGCCAAACGAAGACGCCTGTAGGAAAACATTGGATTAAGTTTACCCCAGCTAAGCCCGACGGTCAACCGGCCGGTGGACGGTTTGTCCGGCCATACGGCCCGCCAGCATCCCCGCTCGGGCCCTGCCAAGCACTCAGCGCGGGACGCTTAGGCCGCACAGCGGGCAGGAGGAAGCAGTATGGTGGCTGCGCCGGGTGACCGGAGAGGGTTGGCCGCCACCACTCGCAGGAACTGCCGCGACTGGTGGCGGGAAAAAGTGCGCCGCATCCGCTTGAGGGCGTCCTCCAGAATTTGCCTCGCCCTTTCCCGGGTGCAGCCGAGTTCCGCGCCGATCAGCTCGAGGGTCATGGGTTGGTGTCCGTCCAAACCGAAACGGCGGACGACAACCGCCCGCTCCCTGCTTTTCAGCACGGTGAGCAATTCCCCTGCTTTGTCCCTCAGATCTTTGCCGCTCAGCGCCTCTAGAGGGTCCTCGGCTTGTTCGTCGACGAGCAGACTTCCCAGGGTGGCCCCGACCTCTCCGGAAAGCAAAGAGTCCATCGAGGCCGGGCGGGCCGCCACGTTCTTGAGGTTGGTCACCGTGACGGCCTCCAGTCCGAGTTCATCGGACAACTCCTCGTCGGTTGGTTCGCGGCCGAGGGCATCCGACATGCTGTGCGCGATGCGACGGAGCTTGGACAGTTTGCTCATGGCGAGCGGGCTCAGCCGAACGACGTGATTTTGCTCACCGAGCGCGCGGTGGATGGCCTGGCGAATCCACCACGCGGCATAGGAACTGAATTTGCCGCCTTTTTGAGGGCGGAATTTTTCCACCGCCCGGATCAGCCCGAGGTTGCCTTCGGAAATAAGGTCGTCGAGCGGCACCCCCCGATGGACGAATTCACCGGCGATTTTCACGACAAGACGCAAGTTGGCCACAATCATGCGGTGCCGGGCCGCCTCGCACCCCGCTTGCACCCGTTCCGCCAACGCCGTTTCTTCCTCCAAGCTCAAAAGCGGAACGAGGCTGATTTCGTGAAAGTAGCTGGGGAGCATGGCGGGCGGACCCAAGTGGAACCGCCGGGACACCCCGATGGCAAAGGGGGAATTGTGAAAATTTCGCCACACCCCGGTCGGCCAATTTCCGGCCTTGCCATCACAATCTCATGTTGCTGATAGTGAACTATTTGTTACATTTGCGGGATTGCCTTGGCCACGGTGGGCGGTTACCGCTCTGACCATGGCACGATGTCAACGTTGCGGTTCACGCGGGGCCGTGCGCGGCTATTGTCCGTCCTGCTCGTCCCTCGATCCATTTCCCCGCAGACGCTGGATCGCGGCCGGCATCGGACTGCTCGCCTTCGCCGTATTTCTTGCCCTAGCCATTTATCTTGCTTCGCGCTGATCGGGAAAGAGTGTCATAGCCGCGAGTAGATACGCCGGTCGGACCAAAGCAAAAAAAGGCGCCCCGTTGCCGGGGCGCCTTTTGGTAAAGAACTCAAGATCTTCACTGTGCCACAGCCTGAAAGCGGAAGAACCTGTTCGGTCCGCTCAGATTGATCTGCACGTCCGGCACCACGGCGACATCAGTCCAGATGTCGAGGTTGTCCGACGACTGGAGTTTCATGCTTAGGGTGCCCGATGCGGAGACGGGCAGGACGAGTCCATCGAGGCGGACATCGGCCTGCGGTCCGGTGAAGAGGCTGTAAGCCGAAGGATTCGAGGTCACGTCGTTCCGGCCGGCCAGGCGTTCGGTATTTAATTGGTCCGCTGTGTAGAGACTGTAGAGCAACGGGTTGGCTGTGACCTCGGCCCGCCCGACCGCGCGGATACGGCCGAGGGCATTGACCTGCCCGGCCGTGGCGGCGACATCGGCATCCATGCCCACGGTGTAGAGCGAAGTTTCCTCCGCATTGCTGTAGCCGTCATTGTCGCTGTCCGCCGTGCCTTGCACGATACGGCGATCGAGATCGACGGCCGTCTCGGCCAGGCCGAAGGGCCTGGTGGCGTGAAAAGCGAGCAGGTATTCGGCGAAGGCATCCTGCTCGGTGCCAGCGGTGGCGAACGAGCTCAGCGCCGGGAAGCTGCCGGGGAGAGCAGGCGCAAGCGAGCCGGAGTTGAGATCCTTGCGGTCATAACTTTCCGCGCCATTGAGCCGCTGGATGTAAGGGAAGGGATAGCTGTCGCCACCGAAGTCCGAGCCCACTGCCCCCGCGGTGGCCAGGAAACCGAGTGTGACCATGCGGATGAGACGGTCGGGCTCGAGCACCACCCCGTTGGCAATAATCACATCGGTCAGTTTTCCCGAGGCGTCGGTCAACGCGGCGTAGCGGATGCGATGACCGGGATTGACGGTGGAGATGACATTGGCCAAGGAGGTGTAAGTTTGTGCCGTCTGGGAAAGATCCACCACCGCGACGATGCCGCCGAGTTGGCTGAACTGGCCGGGCGTGTTTTTGTCCACCCCGGTGCCGTTATTGCCGGCCACGCCGTGCTCCAAGAGATACTTGAGTTGCGACGCCTTGACGGTGAGTAGGCTGAGGGAGTTGTTGAATTTCAGCGAGTCCTCGATGTCGAGGCGGGAAATCTCGCCCGCGGCTTTCCCTGCGGAAGGGTTAGCCTTGGTCGGCTGGGGATTGCCCTCGGCATCGATGCTGCCGATGGCATTGCGGATACCGCCGCCGTTCTTGAGCGAGACGCGGACGGTGCTGTCGTACTGCCGGCCATACCAGAGGTTGGCATCGGCCGAAAGGTTGCCGAAGTTAACTTCCTGCTGGCGGACCGCGCTTCGGCGTCCTTCGAGGAAGACGGAGGACTTGCCGAGAATGAGACCATCTTTCGCGCTGATCACCGCGCCAACCGCATCGGTCAGCCCTTTGACTGCACCACCACGTGTTCCTTCGGCGTAGGGGGCATTGCGATCGGAGCCCCAAAGTTCCTCCACCTGGGCCGCCGTGGCGGCCAAGGTATCGCCACCGGTGCCAACCACCTCGCCATTGGCGTTGAAGTCGACGAGGAGTTGGCCAAGGTACTGGTATTGACCCTCGGTGCTGACGATGGCCACCTGGTTGCCATTCCGGTCGGTGGTGAGGAACGGATATCCCCCCGCCGCGGTGTCACCGGGCAGGAGATTGTCCGAATCATTGGCATAGATGGTGCCGGAGCCGCCGGCCACGATGACGTCGACGTCGGCCAGTTTCCCGGCGAGGCCCTTTTCGTTTTCGATCTGCTGCAGTTGGGTGGCGAGGATGATCTTGTTGCAGCCGTTGGCCTTGAGGCTGTCGATGACCGGTTGGAGATGAGCGGCGAGGCCGTCAAGGTCATACTGGCGCGGGCTGACCAGGGTGGCGCCCTGCGGTCCGGTCACGACAACGCGGCCGGGCGACGAGATGTTGGCCAAGTCGGGCGGGGTCACGCCAAGCACGCCGATTTTTTCGCCCCCACGTTCGATGATGGCGGCTTTGGCGATTTTGGGATGTGAAGCGATGTCGGCCGAAGCGGTTCTAACGTAGGACGCGTCGGTCGATGGGTTGGCGCGGAAGCGCGAGACCGGGAGAATTGCGGCGGTGGTGCGGGCCGCGAGGACCGACTCGCCGCTGAAGTCGAGGTTGGCGCTAAGATAAGGGAACGCTGCGCCGTAGTTGCGCATATTTCCGAGGGTGCCGCGCACGTCGGGGAGGATGATGCTGCCCAACTCGGTCGAGCCAAGGTCGAACTCGTGGTTGCCGAGGCAGGAAGCGTCGAAGCCGATGGCGTTGAGGATGGCGATGTCTGGGCGACCCGAACTTTCGCGCAGATCGGTACTTGATCCGTTGAAGCCAAAGAGCTGACCGAGGGCAGCCTTGAGCGGGGCTTTAACGCTCGAATCATTGCCGGCAGACAGGAAAGCGCCGGGGATAAAGGTGTCACCGGCAGCAATCGTCACAGAGGCGTCCACCTCGGCGCTGTCTTCGAGTTTATCAACGAGCGCTGCAAAGCGGGGCGCGGTTTCGAGAGAGACGACATCCGCTTCCATATCCGAGGCGTGGAGGATTTGCAGACTGTAGTCGTTCTCCTCGGTGGTGGTGGCGGCGACAACGGGCGTGGTCGCGGCAGTGGCGGCGATGTCCACGGATTGCACTTTCCAGTCTTTTTGTCCGGCCCCGGTCTGCTTGAAGTAAAACTTGGCGGCGACATTATCCGGAGTGAAGGTCAAGTCGAGGAAACCGCGGTCGGCCAGGTTGGCGAATTGCGTGCCCGAGCTGTAGCCGAGGAAGAGCTGGCGGAGAATATCTTCCTGTCCGGGGAAATACTTCTCGATGCCGGGCGCGGAAACACCGGGCGTGGCCAGTTCAATGCCGGCGACCGTGCCCTGCGGAGACACGCCAGGTCTGGTGGGCGACATGGTTTTCAGTTTGTTGAGCCACCCGTTGTGGGTGTCTCCGGAGAGCACAAAGAGTTTTTTGCCGAGAGCCAGCGAAGTTTGCAGGATGGTTTCCCGTTCCTTGCCATAGCCGTCCCACGAGTCATCGTTGTAGGGCAAGGGATTCGCATTGGTGTAAACGGCTTGCTCGGCCGGAGTGAGCGAGGCGAAGGGAACGCCGGCGGCCATCTTGGCCACGGGGGTAAGATATTTTTCGATGGTCGCGGGGTTGACCGTGCCGTCGGCCAATTCGAGCAGGAGTTCGCCGGGCAGGGTCATGTTGCCCATGAGGGTCTGCGAGCCGACGACCTGGTAGGCGGCGGGCGAGGTGGCCATCTCGTTCTGCAGCCATCTGAGCTGGGTCGCGCCGAGGAGGTCGCGGTCACCGGAATACATTTCGACCACATTGGCATAGACCAATTCGCCGACCACGGCCGATTGCAGGGCGGGGGCGAAGGCGGGATCAGACGGGGCTAGCCCGAGCGCCGTCGAGTAGGACTGCAGAAGGGCAGGATCTCCGAGGATTTGCCCGATGCGGGTCGTGACCTGTGCGGTGTTCGGCGCGAGGGACAGCTGCCTGACCCGGGCGAGGAGACGGGTTTCCAGCATATGGAGGGAAACAAGGTCGCCGAAGTCGAAAGACCGGTAGGCCTCCTTGCGGTTGCCCGAGCCGGGTTCGCGGACCGGCATCCATTCATAGTAGGCCTGCAAGGCGGCGTTGACACGGTCGGTCCAGGAACCTTCGGTCGCCGGGTTATGGTTTTCCGCACCATCCTTGTAAGCATCATTGGCCGTTTCGTGGTCATCCCACATGCAGATGAGCGGCGCGGAGGCGCGCGCAGCGCGAAGCGAGGCCTGTTTGTGGTATTGGGCGTAGCGGGTGCGGTAGTCTTCGAGCGTAACGCATTCTTTGTTCGGCTCGAAGCCCACGGTGGCGGCGAGAGTTTCCGCCGCCGGGTAGCCACCGGGGCCGTATTCGTAAATATAATCGCCGACCTGCACGAGGGCGTCGAAGTCACCTTTGCGGGCTGCTTTGGCGTAGGCGTAAAAGGCATCGGCCGTGATGTTGGCGCAACTGAAGAGGGCGAGGCGGACTTGGTTGACCGACCCGCTGGGCAAGGTTTTCGTCCGGCCCACTTCGGAAACCGCCCCGTAGCCGGAGAAGCGGTAGAAGTATTCGGTGCCGGGTTGGAGGCCCTCGGCAACAACCTTGACCGTGAAGTTGTTGCTCGAGCTGGTCTGATGTGTGCCGGACGCGACCGGTGCGGAGAAGTCAGTGCGGGAAGTGGAGACCTCCCAGGCAATATCGTAGGTCAACTGGGGATTTCCACCGGGCTCGAACTTGGTCCAGAGCATTACGGAGTCGGTGTGCGGGTCTCCGGATGCGACCCCGTACGGAAAAGAGGAGGCTCCGAGCTGGGCCAAGCACACGGTGTTGAGCAAGCCGGAGAGGAACAGCAGGCTAGGGAGAACTTGGCGGATGAATGCACTGAAAGGGCGGTGGTTTTTCATGGAAATTGTTGTGAGGGAAAGCGGGGTTCCCGCGTGCGCAAAGAAATATTTGTGACTTTTTTGTCTCAAGCAGCCGCGCCAAAGGCCGGCTCGTTCGGGGCGAAGAGCCGCGTTGAACTCACGCCGTAAAAAAACAGGCGCCTTGTTGCCAAGGCGCCTGTGGGTGGAAAGCCGGACGGAAAAATCAGCGGCGCGCGCGGCGGCGGAAGCGGTGGGCGGCGAAACCGGCGCCGGACACGGCGGCCGCGGCCGAGAAAATGAAGATGGCGCAGAGGCGTCCCAGTACGGGGCGGGTTATGAGCGCGCCCGCGCGCCCGGGCAAGGCAGGCAATTGTGAACTTTCCGTCACAACGGGCAGACTTGAGAGGTCAAAAGACCGTGCCGACGGTGATCCCGAGGATGCCGGCATTGTCCACGGAGGAGGTGCCGTCGGGACGGGAGAAGTATTGAAAAAACGGCTGGGCATAGAACCAGCCGTTGACCTGCCAGCGGTAGGCTCCTTCCAACACCGCAGTTTGGGTGCGGGAAGGTGCGCCAGAGGCCTGGCTGTAGACGCCGCAGCCGAGCGAGATCATGGCTAGGTCGAGGTCGCGGCGCGGGAGGAGACCGGTATAGACCAATCCGCTCTGAAAGTAGAAAGGATAGACGTCCGCTTTTGTCTCGCTCGTGGTAAAGAAAAAAAGATTGAAGGTGTTCAAGCCTTGCGTCGTGAGGTCGGCAGCCGGACCGGTCGAAGTTTCGCGAAAAAGCATTTGGTCGGCTTGCGCGTAGAAACCGTATTGACCGGAAGCGGTCGATCCGTCCCACGCGGCCTGCCCGGCCGGCGTGCCATAGTAAAATCCGCCGAAGGCGTATTTGCCGGGCAGGCTTTCCGGGCCGAAGGTGGGCGTCCACCCGCCTTCGCCCATATACCAAAGTCCATTTTGCGCAGGGTTGAGCGAGCCTTGGAACATCAGCC
>CAMBUL010000008.1 GCA_945871065.1 Chthoniobacter flavus | reverse complement strand
TGCCCTCGGTTTCGGTTTGGTCGTCACCGGACTCAACTTGCTCAAGCCGTGGCCCTTCAAATACATCGTCGACGGCATTCTCTCGCCGGCTACGGCCGGCACTGCGGCGACGCGGGCCCAATTGGAGCAATGGTTTGGGTCGGCCGCGGATCCGGCCAACATGATCCTCTTCCTCTGCCTGGCCCTGGTCGTCATCACCGTGCTGGCCGGCCTGGCCAATCTCGGCTCGAGCTATCTCCTGATCAATGCCGGCCTCAAGTCTCTCGTCCGCATCCGCACGGAGCTCTATGCGCACCTGCAACGGCTCTCGCTGAAGTTTCATGATACCCGGCGTTCGAGCGACTCCAGTTTTCGGGTTGCTTATGACACCCAGTCGATCCAGACGATTTACAACCGAGGTTTTACCAACATTTTTTCCTCCGGCATCATGCTCATGGCCACCTTCGTCATCATGATCCGGCTCGATGCCAAGCTGACCTTTCTCTCCCTCGCCGTCGTTCCGCTGATTGTTCTGGCCATTTACTACTTCGCAAAAAAAATCCGCTCCCAGAGCACGGCCATTCAGGAACGGGAGAGCGCGTTGCTAGCCACCGTGCAGGAGGGGCTTGCTTCGGTGCGCATGGTTCATGCCTTCGGGCAGGAAGACCGCGAGGTCGGCCAGTTCCACCGCCGGGCGCACGAGAGCCTGCTGGCCAACCTGCGGTTGACCTTCACCAATGTGACCAGCGCCCTGGTGGTGGGAACCCTCATGGCAGCCGGCACGGCGGTGCTCTACTATGTCGGCTCGCTCCACGTGCTCGAGGGTAAGTTGACCCTCGGTGATCTGCTTGTCTTTGGATCTTACCTTCTCATGCTTTATGCGCCCCTCGAGCAATTGACTTATACGGCCTGGGCGATGGAAGGTGCGGCGGCGGGCGCGCGTCGATGTTTCGACATTCTCGACCGCGAGGATGATGTGCGCGACGCACCGGATGCGACGCCGATCGGGGTGGTGCAGGGGGATATCACCATGCGTTCGGTCGATTTTGGCTACGACGAACACCGGCAAATTCTTCACGACGTGAATTTGCGTGTGGTGCATGGTGAGAGCGTGGCCATTGTCGGCGGGACCGGAGCCGGTAAGAGCACGTTCCTCAGTCTGGTTCCCCGGTTTTACGATCCGACGCGCGGGGATGTCCTGGTCGATGACCGCAACCTCAAGGACGTGACCAAGAAATCATTGCGCGGCAATATCAGCATGGTCTTGCAGGATACCCTCCTCTTCTCGACGACGGTGCGGGAGAATATCGCCTACGGCCGCCCTGAAGCCACGGAGGACGAAATCATCGAAGCGGCACAGCGTGCGCAGGCCTACGATTTCATCACCCGCATGCCGGACGGGTTTTCCAGCCAGGTTGGCGAGCGGGGCGGGCACCTCAGTGTCGGCCAGCGCCAGCGTATCGGTATTGCGCGGGCCTTCCTCAAGAATGCGCCGATCCTTCTGCTCGACGAACCGACGTCCGCCCTCGACGCCACGACGGAGGAGGCGATCATGTCGGTCATTGGCGAACTGATGAAGGGCCGCACCACGCTCATGGTGACGCACCGGCTGAACACCGCTCATCGTTTTGACCGCATCGTCGTTCTTGAAAACGGGCACATTGTGGAGGAAGGAACGGGTCCGGATCTTCTGGCTCGCGGCGGGGCTTATGCGAAAATGTTCACCGCGGGACATTACGAATCATGAGCCGCAAAAAAATTGTCGTCCTCGGTTTCATGGGTACCTGCCCGGTGGCCGGAGTGATCTGGCAACATTTGCACTACATTGTCGGCCTCCAGCGCCTCGGCCACGAGGTGTGGTATGTCGAGGACGGCACCCGCTATCCCTACGACCCGCAGGCATTCACCATCACGGAGGACATTTCTTACGCCTCCCGTATGCTTGCGCGATTGGCCGACGAATACGGATTTGCCGGCCGGTGGTGTTTCTGCGGGCGCTACGGGGGCGAGCCACGCATGGCGGGTTTGGATCTCGCGGGGTTGCGATCGCTTTACCGTGATTGCCATGCGGCACTCAACGTCTGTGGAAGTCACGAACTGAACGACGACCTGCTCGCCATCCGCCGCTTGATCTACGTCGAGAGTGACCCCGGCGTCGAGCAGATCAAAATCGACTCGGGTGATGCCATGGTGCGGGATTACCTGTCACGTCATGCCGTGCTTTTCACCTTCGGTGAGGCGGTCGAAACACCGCGCTTTCCCGTGCCCTTGCACGGCCTCGAGTGGTTGCCCACGCGGCAGCCGGTGGTCACGGATTTCTGGAAAACGAGTACCGCGCCCACTTCGGGGGCAACTTACACCTCGATCTGCAATTGGTCGACCAGCGGCAAAAAGGATATCGATTGGCGCAGCGACCGATATTTGTGGAGCAAGTCGCTGGAATTTTTAAAATTCGTCGGCGCCCCGCGCCTTTGCGGCGAGACCTTCGAGTTGGCCACTGACATCAAGGATGGCGGCGAGAAAAAGAAGTTTGAGGATAACGACTGGCGGCTGGTCGATCCCCATGTGCTGAGCATGGACTGGAACCGCTACCGGGATTACATCCGCGACTCCAAGGGCGAGTTCACCCTGGCCAAGGACCAATACGTGCGTCTCCACACCGGATGGTTCAGCGATCGCTCCGCTTGCTACCTGGCAGCAGGCCGTCCAGTCATCACTCAGGAGACGGGCTTCACCACGTTTTACGGAGGAAAGGAAGGATTGCTCGCCTTTCGTACCATGGAGGAGGTGCAGGCCGCGGCGGCCGCCGTGAATTCGGATTACGCGCGCCACTCGCGCGCTGCCGAGGAAATTGCCCGGGAATATTTCGAAGCGGAAAAAGTGCTGGCATCCCTGCTCAGCCGCGCGGGGGTTTGAATCGGTGAAAAGAATGCTTCAGGCGTCCGCCGCGGCAGGAATCATCCTCTGCGGCGCGGGGTGTGCTCTTTTCGGAACCAAGAAGCAGGAAATCCCCGAGGCCACCCTCCCGTCCTGGATCGGTCGCGTCATTATGGTCGAGACCGGCCACCGCTTTGTCCTTGTTGATGTGGGGGCAGGGTCCGGCCCCGCGGCGGGCACGGCCGCCATGGCTTACCGAGAGAAGAGGCGCACGGCGCAGCTGATCGTCACCGAGGAGACGAGGCCACCTTACATTGCCATGGAAGTCATCGAAGGAGGTGCGGCCCTGGGTGATCAAGTGGTGGCGGACGAGCGCGTGGTCCCTCCTGTGGCGCCAACCACTCAGCCCTGAAAGGCTTTGCGATACGGCCGGGGGCGGGGTTTAATCCAAGAAGTGATATGAAGTCTCATCCGAGCTCCCGCTTAGCGGCCATTTTTCTTCTGTTGGTTGTCCCTGCGGCGCATCTTTTCGCCCAGTCTCCGGCACCTGCCGCTTCGCCGTCCGCCAGCCCGACCGACGTGACGGACATGATGAATGAAAGCTTCCCGACGGCTGAGCAAATCGCGGCCGGCAGCCCGACCCCTGCGCCTGTGCCACCAGCTGCCGCGGCCGTGGAGGAATCCGCCCCGCTGGCCCCCATGCCGGTCGGCCTGCCCACGCCGATGCCGAGCCCCGTCATTTCTCCCATACCGGCATTGACCAACGCCGCCTCGCTGTCCTTGGGCCTCGGCGGGCCGGTGGAGGAGGGGATTCCCGACCCCATGCAGATGACCTTTCCCACCGTTCCCGAGATCCCTGCGCCGCAAAGGCAAACGATGCCCGATCCAGTGACCTCCATCAAGTTGCCGCCAGCCAGCTCGCTTGAGTTGCGGCTGACCCCTGATGCCACGCGTCTCGGCGTCGATGCGGCGATCCAAACCGGGGTGGAAAAGAACCCTGAAATTCTCACTGCGATCCAACAAATCCGCCTGACGCGCGGACAGTTGGTGCAGGTACGCGCCGCTCTGCTGCCCACCCTGCAGGTCAACTCGGGCTACAATGCGGAATCGGACACGCTGGCCAATCCTTACAGTGACTTCGGCCTGGTCAACAACAACCAGGCCTGGAATGTCGCCATTCAGATCAACCAGAGTCTTTGGTCGGGATGGAAAAACCAGGCAGACTTTTCTGCGTCGCGTTTGGCCAACGACAGCGCGTTTTACTCCCTCCGCCAGACCATCGACAAAGTTGTGGCCGACACGAAAAAGCTTTTCTACGACGTCATTTTCAACCGCGCGCTCATCCGCGTGCGCGAGGAATCCGTGGCCGTGCTCCAATCGCAGTTGCAGGACCAGCAAAGCCGCTTCGAAGCCGGTACCGTCCCGCGCTTCAATGTCCTGCAGGCCGAGGTCGCTTTGGCCAACGCCATCCCGCCGGTCATCCAGGCTCGCAATGCCCTACGCATTTCGCAGTTCGCCTTGGTCAAGCAACTCGGCTTGGACTACCCGAGTGATCCTTCGCTGGTGCCCATCGATGTGATCGGACAACTTGACTACAACCCGATCAAACTGGACCTCGGAGCTGCTGTCTTCACGGCCTTGGCCCGCAACCCGTCGCTCAAGGTGCAACGGCAAAATATTCTCATCTCCAAGGAGCAACTCAAAGCTGCACTCTCCGGGTTCCAACCCACGCTCAATGCTACGGCCGGTTACCAGGCGTTCAATATCCCCACGGCTTCGAGCCTCGACGAGGCGGTCAATGGTCTTTTCGTCGGCGTGACGGGCAGCTGGAACATCTTCGACGGCCTGGCCACGGTCGGGGCCACGCAAGCCGCCCGTGCGTCGCTGCAGCAGTCCATGATCAACTATGACAATTCGGCCCGCGGGGTGGAACTCGACGTGCAGCGTTCGGTCTCCAATCTTATCGAGGCGCAGGAAGTCATCGACAGCCAGCGTGCCAACGTGGTCCAAGCCACCGAGGCCCTTAGGCTTTCCCGCGAGCGTCTCGATGCCGGTGCCGGCACCCAGCTCGACGTCCTCAACGCGCAGGTCTCCCTCCTGCAGGCCCAGACCACGGAATTGGAAGGTCGCTTCCGCTACATCACGGCTCTGGCCGAATACAACCGGGTACTCTCTCTCGATACAGTGTATGCCGACACTTATGATGACCCGATGCTTACGGCCAAGGAGCGCCGGCACAACGATCTGCTCAATGCGACCGACAATCCCAATCCCGGCGTGCTGCACAATGTTATACCCAACAAGCGCGACACGCTGCGCAATAACAAGGCCAAGCAGGCGCCCGTGCCGCCGTCCGGCGGCAAGCAAAGCGCCGGTCGCTGATCGTCGCGGTGCCGCAGTCGAACTTCCAGCCGCTGCCGTCCCAATCTGGTGTGCGGGCGGCTTTCGTCCCACGCATGGCGGGGGTGGATGTCGATGCGGATCGTGCCACCGCCTTGGCCCAGTTGGCTCCCGCCCATGAGGACTTTCTGCGCCGCCATCGTTTTGACCCGGCCATGGTCGCCACGGCGGAGCAGGTCCACGGCGGGAAAGTGGTCATGGTCGGCGGTCCGGGACTTCATCGCGGTGCGGATGCGCTTGTTACGGACCGTCCGGGACTGACGCTCGGGATTTACGTGGCGGACTGCGCTGCCGTCTATCTTGCCGACCAAAACGGCCGTGCCGTTGGCTTGGTCCATTCGGGACGCGCCGGCACGGCCTTGAATATCACCGGCCGCACCATCGATCTGATGCGCACCGGGTTCGGCATCGAACCTGCCGACTTGGTCGTCCACCTCAGCCCTTGCATCCGGCCCCCACTCTACGAAACCGATTTTGCGGCCGAGATTGCCGCGCAAGCGCGGGACGCAGGGGCCGGGCAGGTTATCGACGACGGCATTTGCACCGGGCGGGAAGTCGGGCGTTACTATTCGTACCGCGTCGAGCGCGGTCGCACTGGCCGGATGCTGGCAGTCTTGCAGTTACTCCCATGATCCGCCGTTTTGAAGAAAGTCGTCCCGAGTGGATGGACGTGGCCGAGCAGGTCACGCCGGAACTCGAGTCCGATTTGGTGAATCTGGAATCTCTCAACTGTCGCTTTGGTGCGCACCGCTTGGTGCTCGATTACCTCGGGCCTGTTCTCGCGCGGCGTCAGCCGCTCAGGGTGCTCGACCTCGGCACCGGGGCAGGGGATATTCCGCGTGCCTTGGTCAAACGCGCCCGGGAAGTCGGCTGTCCCATCGTGGTTACGGCGGTGGACCGGCAGCAACCGACATTGCAGATTGCGGAAAAGCTTTCCCACGGTTTCCCCGAGATCCGTTACGCACGCGCGGACTTCCTCCGTTTCGCTGAGGGAGACCTCTACGATGTCGTGCTCTGCAACCTTGTGTTGCATCACCTTGGTGAAACCGACGCCATCCGTCTGCTGCGCCGCTGCCGCGAATTGACCAAAGGGGTGGCCTTGATCACCGATTTGCGCCGTTCGCGCCTGGCTCAAGCCGGAATCTTCGCCGTGACCGCGCTCATTTACCGCGATGCCATGACCAAGCATGACGCACGTCTCTCGGCGGAGCGCGCATTTTCCTTTCCCGAACTGCGCAAGCTGGCCATTGCGGCCGGCTGGTGGGGTTTCCGCCACCGCCGCGCCCCATTTTTCCGCCAGGCCCTCTGGATGGATATCGCGGCGCGTGACCGCGGCCGGTGAACCAAGGGGGGTGCCGGGCTTTTTGACCCTGCAGGGCAGAGTGCCTCGGCGGTCAAGTCAGCTGAACCGTTGCCCCTAGCGGGGAGGGGTCCCGCCATCCACCCTCACATCCTTTCGGGCACCTGCACGCCGAGGAGACCGAGTCCGTGTTTGAGCACGCGGGCGGTGGCCTCGCAAAGGACGAGGCGGGAGTGCTGCCTCACCCCCTCGGATTTGAGGACCGGGCAGGCCTCATAGAAAGCGTGGAAGGCATTGGCCGTCTCGAAGAGATGGTTGGCCAGAAGATTCGGCCGGAAGTCGTGGAGGACGAGAGGGACAATTTCGCCGAACTGGAGAAGTTTCTTGGCCAGGGCAAGTTCGGCCGGCTCCGTGAGGACAACGTCCTGAACGCTTCCGAGTTCGGCGCCAAGCTTGCGGAAGATCGAGCGCACCCGCACGTAGGCGTTTTGCAAGTAGGGCGCGGTGTTGCCCTGCAAGGAGAGCATCTTGGACCAGGAAAAGACATAGTCGCTCATCCGGTGCTGGGAGAGCTCGCCGTATTTGACTGCACCAAGTCCCACGACACGCGCGATCTGGTCTTTTTCCCCGGCAGGCAGATCCGGATTCTTCTCCTCGATCATGGCACGCGCCCGGCTGACGGCCTCGTCGATCAAGTCGCGCAGTGGGACATTGTCCCCCGAGCGTGTCTTCATGAGCTTGTGATCCTCGCCGAGAATGCTACCGAAGGCGATATGATCGAGCTTCGTGCCCACTCCCATCCGCCTGGCGGCGGCGAAAACCTGTTGGAAGTGCAACTGCTGCGGGGCACCGGTCACATACCAGATGGCGTGCGGGTTCCATCGCTCGATACGGTATTCCATCGTGGCGAGGTCGGTGGTGGCATAGAGGAAGCCGCCGTCGCTCTTGCGAATGAGGCAGGGTGTTTCTTTGAGGGCCGGGACATCCGGGAAAAAAATACAAACAGCCCCCTCGCTGACTTGCGCCGTTCCAGTGGAGAGAAGTTTAGCGACCAGAGCAGCAAGTGCCGGATCGTAGAAGCTTTCCCCCAGGCGTTGATCGAAACCGACCCCGAGCTTTTCGTAGATTTCTTCGAACTCGGCCCAGGATAAATCGACCAGTTGCTGCCAGATGGCGCGGTTTTCCGGATCGCCTTGTTGTAGTTTGACCAGTTCTTCCCGCGCCGCTTTGTGCACGGCGGGGTCGGTCTGCTCGAGCGTGTTGACCTCGCGGTAGAGGCGCGTCATTTCCGCGACCGGGTCTTTTTCCAGCGCACTGCGATCGAGAAGATGCTTCCAACCGTAAAGGACTTTGCCGAATTGCGTGCCCCAGTCGCCCAGGTGGTTGTCGGTCACGACTTCGTGGCCGACAAACCGTGCGATGCGGGCCAGCGTATCACCGAGGATCGTGCTGCGGATGTGCCCGACGTGCATCGGCTTGGCGATGTTGGGTGAACTGAAGTCGATGATGATGCGAAGCGGGTTCGCGGTGGCGGGCACCCCGCAGCGGGCATCGCCAGCCAAGT
Source organism: Chthoniobacter flavus (assembly GCA_945871065.1). Lineage (GTDB taxonomy): Bacteria > Verrucomicrobiota > Verrucomicrobiia > Chthoniobacterales > JACTMZ01 > JACTMZ01. The sequence continues at coordinate 47,049 of CAMBUL010000008.1, read as the reverse complement.
CCCGGAGTTGCCGGGAGACCCAAAGCGGCTTGAGGCGGAAGTTGAGGAAGCCCGGGCCGGCAATTTCCGGCTTCTCGCAAATGTCCCCTGCCTCGAAGTAGTCGGCGATCCTTGCGGCGAGAACGCGCGGGTTGGTTTTTGCTTCCTTGGCCAAGACCATGGCGGCATTGGCCTGGTAGTCGCCGAATCGTGTGTCGGCTGCCGTGGTAACCTCGCCGCGCTCGGGAGGAAAGCCGCACGCGACCAACGCCGCGTGCAGCCGCTTGGTCAGCACGGCCTGCGGCGTGGAGCTCATTCAGCGGTGACCGCCGCGGCTGGCGAAAACTTGCAGAATGGCTTGCGCGTCGGTTGCGGCCGCCAGTTCCTCGCGCACCGTGCGGTCATTGAGGAATTTGGCGATGGCGGCAAGGGTACGCAGGTGAACCTGGAATTGGTCACGGGGAACAACGAACAAAACAATAAAATGGACAAGTTCGTTGTCGAGCGAGTCGAATTCGATGCCTGAGGGCGAACGGCCGAAGGCGGCCACCACTTCAGTGACGTGCTCCGACGAGGCATGCGGGATGGCGATGCCGAACCCGATGCCTGTGCTCATCGTTTCCTCGCGCTGCTTCAAGGCGTCCAAAACGCTCTCCCGGTATTGCGGTTCAATACGTTGCGTCGACACGAGCAGGTCTACGATCTCCGTGATCGCCGGCCATCGCTCCGTTGTTTTCATTTCGGGAATAATTTCCCCGACTGTGAGCAAACTCGACAGTGTCATGCGCCTTGACCCGCCACGATACCAACGGAGTCCCACATGGCAAGATGAATTGCCCGCGGGCAACGTGCGCCTGACTGTCCGGACGGAAGGTGTTAGCGCTACGATGGTGAAAGGGTTAGCGTTCGCCTATGTTTCCTGAGCTGCGTACGGAAATTCCCGGACCACGCTCGCGCGAGTTGGCCGCGCGTCTGCGCCGGGTCGAGTCGCGCAACGTGACGCTGGTCGGCGAACGGTGGCCTGTTTTCTGGGAGAGGGCCGAAGGGGTCAATGTGTGGGACGCGGACGGCAACCGTTTCCTCGATTTTACTTCCGGCTTCGGGGTGGCGGGGTTGGGCCATTCGTCGCCACCAGTGCGAGAGGCACTTGCGGACCAGTCGCGAAAACTCCTTCATGCCATGGGAGATGTGCATCCGGCGGAATCGAAAGTCGAGCTGTGCGAAATGCTCAGCGAGCTCACTTTTGAGCGGTGGGGCGTGGGTCGTGGCAAAGTGATCCTCGGCAATTCGGGGTCGGATGCGATCGAGGCCGCTCTGAAGACGGCGGTGCTCCATAGTGGCAAGCCGGGCGTGCTCGTCTTCGCCGGGGCTTATCATGGCCTCGGCTACGGAGCACTCGAAGCATCGGCACTGGAGTTTTTCCGCGCACCCTTCGCCGCGCAACTTGGTGGATTCGCGGTGAGCGTCCCTTATCCGTATTGTTTCCGGTGTCCGCTCGGGCACGGCGGTGTCTTGGCCCTCGAAGGGGGGGAATTTCCCCATTGCAGCAACGGTTGTCTCGAAGAGCTGGAAAGACGCATTGTCACCGAACTAAGCAAGGGTGAGATCGGGGCCATCCTGGTCGAGCCGATCCAAGGCCGGGGAGGGGATATCGTGCCGCCGCGTGATTTTCTTCGGCTTCTCCGGCGGCTTTGTGACGAGGAGAAAATTCTCCTTGTGGCCGATGAGATTTATACCGGACTGAACCGCACCGGACGACTTTTCGCGTGCGAGCACTCCGAGGTTGTTCCCGACCTCATTTGTCTCGGCAAAGCGCTGACTTCCGGATTTCCCCTGTCTGCCTGTGTCGGTCGCGCCACCGTGATGGACGCATGGCCTGAGTCGGCTGGCGAGGCGCTGCACACCAGCACGTTTCTTGGCAACCCGCTGGGCTGTGCCATGGCTGTTGCCGCCTTGCGGGAGCATGCGAGGCCGGAGACGGCGGCCAAGGTGCTGGCGGCTGGACGGCATTTGCGGGAGGTGTTGCAGAAAATTCCGGCGGCGACGGTTGGCGATGTGCGCGGGGCGGGCTTGTTGGTTGGGATGGAAATTATTCGGGCCGATGGTTCGCCGGATCAAGCCTTGGCGGCGCACTGTGTGACGGAGGCTTTACAGGAGGGAATCTTGCTGCTCGCCGGGGGGCGGCAGGGAAACGTGCTGTCCTTGGCCCCACCTTTCGATCTAACCCCGCAAGAGTCGGATTTTCTGGCCGGTCGGCTGGCTGGGATGCTTTGACCCGAACTTCGAGGCTGGAACCAGATTATGTCGCCACGCAGGGCTGGGAGCAGTGGTCGGAGCGCGCTGGCACTGCACCATGGACGCGGAAAATCTTTGGCTGCTCTAACTACGCCAATCCAACGCGCCTTTTTTGAGGGCGTAAATGTAGCCGATGGTCAGCACGGTGACAAAACCGGCCATGCTCCAGAAGATGATGCCGCCCTGCTGTGCCAGAAAGTCGCGGTAGACGACGGCCCAAGGATACATGAAGACGATCTCGATATCGAAAAGGATGAAGAGCATGGCCACGAGATAGAACTTCACACTGAAGCGCGGGGCGGCTGCTTCCCGTACGGGCATGCCGCACTCGTAAGCCATGTCTTTGGCCGGCGTGCGCTTTCCGGCCCGGCCGAGCAGAAGGCTGGCGGCAAAGATGGAGGCCGACAAGCCGATGGCCACGGCGATGTGGATGGCCAGCGGCAGGTACTGCTCGGTGAGCATACCAAGCGGAACGTCAGCGAACCGGCGCGTCGGCCGGCTCAAGGGCGTTGGCCAAAGAAGCGAGTCCCCGGTATTTCTTGCCGGTCTTCTTGACCATGCCGCGGGAAACAAGATTTTGCAGCTTTTCGTAGGCGCGCAGGCGGAGCATTTCTTCTCCTCCGCTGGCCGCGTTGCGCTTGCGCAGTTTTTCGTGGACCAAGTCGAAGAGTTGCTTGAATTCGAAGGAGGTTTTCTTGGAAAGTACACCGACTAATTCTTCGGTGACCAAATCCGGCAATCGGCGGGAAAAAGCGCTTTTTCTCTGAATCGGCATAATCGAATAACCTACTGTATGTTCCCCCCCTTGACCAGTAGAAAATGGCTTGGAGGTGGTTTGATATGAGTATTCTATCTCGTATCTACAACGTTAATGCTTGGCCAATTCCCGGACCAATTCTTTGACCGCCAAGGCGATATGTTCCGTGCCGCTACCGGCGGGCTGACTGGGGCCCTTGTGACCGCCGCCGAGCAGGCGAACGATGGCATGGGGGCGCGCCGGGACATCGTAAACATTCCAGAAGCGGATCCGCCCCGCCTTGTGCAATGCCTTGGCCAGTGAGAGGAACTTTTGCTCGATCATCGGCTGGTGTTCCTCGCGGCACATCGCGACGATGAGATCGGAGCCCGTCAGGTCTTCCACATCGATGGGAATCGGGTCGCGCGGTTCCGCGGCAAGGTGGGTCAGTTCAGCCTCTTTGAGGTAGGCTGCGGTGTGCCCCGACATACCCTTCAGTTCGCGCGCCTTGAGCAAGCCTCGGGAGCCCGATTCCCAAGCCAAACCGGCGGCAGCCGCTTCATGGTTGAAAAGAATCTCGGCCAACCGACTGCGGTAATAATTGCCGCTGCAGATGAAGAGCACGCGCTTTTTCTGCGACACGGTCGACTCAATGCTCACTTGTTGCGTTTTTTGTGGTTCCACATTGGCCTCGTTTCGTCGTCCAGGCGCCGAACGTTGGTTCCGGCGCAGGGCGGGGCGTTGGCGGCTCTCATAGCTGATGAATTTGCCTGCGCGCTTCATAAAGCACAATCCCAACCGACGTGGCGAGGTTCAGGCTCCGTGCGGCATGCTCCATCGGGATGGTCAAGAGGCGCTCTTTTTCTTTCTCGAGCAGGCTTTCCGGCAGTCCGCGGGTCTCGCGGCCGAAGAGCAAATAGTCGCCATGGGCGAACCGAGCCTCCCAATATGGCCTCTTCGCCTTCGAAGTCAGGCAGTAGAACCGCGCCGGCCCGGCCTCGGCCCGCAGGGCATCGAGTGACGGCCAACGGTGCACGTCGCACTTGTCCCAATAATCCATCCCCGCCCGCCGCAGGGCCGCGCCGTCAAGGTCGAAGCCGAGCGGCTCGACCAAGTGCAGCCGTGCGCCGGCCGCAAGACAGGTACGCGCAATGTTGCCCGTATTCTGCGGGATTTCAGGCTCGACCAGAACGACGTTGAGCATGCGCGGTCAGACCCCGCGTTCGTTGATGATCAGCGATTTGATTTCGGTCATGTCCTCCATGGCGTAAGGCACGCCCTCGCGACCGAACCCACTGTCTTTGACCCCGCCGTAGGGCATGTTCTCAGTGCGGAAGGTCGGGACCTGGTTGATCAGGACGCCACCGACCTCGAGCGCATCGTATGCCTGGTAAACTTTCGCCAAATCCCCGGTGAAGACGCCCGCCTGCAGCCCGAATTTCGAATCGTTCACCGCAGCGAGGCCGTCGGCGAAGGTCTGGTAGGATTCCAGCACCACGACCGGGGCAAACGCCTCCTCGCAGGCAATAGCCGTATCGCGCGGCACGTTTTCCAGAACGACGGGGTGCAGTATCTGGCCATCGACTTTGAGCGGGGTAAGCAACTTGGCCCCGCGTGATACGGCGTCCTTGACCCAAGCAACAACATTGTCCAGCGCCGCTTTGGTGATCATCGGACCGACCAGTGTCTTGGTGTCGCGCGGGTCCCCGGCCACGGCCTTCTCACGCACTTGGGTAAGGAACGCTTCTCTGAATTCCCCGTAAATCGATTCGTGCACGAAGATCCTTTGCACACTGATGCACGACTGCCCCGCATAAGCGAAGGCGCCGACTGCCATTTTTGCGGCGTGCCGGCGCCAATCGGAATCGGGCTCGACCACGCAGGCGGCATTGCCGCCGAGTTCGAGGGTGATTTTTTGCTTCACCGCTTCGGACTTGAGCTTCCACCCGACTTCGACCCCGCCGGTGAAGGAAAGCATCTTGACCCGGGGATCACGCAGCAAGGGGCCGACGTGCTGGTGGCCGAAAGGCAGGAATGAGACCTGCCCTGCCGGTGCCTCGCATTCCGCGAGGACCTCCCCGAGGAGCAGGGCGCACAGCGGCGTCTTCATAGCCGGCTTGAGAATCATGGTATTTCCCGTCGCGAGGCACGGGGCGACTTTGTGGGCCACGAGGTTGAGCGGGAAATTGAATGGTGTGATGCCGAGAATGACACCGAGAGGGAAGCGTCGCGCCAGGCCAGAATGTCCCGCCCCGGCGGGTGTCGCTCCCATTTCGATGGGATGGCCGTTCGGCCTCAGTGCCTCCGCCGCCGCCAATTCGAAAGTCGATTGCGCCCGCTGCACTTCGATTCTGGCCAGCGACACGGGTTTGCCGGCTTCAGCGATGAGCAACTCGACGAATTCATCGGCCCGCTGGCCGATGGCGTCCGCGATCCGGCGGAGCAAACGCGACCGTTCGACAGGCTCGGTCTGACGCGCTTCTTCGAAGGTGCACGCGGCCAAGTCCAGCGCTTCGCCGATTTCTTTCGCCCCGGCCATGCAGACTTCGGCGACCAATGCACCGTCGTAAGGATTGTGCACCGCCGCCGTTTCCTCCGTGCGGACGGAGTGGTCGCCGAGAAGAAAAGGGCGGGGCTTCATATCCGCTCAGTCTCGCGCTTTTCGACAAAAATAGGGAGGCCTTCGTGGCTGAAGTGAGTCATCAATTCATCCGGTTGCAGCGCTTCCGGCATCATCACCCCGCGTTCCTTGATCTTGCCCTCGATGAGCAGGCGCGCGGTCAGCGCGGGCGGTATGCCGGTCTGCACGAGGGTGAGCGAGTAGCCGTATTTCTCGTAGCAGTCACGGTGGTTGTCCATCGTGTAGATGAAATACTCGACGCGCCGCCGACCGAGCGTCCCCCGCACTTCGGTGCCGACGCACGAATAGCCGTCGACGGTCGGACCCAACTGCGCCGGTTTGGGCAAGGCATGGGTGGCCACCCGCACGGGCGAGACCTCGACACCGTCAACCTTCACTTTTTTCCACGTGTCAAGATCGAGCAAGGCGAGGGACTTTGAAAGGTGCACGACCTTGTCGCTCACGCTGTATTTGAAGACCGAGTAGCGCACGCCTTTCTGCACAAACGGTGGATAGATCCCCAAGCTCACCCCTTCCTCGTGCGCTACTGCATAGGTCGGTTGCAGGCCGATCGGTTCGGGAAACCGGATCCACTCGAATTCCGATTCGAGGGGTTTCCCCGCCGTCACCTTGCCGTTTTTGACAAAGTAAGGCACCGCGCCGAGCTCCTCGAAAAAGGTCTCGGGGGAAAAAAGGACGGCGAAACGGTAGCCTTTGACCTCCGCGTTATCCGCATCAAGCACCCGGATACTTGTTGCCGTGTCGAGGCGGTCCATCGCCCAGCGCGCGAAGATGTTCACCGCACCCGGATCCATGCCCATGCAGAGGATGCCTGCGAGTTTCTTTTCCTCGAAGATTTCGTTGAAGGCCTCGATCTCGGTGTCGAAAGAATTCTTCGACGTGCGACGCGCCCCGGGAGGGGCATAGATGTCGGCTGCCATGTCGAGGTAATGCGAGCCGGCCTCGGCGCAGGCGGTGAGGACCGAATGGTTGGTCGCGCAGACCGCCGCGTTGCAGGTCACCTTGACTTTGTGCTCTTTGATCAGAGCCGTCGTCCCTTTCACGTCCATGGCGTCAGCCTTGACCACGACGAAGCGGTTGTTTGGAATGCGTTTGGAAAGCTGCTCGGCGAAGACGGTGTCGCGGTCGGCACAAATGATCCGGTCGATGCAGTCGTATTCGTGCAGTTTCTGGGCGATGACGGATCCCACCCCGCCCATTCCGATCACCATTGCGTTGGCCATAATATGTGTTGCCGCAACGTCCGGTTTTCAGCGCCGCCGGCTGGCTTTAAGTTACCGGCACCACCTCACGCCGCAAGGTGAATCGCCCCGCAAAGCCCTTATTCGCTTGATTCGCGGGTGTTTAAGGCGCCCAAAACCGCAATGCCTCCCAGCGTCCAAAGCGGGTCAACCATGACTTTTCGCGCGATCAGTTTGGCCACCGCGCGGGAATCCCCGCCGGTGAAGACAACACGCCTTTGGCCCGCCCCGAGCTTTGCCAACAAATGTTCGACCAAACCGGCATAACCCCCGCAGATGCCGGCGCGCAGGGCGTCCTTCGTGTTTTTGCCGATCAACGTGCGCGGCGACTTGGTGTCGATGACCGGCAGCTGCATCCCCCTCTCGGATAGAGCATGCACCAAGGTGGGCAACCCTGGAGCAATGGCGCCGCCGATGAACCATCCGCGTTCGTCGAGCACGTCGAAAGTCGCCGCCGTGCCAAAATCAGCCACAATCACATTTTTGCCAAATCGCCGCACTGCCTCGGCCATATTGGCCAGGCGATCGGCCCCGACCGTGCGCCGATCGACATCCGTCCGGAAGTTGAGGGCCGACGAAGTTTGGATCAACGAAACGGCCGGGCAGGTTGTGCGGAGGATGGTGGTGATGCGGGGCACCACGCTCGAGGCCACTGCGCTGCGGGTGCAAGTTTGGCGACAGATTGCGCGCACCCGGGTCACGGTGAGTTTTTCGGTCGCAACCAGGCCGGCGCTCTGCAGCCTCGCTCCGGGCCGTGTTACCAAGGCGAATTTCACCGTGGAATTGCCGGCATCGATAACCAACCTCGGGTAGTTTTGTTTCGCAGCCACGCCTTCCTTTTAGCGCGCCGATCGGCGGGGTGACACCGCTTTCTTGATTAAAGTATCGAGAGAGATTCAAGCCTCCCATCCAACCCCCGTGGGGCGCCGCGTAAAGTTCAGTTGCTCCCCGGCGTCTGCAACTGCTGGAGAATTTGCAACGCCTCGTCGCGTCCGGCCGGATTGCCGATTTCCTCTTCCATCACCGCGAGATTGCGCGCGGACCCCGGGGTGGGCCGAAGCATGACCGACCGCCGCATGAGGGCAACCGCTCCGGGCCGCCGTCCGAGTTTCCACTCCATGACAGCAAAATCGTTATAAGCCTCGGCACTGTCGGGCCGCCGAGCAATGACTTCCTGCATGCGTTCTGCAGCCTCCGCGGTGCGACCGCGATCGTCCAGGGCCGATGCGTAATTGTGCATCGCTTTCCAGCTCTGCGGGTTCACTTCCAGCGTGGCGGCAAAGAGTTTCACATCTTCCGACCAAAGTGGCAGTCGTTGCACCGTGCAGAAGAGGAGTGCCGTAACCGTGAGTACGGCCAGCACGGTAGCCGGGAGCGCGGGAGAGCGGGCCACAATCAGGGACAGAGCCAAGGCCGGTCCGATGAGGGCGAGGTAGGCGTAGCGGTCGGCCACCGTGCTCACGACTTGGAAATTGAACGGCACCAACCCCAAGGTCGGGAGTAGTGCGGCGGCGAAAACAAGGAGGGGCACAAGGTAGATGCGCAACTGCTTCACGGCGCTGAGTAGCACGGCAAGAGCAACTGGACCCAGCCATGCCCACCACAGCCAACCCGCCGCGAGCACGTGGTCGGGGGAGCGTCCGTAGTCGGCAGCTAAGCCGGATGGCCACAAAGTTTTGGCCAGGTAAAAAGCCAAGGCGTCACCGGCGACCAACGGACGCGTCCAGACCGGCACGAGGCCGACGGCAAGCTCTGCCGCCCATTGCGCGCTGCTGGTCAGGACAACCCACAGCACGCCGATGACCAGCCATGGTCCGAGCGAAAAAGCGATTTGCCGTCCCGACCAGCGGAACGGCATGACGGCCAGCACGCCGGCGACGAGAGGGAGAGCAACGCCGGCGGGCTTCGCCGCCAAGGAAGCGAGAAAGAGCAGGGTGGCCGCGGTCCAGCGCGGCGGCCCCGGACGTTCTCCCCCGAAGAGCACGACGAGAGAAGCCAGTCCGAGGCATCCGCCGAGCACATCACGCAGCCCGGAGATCCAGGCCACGGGTTCGACTTGGAGGGGATGCAAGGCGAAAAACAAGGCGCCAAGTGCGGAGGCCAAATCCAGCCGTTGCCCCGGAGCACCAACGCAGAATTTCCCCGCCAGTCGCCGCAGAAGGAGGAAAGCGAGCAGGGCGGAAATCGTGTGCCCGAGCACGTTGGCCCCATGGAACCAAGCAGCATTGAGCGCGCCGGAAGAGACCGGTAAACCGTCCGTCCAGCGCGAGAAAGCCGCCAGGCCGGCCCAAGTGGAATAAGTGAGCGGAATGTAAAGTTGCTGCCATGGCCCAGACCAAAAGGCCCCGATGCTGCGCCAGGAAAGCTCGGTAATGTGCGGGTTGGCGTGAACATGGATGTCATCATCCCAAAAGGGGAAAAACGGAAACCGGACGGACGGCAGGAAGACGACTGCCGTGACCACGGCGACCAAAAGGCCCCAAGTCCACCACGGCCTGATTTTTCCTGCCTCACTCATCCGGGCCTTTCTGGCAGCAAAAGGAGGTAAAATCCATCCTTACAAAGACTTTGCCACTGCGGCCGAAGCGAGTAGCCCGTGCGCCATCCCGGCCGGTGCGGGACGAGGGATCGTTGCCCCGCTCCGCTTCTCCGAGGGCGGATGGAGGCGAAAATTTCGCTCGTTTTGCCGGGATGGCTGCGCGATATAGCCCTCCATTATGAAAGCTTCCCGACTCCTTCCGTTCGTCGCCTTGTTGCTCGCCTCCGGCCAGCTCACCGGTTGCGGCTACAATCGTCTCGTCAGCCTCAAGCAGCAGACCGACAGCAGTTGGGCGGATGTGGAAAATGTTTACCAGCGCCGGGCGGATCTCGTGCCGAATCTGGTCAAAACGGTGGAGGGAGCGGCCAACTTCGAAAAAGAAACGCTAACCCAGGTCATCCAAGCGCGTCAGCAAGTGAGCAATATCAAGGTGGATCCGAATTCCCCGCCGGCTACGTCGGAAGCCATGGCGGCGTTCCAGCAGACGCAGGACCAACTCTCGTCGGCTCTCTCGCGCTTGCTGGTCACGGTGGAACGTTATCCGGACATCAAAGCCAACGCGAATTTCCGCGATTTGCAGGCGCAACTCGAGGGGACGGAGAACCGCATCACGGTGGAGCGGCGCAAGTTCAACCAATCCGTGCAGCAATACAACACGGCGACCAAGCAGTTCCCCACGGTCATCTATTCAGGGTTTCTCGGGTTCAAGGAACGTCCGTATTTCGCGGCGCGGGCCGGAGCGGATCAGCCGCCGGAGGTGGACTTCAACTTCGGCGGGTCGGGGGCGCCGCCGTCTTGAGGGATCAAAGCGGGGACAAAGGCGGGTCGCGTCCCGACTATTCCCACTCGATGCCGGCGGGGGGTTTGGTTGAGATGTCGTAGAGGACGCGGTTGATGCCGGGGACGCGGTTGAGGATGTCCTTGGAGACACGGGCCAGCACCTCCGCCGGCAGCGGGACCCAGTCGGCGGTCATGGCGTCAACACTGGTCACGGCACGGAGGCTGACCGCTTCCTCGTAGGTGCGTTCGTCGCCTTTGACCCCTACGGTGCGGACGGGCAGGAGCGCGGTGCCGGCCTGCCAAACTTTGTCATACCATCCGCTGCGTTTCAATTCTCCGATGAAAATGGCATCGGCGGCGCGGCAAACTTCGAGTCGCGCGGGGGTGATTTCGCCCACCACGCGGACGGCCAGTCCGGGGCCGGGGAAGGGGTGGCGGTGGAGCATGTCGTGCGGAATGTTGAGGGCGGCGCCGAGCTCGCGGACTTCATCCTTGAAGAGTTCGGCCAGGGGTTCGAGGAGGCGTCCTTCGGCCTGCAACTCGAGGATGCGGTCGACACGGTTGTGATGCGTCTTGATCCGCGAGGCTTTGGATCCGCTGGTCGCACTTTCGATCACATCGGGATAAAGCGTGCCCTGGGCGAGGAGCTCGATCTGCCCGGCATGGCTGAAAAAGACGTCGATGAATTCGTCGCCGATACGGCGGCGTTTTTCTTCCGGATCGGTGATGCCGGCCAAGCGGCCAAGAAACCGGTCGGTCGCATCAACCCGGTCGATGCCGATGCCGAGGCGCTCGAATTGCGCAACAACCTCGTCGCCCTCGTCACGGCGGAGGAGTCCGTTGTCGACAAAGATGGGATGCATGTCGGCGCCGGTCTCCTTCAGCAGCATGGCGAGCACGGTGGAATCGACGCCTCCGGAAACCGCGCAGACCACTTTGCGTCCGGCGATCTGTTCGCGGGTCTCGGCGATGAGCTGTTCTTTGAAGCGGTCCATGGTGAAAGCGGGCGCTTCACCGCAGAGGTCGAGGAAGTTGCGGAGGATTTCCGTGCCGTATTCGGTATGGCTGACTTCAGGGTGGAATTGGATGCCGAAGAAGCGCTCGTTCCAGCGCACGGCCACCGGGGTCCCGCGCGGGTTGACCGCGAGCACTTCGCAGGCGGCCGGCAACTCGGAGACGCTGTCCGAATGGCTCATCCAGATGGTGCTCTGCGCGGGGAGATTCTTGAGCAGGGCATCCGGGCGTTGCACGTCCATGGTGACCGGCCCGTATTCCCGGTCGCCGCAGTGCGCCACGGTGCCGCCGAATTTGCGGTTGAGCAGTTGCATGCCGTAACAGACGCCGAGCACGGGGCAGCCGAGTGACTGCAGGCGGTCGAAGTCAATGTCGGGGGCCCCGGGATCGTTGACCCGGGCCGGTCCGCCGGAAAGAACAACGGCCGCTGGGCGGTCGAGGTCATCCCAATGTCCCGGCAAGTAAAGCTTGGCGAAGTAACCGAGCCCGCGCAGGCGGCGGACGATGAGTTGGGAGTATTGCGAGCCGTAGTCGATGACGGCGATTTGCGTGCGCATGGAAATCAGGACGAGTGATAGTTGACCGGCTCTTCGGTGATGGTGACGTCGTGCGGATGACTTTCGCGCAAACCGGCGGCAGTGACCTGCATGAAGGTGGCTTTGGCGCGCAATTCTTCGAGGTTCGAGGCGCCCACGTAGCCCATGCCGGCGCGGAGTCCCCCCATGAGATGGAAGACGAGTTCGCCGAGCGTTCCGCGGTAGGGGATGCGGGCCTCGACGCCTTCGGGCACAAATTTGGCGGCACCCTCTTGTCCGTAGCGGTCGCGGGAGCCTTTGGCCAAAGCCCCGGCCGATCCCATGCCCCGGTATTCTTTAAAGGTACGGCCCTGCCAGCGGGCGAGTTTGCCGGGACTTTCTTCGGTGCCGGCGAGGAGGGAGCCGAGCATGACGGCGTCCGCTCCGGCCGCGAGGGCTTTGACGATATCGCCCGAGTAGCGTATGCCGCCGTCGGCGATGAGTGGGATGCCGCGTTCGCGGCAGACGCGGGAAACCGTGCGGATGGCGGAGAATTGCGGTGTGCCGACGCCCGCGATGACCCGCGTGGTGCAGATCGAACCGGGGCCAACGCCGACTTTGATCGCGGCGGCACCGGCGGCAATGAGATCCGCTGCTCCCTCCGCGGTGACCACATTGCCGGCGATAACAGGAACGCCGGGCCAGCGACCGGCGCACTTCTCGAGCTGTGCGAGCATGGATTCGGTGTGGCCGGTCGCGGCGTCGATCGCGATAACGTCACAGCCGGCCTCGACCAGAGCATCACCTGCCTCGAGCGCGCGCGGCCCCACGCCGATGGCGGCTCCGACACGGAGGCGTCCTTCGGCATCCTTGCTTGCTTGTCCATGCTGCATGGTTTTGACCATATCCGAAGCAGTCATCAGGCCGACGAGGCGACCGTCCGTGTCGAGGAGCGGCAGTTTTTCGATGCGGTGGCGGTGGAGGATGGTTTTGGCTTCCGCTTGGGTGCAGCCGGGGGAGGCGGTGACTAGTCGTTCGCGCGGGGTCATGACATCGCGCACCAGAATGTTTTCGTCCTCCTCGACCCAAATGTCGCGGCGGGTCACCACGCCGAGCACGAGATTTTGTCCATCGACCACGGGAAAACCTTCGATGCCGGTCTCGCGCATGCGTCGGCGGAGTTGGCCGAGGGTGGTCTCGGGAGAAACGGTTTCGGGATGGGTGATGACGATGTTTTCGGCGCGTTTGACCCGGCGGACCATGGCGACCTGTTTTTCCAGCGGGCAGTTGCGGTGGATGATGCCGATGCCGCCTTCGCGGGCGAGGGCCATGGCCAGGCGCTCTTCGGAGACAGTGTCCATGGCGGCGGAGACCACGGGGATAGCCAGGCGGATGTCACGGGTCAGGTGGGTAGCCAGTCCGGCCTGGGCGGGAAGCACGCCGCTGCGTCCCGGCACGATGGTGACGTCGTCGAAGCTCAGGCCGATGGGAAGTTGTTCATTCATTGATCATGGTCCGGAAAGCGTCCGGCAGCGTGGTTGATAGTACGACGAAATTCATCGGCTGCCCGCGCGATGTGCGCGGCGCCGTCCGCCGGGTAAAGAATGGAGCGCGAGGCATTGACCAACCATGGCGCTTGTCGCGTGCCGAGTCCGGCCAAGGCAGCCGCATCACCGCCTTGCGCCCCGAGTCCGGGCACAAGCAGTGGGATATCGGGTAATGCGGCGAAGTCGGCCGCATTCTGGTGGGTGAGCCCCATAACGGCACCGAGGGTGGCCGGGCCGAGCGAGGTTTCTCCGCATAGATCGACGAAGACGCGCCAGAGAGGACGGGCGCCGAGGTCCCGGGCCAGAAAGTCGGATGATCCCGGGTTGGAGGTGAGCCCGAGCAGGTAGGCGCCCTTGGTTTCGTCGGTGAGGAACGGGCGCAGCGAGTCGCGGCCGAGCAGGGCGTTGAGGGTGACCGCGTCGGCCCGCATGACTTCGAAGTAGGCGCGGGCATACATGGCCTGCGTCTCGGGAATATCGGAACGCTTGGCATCGAGAATGACCGGAATCCCGGCGGGAACCATGTCGCGCAGACCTTCGACCAAGCGGTAACCGTCCGAGCCCATGGCTTCGAAGAAAGCAATGTTGGGTTTGTAGGCGGCGGCATACGGGGCGGTTTCGCCGATGACGCGACGAAGGAAGTCGGCGACGGAGCCGTTGATTTTTTCCGGCAGCGGATCCAACCCGACGCAGAGATGTGAACGGCGCGTGACGATGGATTGCTCCAGAAATTCGCGATAAGTCATGACTGTTTTCTCCCGAGCAAAAGGTCGGTACCTAGTACCACTTGCGCCACCGCTCCCTGGAGGGTTTGACCGAGGAAAGGCGTGTTGCGGCTTTTGGACTCCATGGTCTCGGCCGAAAAGTGGGTTGACGCTTCCGGGTCGAAAAGGATGAAATCGGCCGGCCGTCCTTCGTGGAAATCCGGGACCTCGAGTCCGAGGATGCGGCGGGGCTCACTGGAAAAGGTGCGCACCAGAATGTCCCATGGCAGCTTGCCGGTCTGGACCAACCGGCTGAAGAGCGAAGGGAGGGCGGTTTCCAACCCGGTGATGCCGAACGGGGCGGAGGCAAAATCGAGATTTTTTTCGAACTCGGTGTGAGGGGCGTGGTCTGTGGCGATCACGTCGATCGATCCGTCGAGCAATCCGGCGAGAAGTGCCGCGTTGTCTTCCACGGTGCGGAGCGGCGGGTTCATCTTGAAATTGGTGTCATAGTCCGTGATATCATCCTCGCTGAGCAGGAGGTGATGAGGGCTGACTTCGCAGGTCACGCGAACGCCGTCTGCTTTGGCCCGGCGGATGATGTCGAGCCCGCGTGCGGTGGAGACATGCTGGATGTGGATACGTCCTCCCGCCAGGCGGGCCAGTTGCATGTCGCGGGCGATGCTGATTTCCTCGCTGCAAGCGGGGATGCCGGGCAGACCGAGCCGGTAGGAACGGGCACCCTCGTTCATCGCGCCGCCGCGGCTCAGTTCGGGAACTTCGCAATGGCAGGCCACGAGAAGGTCGAAGTGCCGGGCGTATTCCAGGGCGCGGCGGAAAAGGTAGGCGTCGGCCACCGGGTCGCCGTCATCGGTGATCATGACAGCCCCCTGTTGTTGCATGTCGGCGATGTCGGCCAGTTGCTGGCCGGCGCGGCCCTTGGTGATACAGCCGGAGGTCCAGACCGGAACGGGCGACTGCTCGCGGGCGAGGGTGCGGACGTAGCGGACGAGCCCGCCGCTGTCGATCGGCGGGTCGGTATTGGGCATGGCGACGATGCCGGTGAAGCCACCGCGAGCGGCGGCCCGTCCCCCGCTCCCGATTGTCTCCTCGTCCTCGCGCCCGGGCTCGCGCAAATGCACGTGCATGTCGAAGAGTCCGGGCAGGAGAATTTTTCCGGTGCAGTCGACGGCTTCGGCCCCGGTGGCGGGCTTGATTTCCGGTGCGGCACGCTCAATTTTGCCGTCGGCGCCCACCAAGACGTCGAGTCGCCGTGGCGCGGCGTGGCCGGCATCGACGGCGAGTCCGCCGTGGAACAAGCGGGGTGCGCTCACGAGGCAACCTCCTCTTTTTCGTCGGCCAACGGAGTCACGGCGGGCTGCAGCCAATAGAGCACGGCCATGCGCGCAGCGATGCCGTTTTCCACCTGGCGGTTGATCAGGCAGTGTTCGTAGGTGAGTACTTCGTCGACCAGTTCGACGCCGCGGTTGACCGGACCGGGGTGCATGATGCGGATGCCTCGGCGGCGGCATTCGAGGAAGCGCTCGCGGGTCAGGCCGAAGACGTGGTGGTATTCGCGCAAACTGGGGAAGAAGTGGGCGGCTTGCCGTTCGCGCTGCAGGCGGAGGAGGTAAACAAAATCGGGCGACCACTCGAGGGCCTCGTCAAAGGTGTTGAAGGCCTGCATGTAGTCGGGGCGACCGGAGGGGATGAGGGTCGAGGGGGCGAAGATCCCGACCTCCATGTCCAATTTGCGCGCCACCGTGCTGACCGAACGAAAGACGCGCGAGTGCAGTAGGTCGCCAACGAGAAGAATGCGCCGGCCGGCCAGTTCGCCCACGGCCTCGCGCATGGTGAATGCATCGAGCAGGGCCTGCGTGGGATGAGCGTGGTTGCCGTCGCCGGCGTTGATCACGGCGGCCGGAGTATGGCGCGCGATGAAGGCGGGCACGCCGGCCGCGGCGTGGCGCACCACCATGTAATCAACCTTCATCGACTGCATGGTATCGACCGTGTCGAGGATCGACTCCCCTTTGGTCACGCTCGACTGGGTGATGGCCAGGTTGGTCACGTCGGCTGAAAGGCGTTTGGCCGCGATTTCGAAGGATGCGCGGGTCCGGGTGGAAGGTTCGAAAAAAAGGTTGAGCACCGTCTTGCCGCGCAGAGCGGGGACTTTTTTGACCGAGCGGTCGAAGAGGTCTTTGAAGGGGCGCGCGGTGTCGAGAAGGAAGACAATCTCCTCGCGGGTGAGGCTCTCGATATCGAGGAGGTCCTTGCGCCGGGCTGGTGGGGCCGTCGTGCTCATGGCTGCGGGGCGGAGCGGGTGAGGAAAACACCCTCGCGTCCGTCGGTCTCCGTGAAGCAAACGCGCACATGGTCGTGACGCGCGGTGGAAATTGATTGTCCGAGGTAATCGGGCGCGATGGGCAACTCGCGGTGTCCGCGGTCGACAAGGACGGCAAGCTCGATGCGGGCGGGGCGGCCGTAGTCGACGAGTTCGTCGAGTGCGGCGCGGATGGTGCGCCCGGTGAAAAGGACATCGTCAAAGAGGATGATGTGCGCGCCTTCGACCGGGAAGGGGAGATCCGAACCGCGGATGGAGGGAATCGTGCCGAGGTTGTCGAGGTCATCTCGGTAGAGGGCGATATCGAGGGTGCCGAACGCAGTCTCGCGTCCGCGGGCGCGGAGGATGGCATAGACGCGTCGGCAGAGGATGGCGCCGCGGGTGTGGATCCCGACCAGGGCGAGGGGATGGTCTGGATGCGTTTCGACGATTTGCGCCGCAATGCGTTCGATTTTGTGGCGGATATCGGGCGCCGCGAGCAGGGATATTTCTGCGGCTTGGCTCATGACAGGAATGCTTCTCGGCGTCGGTCGTCGGGGAAGCGGTGCATAATAGTATGGCGGTAGGTATGGTTACCGGTCGGCCATGCGGGTCTCTCGGAGGCGCCGGCGCGGACGGCCGACGGGTGGACCAAGCCGCCCTTGAGGGCTGGCGGCGCGACCTCCTTTTCCACCCATAGAGAGAAGATTGAGGTCTTCCCGTAGAGACTCCCGGACCAATCACCGGAATTATATGAGCGTGTTATCAGCCGTAAATCATCGTCGTGCGGGAGAAGAAAAAAAAGAAAAAACCACCCGGCGCGCGCGGGCTTGCATCGGGCGGGCGGATATTCGATTGCTGGCAGATGGTGCTTTACCGGTTGATGCGTCCGTTTTTCTTTCTGCTGCCGCCCGAGGTGGCCCACAGACTGGCTTTGGCCGGCTTGGAAGCGGCATGGCGGACGGGGCTTTTGGGTGCGCCGCGGGGCGCCAAGCCGGTCGAGGTGATGGGTTTGTCTTTTCCCAATCGCGTGGGTCTGGCGGCGGGAATGGACAAAGATGCGCGCCATGTCAGGGCCTGGGGGGCATTGGGTTTTGGCTTTGTCGAAGTAGGCACGGTGACTCCGCGCCCGCAACCGGGCAATCCCCGCCCGCGGCTCTTCCGTTTGCCGGTGGCTGATGCCTTGATCAATCGTCTCGGGTTCAACAACGAAGGTGCGGCGGCGGCGGCGGCCCGCTTGGCTCGGCACCGTTCGGGCGGCGTGGTCGGGGTCAATATCGGCAAGAATGCCACCACACCGGCGGAAGGTGCGGTCGAGGATTTCCGTCAGGCCATGCGCATGGTCTACGGCGTGGCGGACTACATTGCGGTCAATGTTTCGTCGCCCAACACAGCCGGTTTGCGTGATTTGCAGTCCGCCTCGGCCCTCGATACATTGCTCGCCACTTTGGTCACGGAGCGGGAGCGTTTAGCCGCGGAGCATGGCAAAGTGGTGCCCTTGGCGTTGAAGTTGGCGCCCGATTTGGGGGCGGCGGAGCTGGCTGCTGCGGCGGCAACCGTGGCGCGCCATCCGGTGGCCGCGGTCATCGCGACCAACACGACGACCGAGCGTTCGGAGGTGGCCGGTTTGCCCCACGGGCAAGAGCGGGGCGGGTTGAGCGGCGCGCCACTGCGGAAGCAATCCACGCACATGGTGGAGGCCTTGCGGCAGTTGCTCCCGGCTTCGGTTGCGATCATCGGGGTGGGAGGAATTTTCAGTGCGGCGGATGCCCGGGAAAAGATCCGGGCCGGGGCCGACTTGGTGCAAATTTACACTGGGCTGGTCTACCGTGGGCCGGGTTTGGTTCGCGAACTCGCGGCCGGGCTGGCAGATTAATCGGAAGAACTATGGGCAGGACTTTTGACCGGACAACACGTTGGTTTGCCAGCTTCCTGCTTGCCGTGATCGTGACGTCCGTCCCGGCCGCCACACCGCTGCCGTCCGCGCCGGCTGATTACGTACTCGACGATGCGGGTGTGCTCAGTAGCACGCAGAGTTCGGTGCTGGCGTATGATTTGAAGCAGTTCGAGCGCGAGACGTCGAACCAGCTTGTGGTCGCCGTGTTTCCCAAGGTGCCGGACGATTATGCGATGGAGGATTTCACCCAGCGGGTGGCCGAGGCGTGGGGTGCGGGAGGCAAGGACCGGGAGAACGGGATGGTACTTTTTGTTTTTCCCGAATCGCGGCAATTGCGGGTCGAAGTGGGCTACGGTTTGGAGGGCGCAGTGCCTGACGCCCTAGCCAACCGCATCATCAACGAAGTAATTGTACCATCTTTCCGCGCAGGCGATCTGGGTGGGGGGATTGTCAAGGGCGCCGATGCGCTTATGGCGGCCGCGCGGGGCGAGTATGAGGGAACCGGTAGGCTGGTCAGTGAGGAATCGGCGAGACCCCAGATGGTGGCTGGATTCGTGTTTTGGATGATTTTGATCGTTGTTCTGATCGTGGTGATCCAGCGCAGCCACGGTCGCGGCGGCACGGTTTACACTCCGCGGGGACGGCGGGATGTGTTTCTCCCCGGCGGAGGTTTTGGGGGTGGAGGCTTTGGCAGCGGTGGTGGCGGGTTCGGCGGCGGGGGGTTTTCAGGCGGCGGCGGGGGATTTGGTGGGGGAGGAGCGAGTGGAAGATGGTGAGATGAATGCTGCGGAATTTCTCAACCTAATCGACGAGGCGGCCGTGCTGGCCGCGGTGCGCGAGGTGGAACAACTTACTTCGGGTGAGGTGCGGGTGTTCGTTTCGCGTCGACGGTTGCGGGGACGCATGGCCAACGAGCGGGCTTGTGCGGAATTCCACCGGCTTGATATGGACACCACGGACGATCGCAATGCGGTGCTTTTCTATGTGGTGCCACGCGACCGGGCCTTTGCCGTGATCGGGGATGAAGCGGTGCACCGGAAATGCGGCCAGCGCTTCTGGGATGAGACGGCGAAAATTCTGGAAGGGGAATTTGCCGAGGGGCTATTCACCGCCGGACTGGTGGCCGGAATCCGCCGTGCGGGGGATTTGCTCGCGGAACATTTTCCCCGGCGCGGAGACGATCACGACGAGTTGCCGGACGGTCTGGTCAGGGATTGAGGCACGGCGGCGTCCGCTTTGGAGCCGTCCGTTATTCCACGGCGGGGCCGACCCCGAGCATTTTTTCGAAGAGCTGGTTGAGCGACGAGGCGGGCAGGCGGAGCGCTTCCTGTCCTTCGGACGGTTGCCATGCGCTGGCAGCCAATTCGCCAGCGAAGTCGAGTTTTTCGATTTCGAGGTCTATCTCGCCTTGCGATGTGGTCAGGACCAACCGCGTTGGTTTGTCGTTGGCGCCGATCCAAGCCCGCCCCATGAAGTCCTCCACCTTGATGGCCTCGCGCAACTGCGGGAGGAAGCCGAACTCCAGCACGCGGCGTTGGGGGTTTTCCTCGGTGCCGAGATCCTTCACGTCGAAGACGAGCGGCAGGAAGGACAGCATTTGCGGGTCCACCGCGAGGGGGATGAGCGGAGGCGAGGTGGGGTCCGGGGTTGGGTCGGATGTGTCGAAGCCGGCCGCTTGGGCCAGCGCGGTCATAGGTTCGGCCGGTACGGCCCAGAGTTCTTTGCCGTCACGGCAGGCGGTGAGTGGTGTGGCGCCGCCCTCGCGGACGACATCGATGCGGAAGCGATCGGGTGACTGGACAGCTAGGCGGAGGCGCGTCCCGGCAGCAGCGGCTAGCAGCCCGGTTGCACTGTTCACCCGGCATTCGGCGACCATCGCCCGGCTCTGTCCTTCCGCAGTGCCAAGCACGGCAGCGGCGATCGGGGCGAGGGCGCGGCCGAAGACATCGTAAGCGCCGGCGTCAGCAGCCGGCGCTCCATGGACCAGCGCGAGCAATGCAGCGATCTTGCACACGGCTGGCCAAGTCCTAGTATGGATCCTCGAGCGCATGGTGAACATCTTCCTGCCGAAACTTCTCGCTGCCGACGGTCTGTATTTCGCGTTCCAAGAATCGACCGTCGCCGGCCATGCCGTCGTCGCCGCGTTGTTCCTTGCCTCGATCTTCAGTTGGTCGGTCATCATCACCAAGTTCCGCATGATCCGCTTTGCGCGCAAGCAAACCGAGCGCTTTTTCGCGGTATTCAGGCGCAACAGGCAACCGCTCCACGTTTACGAGGCGGGTCTGGCCTTCGAGGGCTCGCCGGCTTACGACGTTTACCGCGCGGGCTGTGCGGAGTTGGCTCTGCAGATGCTCGGCTCGCAGGAAGTGGACGACACGTTTGCCGCGCGCGTCGAGGTGGCAGACAAAATTTCGCCCGCGCAGATGCGCGCGGTGACCGTAGCGATGGAGCGGGCGGTGGGCGAAGCGGGGCTGCGCATGGAATCGCAGATGATCATTCTGGCCACGGTGGTGAGCGGTTCGCCGTTTCTCGGGTTGCTCGGCACGGTGTGGGGTGTGATGGATGCGTTCGCCGGTATCGCCATCGCGGGAACGCCCAATCTCGCGGCGATGGCGCCGGGTGTGGCCGGCGCGCTGGTGACCACGGTCATCGGCCTGCTCGTCGCGATTCCCGCGATGTTCGGCTACAATTTTCTCATCACCAGCCTGCGCTCGCTCATCGTGCACACGGACAACTATGCGGCGGAGCTTTCCTCGGAGTTCGGGCACCGCTACGTCAACTTCGGCCGCGGCGGATGATCGTCCTATGCGCCGCTATTCCGACAAACAACCGCTCTCCACGCTCTCGGAGATCAATGTCACCCCGCTGCTCGACCTCGCGTTCGTGCTGCTCATCATTTTCATGATCACAACACCGTTGCTCGAGAACAGCATGGACCTCGTTGTTCCTTCGAGTCAGGCGGCGAGCAAGGAAGTCGATCCCTCAAAGGTGACGATCGTTTCGATCGACCGCAACGAGGTGCTCAAGCTCAACGAAGTGCAAATGACCGAGTCCGAAATCGGACAGCGCCTCGCCGCCCTGCGCAAAGAGGACCCGCAGGCCGCCGTTGTGGTGCGGCCGCACCGCGAGCTTTCCGTGCAGAAATTTGTCTCGCTTATGGACGTCATCCAGAAAGCCGGAGTGATGAAGGTCGGCGTGATGACTCGGCCCGAGGAAGACTGAAGCCGTCATGGGGAAACCGCGTTTCCGGCGCACGGTTGTCGCCGTGGCTCTTTTGCACGGGCTGCTTATCGGTCTCCTTTTTTATTGGAGCACGCGTGAGGTACGCGTGCAACAGGCGAAGGTCACTTGGTTAAACACATCCGACTTTCTTCCGCCGGAAACGGAGGAAGAGACGATCGATCCGAAAAAATTCGACCCCTTGCCCGAGATCGAGCCCGTGCCGGCTTCCCAGTTGTCCTCGAATCCGAGCGAGATCGCGCTGCCGACCCCGACCCCGACACCCACACCGACCCCCCCACCGACTCCGAGGCCCACGCCGACCCCGAAGCCATCGCCCAAAGCAACTCCCAAGCCCACGCCCAAACCCACGCCCAAGCCATCGACGAAACCTTCGCCCAAGGCCTCGCCGAAGCCGTCACCCAAAGCTTCGCCCAAAGCTAATCCGAAGGCTTCACCCAAACCTTCACCGGTCAAATCGGAGAACGTGGACAAGAAGAGTGAGAGTTCCGTGCCGAAAGCCGAGGCGGTGGGCACCAAGACGGGAGGTTCCGCCGGCGCAGCCTCCGGCTCCGCTACCGGCGCGGTCGGAGGGAGCGGGGACAGCATGTTCGGCGTTTTTCACGAGCACATCCACGACTGCTTTTTCAGCGTCTGGGACCAACCGACGAGCATCGCTGGGACGGCCAACTTCGTCACCGGCTTACGCATCAAGATCGAGTCGGACGGCCGAATCTCCGATTTCGCAGTGGTCCGCTCTTCGGGCAATGTGGTCATGGACGAGAGTGTCATGGCCGCCGCCCGCCGCGTCCTGAAGGTCAACCCACCCCCCGCCGGCCTTCTGTCGGGAGGGGCTTATCAGGTCACGATAAACTTCGAACTGGAGTAGGGGGGGTTATTCGTGGATTGACCCTCGGGCGCGGGGATTCTTAAATAGTCGGTTCCTCCCGAACCCATCCAAAAAACAAAAATAACAGCAAAAACATGACTAAAATCGGCATCAATGGTTTCGGGCGCATCGGACGCCTCGTCTTCCGCGCGATCGCGGAGCAAGGGCTGCTGGGCAAAGACTTCCAGGTGGTCGCGGTGAACGACCTCGTCCCGGCGGACAACCTCGCTTATCTCGTCAAATACGACTCCACCCAAGGCACCTTCAAAGGCACCGTCTCGAGCGAGAAATCCTCACCCTCCGCGGTCGAGGACGACGTTCTCGTGGTCAATGGTCAGAAGATCAAATGCCTCGCGGTCAAAGAAGGTCCGTCTGCCCTTCCTTGGAAGGAACACGGCGTGGACATCGTCCTCGAGTGCACTGGCCTTTTCACCGAAGCCTCCAAGGCCAAAGGCCACCTCGACGCCGGCGCGAAAAAAGTCATCATATCGGCCCCGGCCAAGGAAGAGGACATCACCGTGGTGATGGGCGTCAATGACGAGAAATACGACGCGGCCAAGCACCACATCATCTCGAACGCCAGTTGCACCACGAACTGCCTCGCCCCCGTGGTCTACGTCCTTCTCAAAGAAGGCTTCGGGATCGAGGAAGGTCTCATGACCACGGTGCACAGCTATACCGCGACGCAGAAAACCGTCGATGGTCCGTCCAAGAAGGATTGGAAAGGCGGACGTGCTGCCGCGATCAACATCATCCCGTCGGGAACGGGCGCAGCCAAAGCCGTCGGCCTGGCCATCCCGGAAATCAAAGGAAAGCTCACCGGCATGTCCTTCCGCGTGCCCACGCCAACCGTTTCCGTCGTCGACCTCACGGTCAGGACAGTGAAGGAAACCAGCTACAAGGAAATTTGCGCGGCGATGAAAAAAGCCAGCGAGACCTACCTTAAAGACATCCTTAAATACACGGACGACGAAGTGGTCTCCTCCGACTTCATCCACGACACGGCCTCGAGCATTTTCGACGCCGGTTCGGGCATCGAGCTGAACAGCCGCTTTTTCAAGCTGGTCAGCTGGTACGACAACGAGTGGGGTTACAGCAACCGCTGTGTCGACCTGCTCAAAAAGGTCGCGGCCAAACTTTAAAAGAACCAAGCCGACGCGGCGTCCGGGGCAACTCGGGCGCCGTGTCCTTCTCCGGTAAAACCATGGCCCAATTCCGCACTCTCCGCGACATCGACTTCGCCGGCAAACGCGCGCTGATCCGCGTGGATTTTAATGTCCCGCAGGACAAAGCGACCGGCGCGATCACCAACAACCAACGCATTGTCGCCGCCTTGCCGACGATCGAACACGTGCTCGGCCAGGGCGGTTCTGTTGTCCTGATGAGCCACCTCGGACGTCCCAACGGCCAGAAGGTGGACAAATACACCCTTCAACCGGTTGCGGCGGAATTGGAAAAACTCTTGGGAAAACCGGTCAGGTTCGTTCCCGATTGCTCCGGTCCGGCGGCGGAAGAGGCCTGCGCTAAGTTGCTGCCCGGCGATGTTGTCCTTCTCGAAAACCTCCGCTTCCACCTCGAGGAAGAAGGGAAAGCAAAGAATGAGGACGGGTCATCGGTCAAAGCCGACCCCGCCAAAGTCGCCGCCTTCCGCACCAGTCTGAGCAAGCTCGGCGATGTTTACATCAACGATGCCTTCGGCACGGCGCACCGCGCGCATTCCTCGATGGTCGGGGTTGACCTCCCGGAGAAAGCCGCCGGCTTCTTGATGGAAAAGGAACTTAATGCTTTCGCGGCCGTGCTCGAACATCCGCAGCGGCCGCTGCTCGCCATTCTCGGCGGCGCGAAGATCGCGGACAAAATCCCGCTCATTACCAACCTCATCGAGAAAGCTGACGCCATCATTATCGGGGGCGGCATGGCCTACACGTTCAAGAAAGTTCTCGGTGGCATGGAAATCGGCGGCAGCCTCTTTGACCCGGAAGGTGCCAAGATCGTAGCCGACCTGGTGGCCAAGGCCAAAGCACGTCAGGTGAAGCTCATATTCCCGGTCGACTTTGTCTGCGGCGACGCTTTTTCGCCGGACGCCAACACGCAACCGGCCGACGACGCCTCGGGTATTCCCGCCGGCTGGGAAGGTCTCGATGCCGGCCCGAAGTCCATCGCGCTTTACCGCGAAGCCATTCTGGGTGCGAAGACCATCATTTGGAACGGTCCTCCCGGGGTCTTCGAATTCGAAAAATTTTCCGGCGCATCGAAAGCCATGGCCGAGGCAGTGGCCGAGGCCACAGCGCAAGGAGCAACCACGGTCGTGGGGGGCGGGGACACGGCCACAGCGGCGAAAAAATTCGGCGTGGCAGACAAAGTCAGCCACTGCTCCACGGGTGGCGGGGCCAGTTTGGAATTCCTTGAGGGCAAGGTGCTTCCGGGCGTGGCGGCCTTGACCGTCTGACCGGCTTCTTGCCGCGTTCCACCGACCAACCTACCCTAATCCCTAATTTCACTGGCCTCCCGAGAGGCCGGACACGACATGCGCAAATTCCTTCATCGGCAGCAGTTGGTGAAAAAAGGCCTGGCCTGCGGCAAATCACGCCGCACGGTCGAGGACAGTCCGTGGCGCGAGGGGCTGGCCTGCGGCTGGCTGCCGCGGGTGCTTGTCTTCGCGCTTTTCGCCGTCGGCCTCGGCTTCCTCATTTTCACGGGGGGTCCGCAGGAAGAACCGCTCAAAAAATACCTCATCTGCTTGCTCGTTTTCGCCATTTCCATCGCGCAACTCTGGGTCAACCATCCGCAGGCTTTTTACCGCAATTCGAGCCTCGCGCTCATCTACGGGATCCTGCTCACCCAGCTGGCCACGATCAAAGGCCTGCTCGTGCTGGCCGACACCGGGCGCATCGACCTGCAGTTGTTGCCCATGCTCATTCCCTACGCGTTCGCCCCGCTGGTTTTTTCGGTGCTGCTCGGGCGCCACCTCGGGCTTTTCGGCGCGGTGGTGGCCAGTTTGTGGGGCGCCTTTCTCATGCCGGTCATCGACACGGTTTTTCTCGTCATTTCCCTCATCTCCGGAGTGGTCGCCGTGCTCTTCACGTTGCAAGTACGCCGCCGCGGCCAACTCATCAGGGCCGGTCTTTATGTCGGCATTGGCGTTTGGTTGCTGGCCGCCATTTTCGGCCAGATCGGACCCCGGCTGATCACCGAACCTCAGCTCACCGACTGGGGCATGGTGGTGTGGCAAACGCTGGCCGCCTTCGGCGTGGGGGTGGGCACGGCCATTCTGGTCAGCGGTATCCTGCCCGTCCTCGAGCACATCTTTGGCATCACCACGGACATATCGTGGCTCGAGTCGGCCGACTTGAACCATCCACTGCTCAAGCGGATGACCCTCGAGGCGCCGGGCACCTATCATCACAGTCTCGCCGTGGCCAATCTCGCCGAGGCCGGCGCCGAAGCCATCGGCGCCAATCCGACCATCTGCCGAGTCTGTGCCTATTTTCACGACATCGGGAAGATGGTAAAGCCGGAATATTTCACCGAAAATATGGCCGGCGGGGTCAATCCCCACGACGACCTTGCGCCCTCGATGAGCGCGCTTATCATCCTTTCCCACGTCAAAGAAGGCGTCGATCTCGGTCTGAAAAACAAACTCAACGACCTGGTGATCGATGTCATCCGCGAACACCACGGCAACTCGCTAGTCCGTTTTTTCCACGAGCGCGCCAAACGTCAGGCGGAGGACGCCCGTCTCGGCGGAAAAATCATGAACCTCCGGGCAGAGGATGTCCCGGCCGTGCAGGAGGAAAACTTCCGCTACCCCGGCCCGAACCCTCAAAGCAAGGAGAGCGGCATCATTTGTCTGGCCGATGCGGTGGAAAGCGCCTCCCGCAGTCTCAAACGCCCCACCCCGCAACGTGTCGAGGAGTTGGTCGGCGAGGTGATCGAGCGCAAGATGGACGAGGGCCTGCTTAGTGAATGTCCGCTCACTCTGGCCGACATCCGCAAGCTGTCCGCCAGCTTCCGCTTCACCTTGCTCAACATGATGCACAGCCGCATCGCCTACGCCGAGGACGAGGAGAAGCAGGACAAAGGCGCCACGGTGGCAAAGGCGACGGCCTGAGAATCGCGGCGATTTGGCCGGAGTGGTCAACCCACGGTTTTCATTTTGTGCTCCGTTCACGGAATCACTGAAAGCGGAACGCTGACCACTCTACCCCTGCGTCGCTTCCAATCTTGGCACGAGTGCCGCTTGGTCTTAAGGAGGGATGGTGCTTCCGCCTCCCGTTTTCATTTGGTCCAACCGCCAGCGAGTTGTTTCGTCCGCACCATTGTCGTTGCCCGCGGTGCGGGCGGTGGTCGCTGCCGCTTGGCCTTCGATCCGCGAGGCCGAGCGCGGGGAGTCGGTCCTCGGGCAACTCGGAGAGATCGGATTCGTCCTCGTCTCCGACGTGCGCATCGCCGCGTTGCACCAGGAATTCTTAAATAACCCGTCGCCGACCGATGTTATCACCTTCCCGTACGGTGAAATCGTGATCAGCGTTGAAACAGCCAAACGCGAGGCACAGCAACGCGCTTTGTCCCTGCCCGAGGAAATCGCGCGCTACGCCGTGCATGGCATATTGCACCTCGCCGGATGGTCAGATGCCACCCCCCGCAACGGTGCCGCCATGCGGGCAATGCAAGAGAAAATTTTGCGCCGCGCCCTGCGTGGATTGTGCTAACCTCGGCCATGTTTCAGCCCGTGCCCGCATCAGATTCCGTGGCAGAAATCACCGCATGGTGGCGCCTTGTCGCATTGTGCCTGCCTTCGCACGAGGAGTGCGGCGCCATCACTTTCGTCCCGGCGGGATGCGAAACGCTCGAGGCCGATTGGGATCGCTGGGTCACCGGGGTGTTTCTGCCCGTTTTGCATCCTTCCTTGGCCGCCCTCCAGTCGGCGGCGGCGCGGCAGGACGCGGCGGCGGTGCTGGCCGAAGACGCCGTCCTCGGGGCGGAACTGCCGACAGACTTGTCGGGTGGGAGTCTGGCCGCGGGACGTCACCTGCTCACCGCTTTCCAGCCACCCCAAGGTGCAAGGCTGCTCGAGAGGCTTTCGGAGGCAGCGCGGGTCAACCCGTCGGCTGGACATCTGGCCACCGTCTTTGCCGCCCGCGGGCAGGCCTTTCATCTGCCCTTCCTGCAGGTTGCCGGGGCGCTCCTGCTCGCCGAGTGTATTCTTGGCGCGGATGCGGCACGGGTTACCTTGCCGGCCGCGCAGACCACAGGCCTGATGCAAAGCGCCCTCGACCGCGTGGCGTTCCTGCCGGCCACGCAGTTGCTCGCGGTATGAGTGGCACCGTTGTCATTACCGGGGTCGAAACGCACGAACAGTATGTGGTCGACTCTCCCTGGAATGTCGTGGTGCACAATGATCCCGTGAACCTGATGTCCTACGTCACCATGGTCTTCCAACGCGTCATGGGTTTTCCGCCGGACAAAGCGACCAGGCACATGCTGGAAGTGCATCACAAAGGCCGATCCCTCGTCTGGTCCGGCGCGCGCGAACGTGCGGAGTCCATCGTCGAACAACTGCATGGTTACCTGCTCCTTGCCACAATCGAGCAGGCCGAACTCTGATCCATGCGTTTGCGACGCACCTCGACCGACTCGTGGAAACTCCGCGACATCCATCCGCTCTTGGCCACGTTCCTGACCGAACTGCCGAAGGTGGCCGCCCGCCACAAAAAAGCGCAGGCCCGGCTCTATCCGGACCCGATCGGCGGGGCTGCCCACGCGGAGTTTCGCCGCGACTGGAAGGAGCATGTAAGACCGGAGTTGGAGCGCCTGTTTGCCTCGAGTCGTGATATCGTGGCACGGGATTTGTCCGCGCCCGGTGGCCACAACCACGGCACCGAAGTGGCCATTCCCTGCGCTCATCTTGAAGCCTGGCTCAACGCCCTGAACCAAGCGCGCTTGGTCATTGTCGAAGAAAGCAATTTCACCGAGGCCGACTTGGACCACCATGAACCCCCTGACCTTGCCACGCAGCGCGGATTGTCGCTGCTGAAAATTCATTTTTACGGCCACTTGCAGGAGTTGCTCATCGAGGCGGCAGGCTGAATGCCCATGACGGCCGCCCAAACCACCGAGGCAATTTTGCTTCGCCGGGCGCGCTTCGGTGAGTCGAGCTTTGTTCTCATTTGGTTGTCCCCCGGGCACGGGAAAATCCGCTCCGCCGCCCGGGGCACCGCTAAGCGCGAGAGCAAACTGCGTGGAAGACTGGACCTTTTTTACCACGCCGAGATCCAGTTCGCCGCCAGTCGGAAGTCCGACGTGAGTACCCTGCGCGAAGTGAAGCTGCTCCAGACGTGGGAGGGACTACGCGGCAGTTACGCACGCCTCCTCGCCGCCTCCTATTTCGCGGAATTGTGCGACCTGTTGTGCGAACCGTCCTACCCCGCCCCGGAACTCTTCGACCTGTTGCGCCGGGCGCTGGGCCATCTCTGCGACAAAGATCCGACGCGGCGGTCCATCGAGTTTTTCGAGTCGGAGACTTGCCGGATGCTTGGCTTTGGGCATCAAGGGAATGCCTTGGGTGCGATCGAGGCCCATGCCGGTCGGATTCCGGCCAGCCGGCGGCGCTTTGACGGAGTGTTCCTTTGACCGTTTGGGTCATTGCCCCCGCTGCGCGGCACTCTTAACCTGCTACCATGGCACCGGCCGCCTCCCCGGATTCACCCGAGTTTATCGAGCGGGACCATGCCTCGTTGTCGCTCGAGGTGGCCGGAGACGAAGCTGCGTCGCGCGGTGACGACCGCGAAGCTCTTTCCTGCTGGGCCGAATCCTTGGGCATTCTCAGCGCCCGGGCCAGGTCGGCCGATGCGGCGCGCGTTGTTTTGAAAATGGCCATGACCGAGGAGAGTCTGGGCGACGTGCAGGATGCCTGTGTCCACTACGTCCAGGCCGCCGATTTGTACAAGCTGGCCGGCGAAAAACATCACGTGCCGATGTGTTTGAACAATCTCGCCATGCTGCGAAAGCTTTCCGGAGACTTGGACGATGCCTCTGTCCTTCTTTCTCGCGCGCTCGACGAGGCCTCCCTTTGTCACGGCAGCTCGCACGGGGAAACGGCTCTGATTGCCACCAATCTCGGCGCGGTGCTCAGCGAAAGCGGCGATTTGCTCGGGGCCGAGCAATGCCACATGCAGGCCCTCGGCATCAGGGAGCAACTCTTTGGGCCGACCCATCCCGAGGTTGGCCTGAGTCTCGGCCATCTCGGAGTGCTTCACCAATTGCGGGGCGATCACGAGGGGGCCCGCCGCTTTTACCGTTCCGCCCTCGCCATTCTTGACGAGTTCCCGCGACTGCACGAAGCCGAACGAGCCATTCTCCGCGAAAACCTGGACGGTCTTTGAGTAACCACCTCCATGGCTGGGTAGAGGTAGAAGAGGGGTGATCAACGACCCGGGGCGCGGAGGAGAAGGGTGACCCATTTGCCGCGGCGGGTTGAGGCTTCGAGTTGAAGGCCTCGGGCGGTGAAGGTGGTCAGGGTTTCCTTTTCGAGGGTGCGCAGGATGCCGGAGAGAATAAGGCAGGCCATCGGCTTCAGGGTGGCGACGATTTGCGGGGCGGCGGCGCAGAGGATTTCGCTGAAGACATTGGCCATGACCACGGGATAGCGGCGGGTCGGCCGCCATTTGAGGAGATTGCGGCGGGTCAGGGTGATACGGGTGCAGCGGTTGCGGTGGAGGTTGGCGCGGGCCGCGGGGAGGGCCCGCGGATCATAGTCGAAAGCATCGACGCGGGTGGCACCGAATTTTTCGGCGGCAATGGCCAAAATGCCGGAGCCGGTGCCGATATCCAAGGCGGTCCACCCCGGTTCCTGACAGGCCGCTTCGCGGCGGAGCAGGCGCAGGCAGGCGGCGGTGGTGGCATGTTCGCCCGTCCCGAAAGCCATTGCGCCGGCAATGCGGAGCAGGATGCGGGGTTTGGGGCGAGGGGATGGCCAGCGTCCGTGGGCGTCGATCACCGCGAGGTCGGACGCGAGTTGCAGCGGCCGGCGCGGGGCATTGGCCCGCTGGGCGATTTTCACCGCGTCGATGGATTCTATTTTGCCGCCGAAGTCCTGCTTCAGACGGCGCAGAATGGCGTCTGTTCCATAAGCTTCCAGGCGGATCATTTTCCCGCCCGGACGGGCCAGGCTGACCAAGCCGGTTCCGAGGAAGACGAGTCGTTCGCGCCACGCATCTTCGTGGTGGACGGAGGCGTGACGCACCCAACGCCGGACGTGGCGCGGGGCCGGTTTCGTGTTCATGCGGCCACGCTGGATTTATTTGCTTCGCGGCACAAGTCCGGGGCGTTTAGGGTTCCCCGTCATGATCAAATCATTCGCACAGTGGATCGCCGGGGCCGGAGGAGAGTGTCTCAAAGATGTTGGCCTGCTCGTTCTGCGGGTCTGGTTGGGATTGTCCATGCTGCTTTTGCATGGCTGGGGAAAGGTCGCGAGCCACGCGGAGAACTCGGGCGGGTTCCCCGATCCTCTGGGGGTGGGCAACGCGATGAGTTTGAACTTGGTCATTTTTTCCGAGGTCCTCTGCGCTGTTTTGCTGGTGACGGGTCTGGCTGCGCGGTTCGCTTTGGTGCCCCTCATTGTCACCATGGCGGTGGCTTTTTTCCTCATTCATGGCGGGCGTTTGGTCGGCGACGGCAACGGGGAAATAGCGTTCCTCTATCTCGCCGGCTTTGTCGCCCTACTGATTGCGGGTCCGGGTCGCTATTCCTTCGACCACTACATCCTTCGCGCTTTTCGCGGGTAGGACCGGCCGGCGGCCCGCTAGGATATCTGGCTTATGCACGAGTTTTCATATCGCCACGGGGTGTTATGTTGTGAAGGGGTGGCACTGACGGATTTGGCCGCGGAGCACGGGACACCGCTTTACGTCTACAGCGCGAAGACGATCCGGGATCATTACCGCCGGTTGGACGAGGCTTTGTCGGGGCTCGATCACCGGGTGTGTTTTGCCATGAAGGCGAACTCAAATCTCGCAGTGCTCGATTTGCTGGCCCGCGAGGGGGCGGGATTCGACATCGTGTCGGGCGGAGAACTCTTCCGCGTACTCCAATCCGGCGGGCAGGCGGATTCCTGTACTTTTGCCGGGGTGGGTAAGACGCGGGAGGAAATCGAATATGCTCTCAAGGAGGGCGTTTATTCCTTCAATGTGGAGTCGGAGCCGGAATTGGAGTTCATCAACGAGGTGGCGGGGGCACTGGGCAAGAGGGCGCCGGTGGCCTTGCGGGTCAATCCGGACGTTGATGCCCAGACCCACAAATACATTTCGACCGGCAAGAGCCACAACAAGTTCGGCATCGGGATCGACCGTATTCTCGGGGTTTATGCCCAGG
Organism: Chthoniobacter flavus; assembly: GCA_945871065.1. GTDB lineage: Bacteria > Verrucomicrobiota > Verrucomicrobiia > Chthoniobacterales > JACTMZ01 > JACTMZ01. The sequence continues at coordinate 15,358 of CAMBUL010000008.1, read as the reverse complement.
CGGCAAAGTTGCCGCATTTGCAGATCCGCGGAATCCAGACGCACATCGGGTCGCAGATTCTCGAGACGAAGCCCTTTGTCGAAGCGCTGGACAAACTCGTGCCGATCGTCGAGGAGTTGAAAAAAGCTTACGCGATTGAATTCTTCAGCATCGGCGGCGGAGTGGGGATCGTCTACCATGGCACTTTGAAGAGCGGTGCTCCGGAATGGTGGCAGCGGGTTGACGCGGATGGCGGGAAGCGGATCGGATTTGACGACTACGCCCGGGCGGTCGTTCCTTTGCTCAAACCACTCGGATTAAAAATCCTGCTCGAACCGGGCCGCAGTCTGGTCGGCAATGCGGGAGCGCTGCTGGCCAGCGTGCTGTATGTGAAGAAAACACCGGCGAAGAACTTTGTTATTACCGATGCGGGGATGAACGATTTGATCCGGCCGGCTTTGTACGAGGGGCATCACGAGATTGTTCCTCTCCAAGAACCGCCGGCCGGGGCTCCGCACGGGCCGGTCGATGTGGTTGGTCCGGTCTGCGAAAGCGGTGATTTTTTCGCACAGGATCGCCAATTACCCGAAGTGCATGCCGGGGAAAAAATCGCGCTACTCAGCGCGGGAGCGTATGGATTTGTCATGGCGTCGAACTACAATTCACGGCGTCTACCGGCCGAGATTTTGGTCGACGGCGGTCACTCGGAAGTGGTCCGGACGCGGCAATCGTGGAACGACCTGGTGGCTGGGGAACGGGTGCCGGGGAAGTAAAGCGGAGGCCGGCATGGGCGGCCTCTTGAGCTCGCCGAAGCGAAGCGGTGCGCCTGCGGCGCGTCATCATCAATGCTGGGCTGTGGTTCCGGTCGGGGGTAGATCGAGGGGTCGGCCGACGAAAATGCCGGCGTGTTTCTCGAATTTGTTGAGGTAGTCGCTCAATCGGTCGTCGAGGACTACCTCGCGGTGGTTTTTCGAGGCATGAAGGAAGCGCAGAACTCCGTTTTTGTCCCGCGAGGCGATGCCGACGTGGGAGGTGTAGGTCTCGTGCCAGGTGGTGACGATACAAAGGATGTCGCCGTTGCGCAGTTGCGCCTCGATGCGGGGCACCTGGGCTTTCGGGACGTAGGTGATGCCCCGGCGGGAGAGTTCGTTTTCCACCCGGATAAATTCTGGGACCATGGAAGAATCGGCCCGCAGTTGGCGGTAAAGATGCGGCTTTTTCCCCATGTAAGCCATGCGCCGGTGGAGTTTTTTGCCACCGAGCGAGGGCGTAATGTCTTTGACTAATCCGCGCCGTTCGTTGTCCTGAATCCAGTCCTCCAGATGGTGCAACCGTGAATCGAACCGTCCGGTGCAGCGGCCTCCACGGTAACGATCCATTTCAATGAGGCGCAGCATTTCCTGCGGCGAGTAGGGTGGAGGGTGCAAGGCGACAAGGCGCCCCATGGCGAGGGCGATTTCGAAAAGCGTCCAGCAGTCCATACCCTTCATGTTGACCGAAGGGGATTCGATGACGTCGTGCAACTCGAGCGTGTAGTTCACGTAGGGTGTCCCGCGCAGGGCGAGGGCGAATTTGTTCACCCGCTCCCCGAGCGGCAGTTTGGCCCAACCGGCGCGGTAGCCCCGTTCCATGACCTGTTGGAATTTGTCTTGCCCGATAAAGGTCCGCTCCAGGGATAATCCGGCGGAAGCCGGGCAGGACAGGGCAACCAACAAACTGAGCAAAAGGAAAGCAAGGCGCATTGCGGCGGAAGCTACCACAGTGAGGGTCAACGCGCCAATCGGGCCTTACCCTACAGTTCTTATTAGTAATTATTCTTGAAACAATTTGCTTTTGGCCCGAGATTGCAGGTTCTGATGGCCACCAAGACTGCCAGTTCCGAAAAACAGCTCAAACGCTACGAGGAATCGATCGCGCAGGACGGCTTGCGTCTGACCCGCCAGCGCAAGCATGTTTACGGGGCGCTGCTCCAACGGCAGGACCACCCGACGGCAATGGAAGTCTTCCTTCGGGCCAAACCCGAGATGGAATCCCTCTCGTTGGCTACGGTCTACAATGTCCTTGAGACGCTAGCCGAGCGCGGTCTGGTCCGCAAAGTGCATCTGGACAGCGGGTCCACGCGCTATTGCGCGAACAATGCCAAACACGGGCACTTCACCTGCACCGCCTGTGGCGCGGTCATGGACGTACCACTCCTGCCTGGCGCCGAGTTGGAAAAGCTCCATCATCTGCCGCGTGGCTACTCCGTGACGCAGCAGGAAGTTTCCCTGCACGGCCTCTGCGCCACCTGCCGGAAAAACCACCCTTAGCCCTTATGAAACACCTCAAAATCGACAATCTTCACGTCAGCATCGGCGACCGCGAAATTCTCCGCGGTCTGAGCCTTGATCTTCCGACCGGGCAAGTGCACGCCATCATGGGACCGAACGGTTCGGGCAAAAGCACGCTGGCTAAAGTCATCGCCGGCCACCCCGATTACACCGTGACCTCCGGTGACATCCTTTTCGACGGCGAGAGCATTCTCGAGATGGAGCCCGACGCGCGGGCCCGCAAGGGCATCTTCCTTGCCTTCCAATACCCGAGTGAAATTCCCGGGGTGACCATCGCCAACTTCCTTCGTGCCGCCCTGCAGGCGCGCTTGCCCGAGGGCGAGGAACTCGAGGCCACCGAGTATTACGCCAAGCTCTACGAGAAAATGGACCTCCTTGAGATGCCGCGGACTTTCACTTCGCGTGCGGTCAACGAGGGTTTCTCCGGCGGCGAGAAAAAGCGCTGCGAGATCCTGCAAATGGCCATGCTGCAGCCGACCTTTGCCCTGCTCGACGAAACCGATTCCGGCCTCGACATCGACGCGTTGAAAATTGTTTCGCACGGCGTCAATTCCCTGCGCGGGCCGGAGACTGGCATGCTCGTCATCACCCACTACCAGCGCCTGCTCAATTACATCGTGCCCGATTTTGTCCATGTCATGGTCAATGGCCGCATTGTCGAGAGCGGGACGAAGGAACTTGCCCTTAAGCTGGAAGCCGAAGGTTACGACTGGGCGACCGAGCCTGAAGCCGAAGCGGTCGGAGCCTGAAACCCAAAAAGAACAAAACCATGAGCGACACACAAACCCAATTGGACATCGACCGCGAAAAGGGGAACTTCCGCTACGATGTCGATTACGAATTCGACGCCGGAACCGGGCTGAACGAAAAGACGATCGACTACATTTGCGACGTCAAAGGCGAACCCGATTGGATCCGTCAGTTCCGCAAGGACGCGCTGAAAAAGTTCCTCGAGAAACCCATGCCTACGCACTGGGCCTCGCACGATCTCGAGAACATCATTTTCGACAAGATCCGCTACTACCTTTCGCAGGGCGGGCAAAAACCGAAAAAGACCTGGGATGAAGTGCCGGAGGACGTAAAACGGACCTTCGAACGGCTCGGTATTCCCGAGCAGGAGCGCAAATTCCTCGCCGGGGTGGAGGCCCAATTCGACAGCGAAGCGGCTTACTCCAACATCAAGGAGGCCGTCGGCAAACAGGGTGTCATTTTTATGGGCAGCACGGACGCTCTCAAAGAACATCCGGAAATTTTCCGCAAATGGTTCGGCAAAGTGATCCCCACGGGTGACAACAAATTCAGCGCACTGAACAGCGCCGCCTTCAGCGGCGGTTCGTTCATCTACGTGCCGCCCGGGGTCAAGGTCTCGCACCCCCTGCAGGCCTACTTCCGCATCAACGCGGAAAACTTCGGTCAGTTCGAGCGCACCCTGATCATTGCCGACGAGGGTGCCGAGGTGACCTACATGGAAGGCTGCACGGCCCCGAAGTTTGACACCGCCACCCTGCACAGCGCGGTGGTCGAGCTCGTCGCGCTCAAAGGGGCGAAAATTCAATACATCACGGTGCAAAACTGGTCGAACAACGTCTTCAACCTGGTGACCAAGCGCGGTCTGGCCATGGAGGACGCCGAAGTCAAATGGATCGACTGCAACATCGGTTCGCGTCTGACCATGAAATATCCGGGCGTGGTCATGAAGGGCCGCCGAGCTCGCGGCGAAGTGATCTCCATCGCTCTGGCCGGTGACGGCCAGCACCAGGATACCGGCGCGAAAATGGTCCACGCGGCCGACGAAACCACGAGCAACATCGTGTCGAAGTCGATCAGCGTCGGCACTGGCCGTGCCACTTATCGTGGGCTGGTCAAAATCCCGCGCCACCTCAAGGGTTGCAAAAACAATACCGAGTGCGATGCGCTGCTCATCAACACGAGCAGCCGCACGGACACTTATCCGGCCATCTCGGTGCGCGGCACGGGCAATGCCTGCCAGCATGAAGCCAGTGTCAGCCAGGTCAGTTCGGAGCAGATCTTCTACATGCAGCAACGCGGACTAACCGAAGCGCAGGCCATGAGCCTTAGCGTGAACGGATTCGTCAATGACCTCGTGCGCCAATTCCCCATGGAATACAGCGTCGAACTGAAGCGCCTCATTGATCTCGAGATGGAAGGTTCGGTCGGCTGATCCGTCTGGAGGAACAATTGTGATTATGGCTTCCGCATCCGTGTCCGGCGTCCCCTTGATGGAAGGCGCTCTCGTCGAGGGCCAGTGGCCCGAATGGTTCGTCGCCTCGCGTCAGCGCGGCTGGGCGGAATTCCAACAGCTCCCTGCGCCTGTGCCGAAGGACGAAAAGTGGCGTTTCTCCAACGTCAAAGCCCTCGCCCTGGACGGCTTTCGTTATCCGGCCCCGGTGGCTGATGCCGCCGTGCTGGTCGAACGCTCGACCGGCCTCGGTGAGTCAGCCGCCCGTTTCATCTTCGCGAACAACCGCCTTCTGGCCGCGACCGCGCCCGCCGCGGAGTTGGTCAAAGCCGGGTTGGTCGTCATGACCCTCGAGGAGGCTGCGAGCAAGCACGCCGATTTGGCGGAGAAACATTTCATGGCGCAAGAGGTCAAGCTCGGCTCGGCCAAATACGCCGCTTTGCACCGCTCCGGTCCGGTCAACGGGGTCTTTATCCGCGTCCCGAAAAATCTCGAGGTCGCGCAGCCGATCGAGATTTTCCACTGGGTCGAAGGTGAAAATTCCGCCGTCTTCCCGCACACCCTCGTGGTCTGCGAACGTCACAGCAAGGCGACTGTCGTCGATTGTTTCCGCAGTGCGGACGACCAACCCGCTTTCGCTTGCGGGGTCAATGACCTCGTCGTCGAAGAGGGTGCCAAGCTCAACTACGTGGCCGTGCAGCAGTGGAGCCTCGCCACCACCGCGTTTCATCTCAACTCCACCACGGTCGGACGTGATGCCTCCTGTCTCGGCATGCAGGTCAACCTGGGGGGCAAGTTCGTGCGCGGCGAGAGCTACAGCCGCATGGTCGCGGAAGGCGCACGCAGCGACATGCTTTCGGTCAACATTGCCGGCGGCGAGCAGATGATCGATCAGCGCACCTTTCAAGACCATGCCAAGCCCAGCGCGACGAGCGATTTGCTTTACCAGAATGCCCTGACCGGCAAGGGCCGCACGGTCTTCAGCGGGGTCATCCGTGTCGAACCCGGCGCGCACAAGACCGATGCCTATCAAAAGGTCCGCAACATCGTCCTGAGTGACGAGGCCGAGGCGAATAGCATGCCCGGCCTCGAGATCGAAGCCGATGACGTGCGTTGCACCCATGGTGCGACAACGTCGCAGGTCGATGATCGTGAATTGTTCTACCTCCTGGCGCGCGGCATCCGTCCGGAAGCGGCGCAACAGCTGCTGGTCATGGGCTTCTTCAACACGGTGCTCGATCGTCTGTCGGATGCCCGCCTGCGCGGGCACATCGAGGGGCTGGTGGAGAAACGCCTGAGCGCGGCGCTGAGGGGCTGAAGGGGGGATCGCGCCGTCCCCGGCGCGATCCACCTTATAATTGCTCAGGATTGTTGAGGAGTTCGGAGATTCTGGTCAGCAAGCGTCCGGCGGCGCCGCCGTCGAGGACGCGGTGGTCGAAGCTCAGGGTGAAGCAGGCGTTGGTCACGGGGAGGAATTGCTGCTTTTCTTTATCCCATTTGGGTTCGATGCGCCCGGCGCCGAGACCGAGAAGGACGGTTTGTTCGGGGAGCGGGATCGGGGTGGCGAGGGTCAGTCCGAAGGTGCCATAGTTTGTCACGGTCGAGATGCATTGGCCCATGTCTTTGGGGCTGAGGCGGCGTTGGCGGGCGAGTTCGACCAGGCGGGCATAGATCGGCATGAGTTCTTTGAGGCTGTGTTTGTCCGCACTCCTGATCACGGGCACGAGCACGCCATCCTCGGCTTCGACCGCAAAGCCGATATCGATCGATCCGGGGTGGATGACTTGGTTGCCGATGAGGCGGCCGGCCGGCGCGCTGTTCTCGGACAAGGCGATGGCCAGCGCCCGCAGCGCGTAAAGTGAAACGCCCGCTTTTTCGGCGGAGGCTTTGCGGTGGGCGAGCATTTTGTCGAGTTCGACCGGCAGGACAACGGTGGCCAGCGGACGCGTCCAACTGCGGCGCATGGCATCGGCCACAGCCACGCGCATGGAGGAGGCCTCGGTGACTTTTTGCTGGTCGAGATTCTCCATGAAGCGCTCGAAGTCCTCGATGGTGACGCGTCCGCCCGCTCCACTGCCGGCCACGCCGGCCAGGTCGGCCGCGCTGAGGCCGAGTTCGGTCATGCGCGCTTTCATGCGCGGGGAAAGGAAAGCGGCGCCGCCGGCGTGGGCGGGGACGGGAAGGCCCTTGATCGTCGGCTCCGGTTTGTCCGACTGTTTGATCTCGGGCTTGGCCACGCGTTTCTTTTTCGGTTTGTCCGGGGCGCCGGCCGGCATGGAGCCGGTGGGCTGGCCGTTGGATCCGTTTTCTTCCGGTTCGAGATAGCCCATGCGCTCGGCATCAGTATCGGAAACTTCGAGGTAGCCGAGCGTCGCGCCAACCGCATAGCTTTCCCCTTCCACGGCGCGGAGTTCGACCAATTTGCCACTGCAAGGTGCGACTACGCCCATGACTGCTTTGTTCGTCTCGACCTCCATGACGTCGTTGTCGCCGGCAACGTCGTCGCCGGGTTTGGCAATGAGGCGGACGATAGTCGCCTCGGCGATCGATTCACCGAGTTGCGGCATGAGGAGAGGAATGCGGGCCATAAAATTTATTGGGTGAGAAGTTGACGGAGGCGCGCGGCAATGACGCTGGCGGTCGGCCGGTGCGCGGCCCACAGATCGGGATGGTAGGGAACGGGGGTGTCTCTCGCGTTGAGACGCATGGGTGCGGCATCGAGGAGACCGAAGCCCTCGGTGGCCACGCGGGAGATGACCTCGGCATTAACGCCGCCCCAGGGCCAGGCTTCGCCGACGACAAGCAGGCGTCCGGTGCGCGCCACGGAGGCGAGAATGGTGTCGGTATCGAGCGGTTTGACCGTGCGAAGGTCGATCACTTCAATTTGCCAACCGTCTTCAACGAGGTCCTCGGCAGCTTGCAGGGATTCGTGGAGCATGGCGCTGTAGGTCACCACCGTGGCGTCGCGTCCGGCCCGGGCGATACGCGCTTTGCCCACGGGTTGTGCGGTGTCGGGAAGTTTGTCCGCCTTGAGGTGGTAGTAGAGCAGTTTGTGCTCGCAGAAGATCACGGGGTCGTCGATCGCCACGGCCTCAAGCATCATACTGTAAGCATCTTCCACGGTCGCGGGGGTCATGACGACGAGCCCGGGATAGTGTGCGTAGACGGCTTCCATGCTTTGGCTGTGGAACGGGCCGGCGCCGAGCGTTCCGCCGCTGGGGAGGCGCACCACGATGGGGCAGGGGATCTCGGTGCGGTAGTAGAGGGTGGCGGCCTGGTTGACGATCTGGTTGAAGCCGACGGTGGAAAAATCGGCAAATTGCATTTCGACTATGGGCCGGGCACCTTCAATGGCTGCACCCACCGCGAGGCCGACGATGGCGTCCTCGCTGAGCGGTGCGTCCATGACGCGCCCGGGAAATTCGGCGGCCAGATTTTTCGTCGCCTTGAAGGCCCCGCCAAAAGCCCCGACGTCCTGCCCGTAGATGAAGACGCGCGGGTCATCGGTCAGTGCTTTCTCCTGCGCGGCGCGGATGGCTTCGAGGTATGTGACGCTCATTCGTCCTCCAAATCGTGATGACCGTCGACCAAACGCTCGGTCGAGATGGCTCTCCAGTCTTCATCGGCCGGGTCCGGGCCCTTTTCCCGCTGGGCGATATTCAAGGCGGCCTCGACTTCGGCTTGGGCCTCCTTGGTCCAGGCGGCGATTTCTTCCCTGGTGGCGAGGTCCGCGCCGATAAGTTGCGTCGCGCCGACTTCGAGGCAGTCGCGCCCGACATTGGCTTGGCGCAGCGCGGCATCCACGTAGCCGGCATCATCGTGCTCACCGTGGCCGACGAGTCGCAAGAGCGTGGCGACGACCATTTGCGGTCCGTTTCCTTCACGTGCGGCCTGCACGGCGAACCGGAGGGTTTCGAGAGATGCGACCGGGTCGGTGCCGTCGCATTTGAAGCCGGCGATGCCGTAACCGGCAGCTTTGTCGAGCAGGTCGGCGCAGGCGAACTGTCGGCTGTTTGGCGTGGAGTAGGCGTACTGGTTGTTGGCGATGACCACGACCAACGGAAGGTGTTCGACGGCGGCCAAGTTTATGCCTTCGTGGAAAGCCCCGGTGGATGTGCCGCCGTCGCCGATCGAGGTCACTCCGACCACGCCGGTTTCGCCGCGCAGGCGGCGGGCATAGAGCCCGCCGGCGACCACGGGCACGAGGGCGCCGAGGTGGCTGATCATGGCGTAGTAACCTTCGCGGGGGCGTCCGCGGTGGATGTTGCCATCGCGCCCGCGCATGGGACCCTTGGCCGATCCGAGATAAGTGCGCAAGGTGTCGAGCACGGTGTCCCCGAAAGCGAGACGTCCGGCTTGGTCGCGGATGAGCGGACCGAAAATGTCGCCCTTCTGGAGAAAGATGGATGAGGCGGTGCTGAGGGCTTCCTGACCTTTGCCGAGGAAGACGCCGCCTTTGATCATGCCGGCCCGGTAAAGGCTGGCGAGCTTGTCCTCGGTCGCGCGGGCCAGAAGCATGACGCGGTAGGCGCGCACTAGGAGCGCCGAATCGAGGTCATTGCACACTACCGTCTTTTCCTTGACTGCCGTGACCATCTAAAGAGGAGAATATCGTGCTGGGTGCCTCTGCTGCAAAGGGAAAACAGAGGGGCGGGGTCTTCCTTTTGGCTCGCGGTGGGGTTTTTAACGGAGAAAATCCGCACGATGCCCCGGTTGCGAACCCTGATTGTCGGAATTCCGCTCTTGCTGGCGGGGATCACCGCGTTGGCCCTCTGGACGGTTTCGCGGGTCACGGTGGATAAAAAAAACGAGATGTATATCGGCAGCATCGGGGAGCCGAGTACGCTCAATCCGGTCCAAGCGGCCGATGGGGCATCCGGGGCGGTGACCGGGGTGATTTTCAACGGTCTGCTCAAATACGATGCTAGTCTGGAAATTGTCGGCGATCTCGCGGCCGCGTGGGAATTGGGCCAACGTAGCACGTTTTTCTTCAAATCTACTGAAGAGGCCATCCTCGCGGCAGCCAACCTTGAGGCGGGATTGGTGGATCGGAAAGCCCTGCATCTCCGGCGCTATGCGGTGGAAGGGGAACGTTTGGAACTGGAATTGTCGTTGCCGGGGGTAAGTGATTCGCGGGCCTTGGCCGCTAAATTCGGGGCCACACCCCTGCCCGTGCGCACCCTCTCGATCATGGCGCCGAAGCCGCTGGAAGATACGCTCACCCGCTTTGCAGCGGAGGAAATTTCCGCGCGTGTCGTGAGGGTCTGGAGCAGTGGCAATCTGGGCGAACTTGTTTTTCTCGGTGACCAAGAGGAGACGCGCGAGCGTTTGCGGGTCTGGCTGGCCAAGCGGCTCGGGGAGGAGGGACTTGTCATTGAGCCGGTGTTAGCGCCGGAATTTCTGGCCGAGCCGGTGGTTGAGTTTCTCCTGCATGAGGAAGTCCGCTGGCACGACGGAGCGCCATTCACCTCGCGGGACGTGAAGTTCACCTACGAGGCCATCATGGACGACCGCGTGGCTTCGCCGCGCAAGCCGGATTACGAATTGGTGCTCTCCGTGGAAACCCCCGATGCGCGCACGGTGCGGGTTGTTTACCGTCGGCCTTTTTCGCCGGCCTTGGAGAGCTGGATGATGAGTATCTTGCCCGCTCACTTGCTGGCCGACGTGCCCCCGGACCAGTGGCCACTGGTCTTCAACCGTGCGCCGGTCGGAACGGGTCCTTTCAAGTTCGCCGAGTGGAAGACGAACCAATTTGTGCGCGTGGCGCGGAACGAGGACTACTTCAAAGGTCTCCCCCATCTGGATGGCATTGTTTTCCGAACCTTGCCCGACCCGCTGACCCTCCGCCTCGCTTTTGAGACACAGCAGGTTGATTTTTGGTCGGCAGATCCCTGGGCGGTGGGGAGTTTTCGCGAGGACGAGCGATTCACGCTCTTCACCTCGCCGAGCAATTCCTTCAACTACGTCGGGTGGAATTTGCGGCGCCCCATGTTTCAGGATTTGCGCGTCCGCCAGGCCTTGGCCCACGCGGTCAATATCGACCAGATGATTCGCTACATCCTCTACGGATATGGCACGCAGAGCACGGGGATCTTCACGCCGGAAATGTGGTTTTTCAACCCGCGGGTCCAGCCGCTCGCTTACGATCCGGAGGAAGCGAGGCAGTTGCTTGACAAAGCCGGCTGGGTTCCGGGCCAAGACGGGATCCGCGTGAAAGACGGAGAGCGCTTCGCTTTCACCCTCATCACGAACAATGGGAATGTCATCCGCAGCGACATCGCGACACTCGTGCAGGAAAACCTCCGGGCGATCGGGATCGAGGTCACGGTCGAGATGTACGAGTGGGCGGTCTTTCTCAAGCGCTTCGTCAACCAGGGGGAATTCGATGCCGTGGTGCTCGGCTGGGCCCTAGGGCAGGGCTTCGACCAGTTCCAGATCTGGCACTCGTCCCAGACCGAGCCCGAGCGCCTCAACATGGTCGGCTACCAGAGCAAGGAAGCCGACCGCCTGCTCGAATCGGTGCGCGAGGAATTCGACCGCGCCGAGATCATCCGCCAGTGCGGCGAATTGCAGCAGTTGATCTACGACGACCAACCGTATCTTTTCCTTTTTGTGCCCGAGGGAACATCTGTCATGTGGAAGGATGCCTTCCGCGTGAAGCGGCCGGGGCCGGATGGCACCTGGATCGACGAACCGGTGACAATGACCAAAGCGGGGTGGAGTCACTACCTCGAGTGGTTTTACCGCCCGGAATACGCCAAGGAGGCCAGCGAGTAAGCCATGACCGTCTTCATCATCCGTCGTCTCCTCGCCTCGGTCGTGCTTTTGTTTTTCATCAGCCTGATTTCATTTTTCATCATCACGCTGACGCCGGGGAGTCCCTATCCTTGGGGCGAGTTGAATCCCAAAGTCTCGGAGGATGTGAAGCGGATCTTTCGCGAGAAATTCCACCTCGATAAGCCTCTGCATGAGCAATACGGGTTTATCATGCGTGACCTCTTCACCGGTGAGTTGCGCAGCATCAAGGACGAGCGGCCGGTGCTGGCGAAGATCGCCGAGCGCCTCCCCGCCACCCTCGCTCTCAACCTCGGGGCGCTGGCGCTGTCCTTGAGTTTCGGCCTTTTGCTCGGCGTTTACGGGGCGCGGTATGCGGGGCGGCCTCCGGATGTGATCACGAGCATCCTGGCCTTTGTCTTCATCGCGCTGCCGGGGTTCTGGGTTTCCTATCTGTTGGCCATCGGCTTGGTCAACTACGGGGCGGTGCCGATCCTTGGGACGCATACGATCGGCGTCACTTTCACCAATGGTCTGGAGGTCTTTCTTGACCGCTGGTGGCATGTGATGCTGCCGGCCTCGATCCTCGCCATCGGCGGCGTTGCCGTGCAGTCGCGCTTCATCCGAGCGAGCATGATTGAAACTCTGCGCGAGGATTACATCCGCACGGCACGGGCCAAGGGACTCGACGAGAACGCGGTGTTTTACCGGCATGCCCTGCGCAACTCGGTGCGCCCGCTTATCACCGGCATCGGCATGCTCCTGCCCGCCTTGATCGGCGGGGCGGTCATCATCGAAAACATTTTCGCCTACCCCGGGATGGGGCGCTTGGGCTACGAGGCAGTGTTGGAACGCGATTACCCGACGCTCGTCGCTCTGAACTTTGTCACCGCAGCGCTCGTGCTGCTCGGCAACCTACTGGCCGACGTGTTGTACGCGGTGGTCGATCCGAGGGTGCGACTGGAATGATCACGACGACACCAGAACCTCTCGAGGTCGCCGCTAGTCCGATGGAGCGGTCCCTGCGCCGTTTTCGCGCGAACAAAATTGGACTCTATGCCCTCGGTATGGTCGGCCTGCTTGCCGTCATTGCCGTGGCCTTCTTCGCGCTCGATGTCCTCGGCATCCCGTGGCCGATGGACCCCGATGCGACCAATCTCGAGCGGAAACTTCTCTCGCCGAATCCGGTCAATTGGCTCGGCACGGACAATCTCGGACGCGATGTCTTCAGCCGTATGCTCAACGGGGCCTACATTTCCCTGACGGTGGGATTTGTCGCGGTGTTCGTGTCGCTTTTCATCGGGGTGACGGTCGGTGCGGTGGCGGGTTATTTCGGCAAGTGGGTGGACAACCTCATCATGCGCTTCGTCGATGCGATCATGTGCTTCCCGACATTTTTCCTCATCCTCACGGCCGTGGCGCTGGTCGGTCCGAGCATTTTCAACATCATCATCGTGATCGGTCTGGTCAGCTGGACGGGCACCGCGCGTCTGGTCCGCGCGGAATTCCTCACCTTGCGCGAGTCAGCCTATGTGCAGGCCGCGCGGGCCCTCGGGCAGCGCGGCCCGAAAATCATTTTTCGTCACATGCTGCCCAATGCGGCGGCCCCGATTTTGGTCACGGCCGTGCTCGGGGTGCCGGAGGCCATCCTGGCCGAGGCCGGCTTGAGCTTTCTCGGTTTCGGGGTGCAACCGCCGCAGGCCACCTGGGGTAACATTATTGCCGACGGCAAGTCCTACATTCTCGACGCCTGGTGGCTGATCTTGTTCCCCGGGCTTGCCATTCTCATCGCGGCACTGTCGTTTTACCTGACGGGGGACGCGCTGCGGCAGGCGGTGGAAACCCGATCCGAAAGACAATGAGCCAACCCATCCTCCAAGTCCGCAACCTCTGCATCGATTTCGTCCTCGAAGACCGCACGATTGAAGCGGTGAAGGATGCTTCCTTCGAATTGGCCGCCGGTGAGACCTTGGCCATCGTGGGCGAGAGTGGCAGCGGCAAAAGCGTGACCGCGCTGGCCCTGACGAGACTACTGCCTGTGCCTCCGGCGGAGATAAAACAGGGGGAAATACTTTTCGACGGCGAAAGTGTCATGACGATGGACGCGGCCCGCCTGCGCAAACTGCGCGGCGGCAAGATCGCTTACATTTTCCAGGAACCGAGCACATCGCTCAACCCAGTTTACACTGTACGCAACCAAATCGGCGAAGCGATCCGTTTGCATCGTCGCGACGTTACCGATGTTGACGCGGAGATCGTCCGCTGGCTGGACGCAGTCGGTATCCTCGATCCTGCGGCCCGTATGCATGATTACCCGCATCAACTGAGCGGCGGGATGCAGCAACGCGTTATGATTGCCATGGCGCTGGCCTGCCAACCGGACGTGTTGGTCGCGGACGAACCGACCACCGCACTGGACGTGACCATCCAAGCCCAGATCATGGAATTGCTGGGGTCGTTGAAAGAACGCTTCGGCATGGCCGTAATCCTCATCACGCACAACTTCGGGATTGTCTCGGGATTCGCCTCGCGGGTCCTTGTCATGTATCGCGGCCACATCGTCGAGCAGGGGCCGACGGAGGAAATCCTGCGGAATCCGCGCCACGCTTACACGCGCGCCTTGATCGACTGCATCCCGCAGTTGGGCTCGAAGGCAAAGCGCCTGAAAACGATCGACCATGCGGCGATCGAGGCGGCTTGAGTCTTGCTTTGCGGCCTGACTCGATCTTGGATGCGCGAATGGAACGATCTTTCGGGCGGGCGGCGGACGTGTTGCGGCCGGTAACTTTCGAACAGGGCATTGCACCGCACGCGGCGGGGTCCGTGTTGGTTTCCTTCGGCAATACCAAAGTCGTCTGCGCGGCGACGATCGACGAAGCGGTCCCGCGCTGGATGCAGGTCCAGAAGGTGCCGGGCGGGTGGCTTACGGCGGAATATTCCATGCTCCCTTACGCGACCTTGGACCGGAAGCAGCGGGATATTTCGCGCGGCAAGCTCGATGGTCGCACCACGGAAATCCAGCGGCTGATCGGACGGGCGCTGCGGGCCGTGGTGGATCTCGACAAACTCGGGCCGCGGACGCTCTGGGTGGATTGCGATGTCTTGCAGGCCGATGGCGGGACGCGCACCGCGGCCATCACCGGGGCCTGTGTGGCGGTGGAATTGGCCTGCCGTAAACTGATGGCCGAGGGGAAAATCAAGGAGACGGCTCTCAAAGAGCGGATGGCCGCAGTGAGCGTCGGGGTCGTGGGTGGAGAGGTGCTTCTCGATTTGGACTACTTGGAGGACAAGGACGCCATGGTGGACATGAACCTGGTCATGACTCAGGGCGGGGAGTTTGTCGAGGTGCAGGGATCGGGGGAGGAAGCAACTTTTGGGGAGGAGGCGCTTTTTGAAATGCTGCGGGTCGGACGGGCGGGGATTGAAAGTTTGCTTGCCCTTCAGGAGAGGGCCCTTACTGTGTCCGACTCTTAACCGCGGCCATGAAAAAAGCACTCATCACAGGAATCACCGGTCAGGACGGCTCTTATTTGGCCGATTTATTGGTGGCCAAGGGCTACGAGGTGCACGGGATTATCCGCCGGGCCAGCACGTTCAACACGGCCCGCATTGATCATCTTTATCAGGATTCACACGTCAATGGAGTGCGACTCTTTTTGCATTATGGCGATCTTTCCGACGCGGTCAATCTGACCAAGCTGCTTTACGAGTTGCAGCCCGACGAAGTCTACAATCTCGGGGCGCAGAGCCATGTGCGGGTCAGTTTTGATATTCCCGAATACACGGCCGATGTGACCGGGGTGGGAACGATCAGGATTTTGGAAGCGATTCGGGAATCCGGTGTGAAGCCTCGTTTTTACCAAGCCTCGAGCAGCGAGATGTACGGCAAGGTACAAGAGGTGCCGCAGACCGAGACCACGCCGTTTTGGCCGCGCAGTCCGTATGGGTGTGCCAAGATGTTCGGGTATTGGGCGACGGTAAACTACCGGGAGAGCTACGGGCTCTTTGCCAGCAACGGCATCCTCTTCAACCACGAGAGTCCCCGTCGCGGTGAGACCTTCGTGACCCGCAAAAT
>CAMBUL010000007.1 GCA_945871065.1 Chthoniobacter flavus | reverse complement strand
GCTCTGGCTGCAGGTCTTTGTCTCTTCGCCGCGCCGGGTTGTGTCAGCACGAAGGTGAAATTGATGGGTCCACCCAATCCCCCCATCGATCCCACGGAGGTTGCGGTGTATGGCGGCCTCCCTGCCAACTTCCGGGAAATCGCTTTAGTCGAGGCCCACGTCTATTTTACCGCTCTCCTTTCGGACGAGGCCAAGACGTCGATGGCGGTCGATGCGCTGGCCCGTGGCGCGGCGGGTGTGGGGGCCAATGGCATCATGATCCGCAACTTGCACCCGGCCGCGGTCAATGCCTTCGGTCATGGCCACCGGGCCTTCCGGACGGGAGCGGTGGAGAACAATTATGCGCACATGGCGCCTATGCACGGGGTGGCGATCGAGACGCCTTGAGGGCGGAGTTTACCTGTCGCCGCTTGGCGGAAGCTATGTGGCGGGGAGAAATTTGCTGACTTCGAGAAAGCCGGGCGCGAAATCGCGGGGTCGCGCGGCGAGCCAGTCGCGGACAAGAGAGAGAGGGACAAAGAGGGCATCCTCGATTTCGGAGGGAGGAAGCACGCAGGGACCGTCATGTTGCGCGGTGAAAACCTCGACGAATTCCTGTCCGGTATTCGAGCAGGCGCGGATTTTTCCGACCGGGGTGAGTCCGGGGCGGATCCCGAGTTCTTCTTCCGTTTCCCGCGAGGCGGCGGCGGGATAGGTCTCGCCGGGTTCGAGGTGCCCGGCGGCACTCGAATCCCATTTGCCGGGCTCGCGGTCCTTCCAGGCGGAGCGTTTTTGCAGGAGGAGTTCGCCCCGGCGGTTGAAGACGAGAATGTGCACCGCGCGATGGAGGAGGGCGCCGTCGTGGACTTCGGTGCGGGGGCGGGTGCCGATGACTTCGTCCTGCTCGTTGACGATATCGAATTGTTCCCCGTCATGCTGGGCGGGAGTCGCCGCGGCGGGATCGAGGATGCGGGCCAAGGCGACCCATTGCGGGACGGAAAGGTCTTCGGCGCGGCAGGTCGGGGGAAGGTCTTGCCCCGAGCACCAAACGGACCAAACCACGGGGTCGGCTTTGAGCAGGGAGCGGAGTTGTTTGCGGCGTTGGCTGAAACCGCGCTGGACGAGCTCGTCGAAAAAAACGGAACGAACCGGCGGGAAGGTGCGCGGTTCCCGCCGTTCGAGGACAACGAGAGCGGAATCGACGCCGGGTTCGGGAAAGAAAACGGATGGCGGGAGCAGGCGTTCACGACGCACGGACCAGAGTCGCTGGGTGCGCACGGTGAGCGCGCTGTAATCGGATTGGTCGGGGATCGCGGCGAGGCGTTGGGCGAACTCGTCTTGCACGGCGAAGGTGGCTCGGGTGACGGGTGTGCCGGGGCCGAGCCAGGTGCGCAGGATCGGCGAGGTGGCGCAGTAGGGCAGGTTTCCGGCGAGAGGAAAGGGGCCGTGCCGGAGGAGCGGACGCCAGTCGAAGTCGATCGCGTCGGCCTGGACCACTTCGACCCGGTCGGAGGGAAACCTGCGGCCCAGCCAAGCGGCCAGGCGGGCGTCCTTTTCGATGACCAGCAAGCGGTCGCAGCGCTCGAGGAGCGGGGCGGTGAGGGAGCCGAGGCCGGGGCCGATTTCGACCGCGAAAGGGACATGGACGGGAAGGGCGGCGGCGGCAATGGCGCGGGCCAGGTTTTGGTCGTGGAGAAAATTTTGCCCGAGGCTTTTCGTCGGACGAAGTTGGAGTTCGTCCAAGGCGAGGCGGATATCGGTGCGGCGCAAGAGAAGAAGAGTGGACAGTTTTCGGTGTGCAGTTTTCAGCCAGAATTGGCGCGGCGGCCGGGAGAAACTCAAAGATCGAAGAGGTCGGGGTAGTGTTGCTTGGCGTAATCGCGGCACATGGTTTCGATCTCCTGCGGATCGGTCATGCTGGCGGCTCGGCCGGCGAACTCTTGGCAGGCCTGAAATTCGAGGCTTTGCAGGGCTTTTTTGATGCGGGGAACGGCGGGGGTGCCCACACTGAATTCATCGATCCCCAGTCCGAGGAGCAGCGGGGTGAGATGGATCTCGGAGGCCATCTCGCCGCAGATGCCGATCCAGATGCCGTTGTCATGGGCCGCGGTGGCGGCCATGGCGAGGAGGCGGAGGACGGCGGGGTGGGTCGGCTGATAGAGGTAGGCGATGCGTTCGTTACCGCGGTCGACCGCCATGGTGTATTGGACGAGGTCGTTGCTCCCGACGCTGAAAAATTTCACCTCCTTGGCGAGTTGGTCGGCGATGAGCGCGGCGGCGGGAAGTTCGATCATGATACCAACCTCGATGTCGTGGAGGTAAGGGATCCCGCGGCCGGCGAGTTCCTGTTTGCATTCCTCGAGGAGCGCGTTGGCGCGGCGGAGTTCTTCCGCCTGCCCGATCATGGGATACATGAGGCGCATGTGGCCGTGGGCGCCGGCGCGGAGGATGGCGCGCAACTGGGTCTTGAAAAGCTCGGGCTGGGCGAGGCAGAGGCGGATGGCGCGGCAGCCGAGGAAGGGGTTGTCCTCGCTGGTCTGGTCGGCGAGGTGCATGAGTTTGTCGCCGCCGATATCGAGGGTTCGGATAATGACGCCGTGGGGGCTGCAGCGTTCGGCGACGAGTTTGTAGGATTCGTATTGCTCGTCTTCGGAAGGTGGGACCGTCTTGTTGAGGAAAAGGAATTCCGTGCGGAAGAGGCCGATGCCCTCGGCGCCCGAGGAGGCGACGGCATCGAGTTCGGAGGGCAGTTCGATGTTGGCCGAGAGGATGATATGGCGTCCGTCGCGCGTGTTCGAGGGGGTTTCGCGGATGGCCTCGAGCTGGTGGGTGACCGCGACTTTCTGGCGCTCGATTTGACCGTAGGCGAACCGGGTCTGTTCGGAAGGATTGCCAATCAGCCTGCCGCTGTAGCCGTCGAGGAGAACGTAATCGCCGGTGGCAGTTTTTGTGCAGACGCCGGGGAGGGCGACAATGGCCGGGATGCCGAGTGATCGCGCCATGATGGCGCTGTGCGATGTGCGGCTGCCTTGCTCGGTGACGAAACCGCGGACCAGTTCGCGGTTGATCAGTGCGGTGTCGGACGGCGTGAGATTGCGCGCAACAATGATGTGCGGCCGGTCGAGTTTGTGGAGTTCCTCGCGGGATTTGCCGAGCAGGTGGCGGATGATGCGGCGGGTGACGTCCTCGACGTCGACCACGCGTTCCTGCAAGTAGGGGTCATCGATCGCGGCGAGGGTGCGGCAGTATTTTTCGGCAACTTGGTGGAAGACGAACTCGATGTTATTCAGGTCGCGTTCGAGCCCGCGCAGGGCTTCATCGATGAGGGTGCGGTCCTCGACGACCAGAAGGTGGGCATCGAAAATGCTGGCGTCGTCTGCACCGATCGCCCCGGCAATTTTCTGCTGAATTTCGAGAAGTTCCTGGCGCGTGGCGATGAGGGCGACCTCGAACCGGGCGATTTCTGAGGGAATCTCCGCGGGGGTGATGTCGCGGACCGGTATTTCTTCCTCGTTTTGCCAATGAACAACCACATCCCCCTCGACGATGCCGGGGGAGACGCCAATGCCCTGCCAAATGATTTCTTGCTCGTGCGGTGCGCCCATCCGGAGCGCTGTTTAACGGAAAGCGCAGGGGGGGGGAAGGGGGAATGCGCGGCCAGCTCAGTCCTCGTGGAAGCGGCTGGCGACAAGTTCCTCGATTTCCTTGAGGAATTTTTCGGCATCGGCGCCGGCGGCGGAGACCCTGAGTTTGGAGCCGTGGCCGGCGGCAAGCATCATGAGACCCATGATCGACTTGCCGTTGACTTCCTCGCCGTCCTTTTCGACCCAGACTTCGGATTTGAAGCGGTTCGACGTCTTGACAAAAAGAGCCGCAGGACGGGCGTGGAGCCCGTAGCGGTTGAGGATGACCAGTTCCCGAGTGAGACGGCTTTCCGCCGCACCGGTTTTTTTGGTGAGGATTCCCATGTGTTTTGTCACTGGCCCTTCATTTGGTTGATCAGCCGTTCGTTGAACTCGTTGGCGCTGTCTGTCCCATGGGACTTCAATTTCTGGTCCAACGCGGCGACTTCGACCAAACGACCGAGATCACGGCCTGTGCGAACGGGAATAATAACGTGGGGCACGGAGATGCCAAGGATCTTGTAGAACTGGCGCTGAAGGCCGTGGCGGTCAACATCCTCCATTTCCGTCCAGTCTTTGAGGGTGACAACGAGATCGAGGGACTTTTCCGTCCGGATGCTGCGGACGCCGAAGATGGCGGCGACATTGATGATACCGATACCCCGGACCTCCATGTGGAAGCGGGTCAACTCGGCGGAGGCGCCTATCAGTTCGCGGCCCTCGATCGCGCGGAAGCGGGTGATGTCGTCGCTGACCAGGCTGTAGCCGCGCTCGAGAAGGCTGAGGACGCATTCGCTCTTGCCGATGCCGCTGTCGCCGCGGATGAGGGTGCCCACGCCGAGGATATCGACCATGCTGCCGTGCTCGCTGCGGCGCGGGGCGAAGTCGAGTTCGAGCGCGATGGTAGCGGCGTTGATGAATTTCATGGTGATCATCGGGGTGCGGAAAACAGGGATGCCGGCCCGATCGGCGAACTCGGTGACGCCCGGAGGAAGTTTCGCCCGGCGGGCGATGACCAGACAGGGTATGGTGCAACCGAAGAACCGGCGCAGGCGCTCCTTGCGTTCGGTGGCGGGGAGACTTTGGAGGTAGCTGAGTTCGGCACTGCCGAAAACCTGGACACGTTTCGGGGCGAAGTAATTGTAGAAACCCGAGAGGGCGAGGCCGGGGCGGTTGACCGTGGGCTCGCGGATGATGCGGTCGAGGCCGGTTTTTCCGGCCACCAGTTCGAGGCCAAGGGCGTCGGCGTTGGTTTCGAAAAATTGCCCGACGCTGGGTGGTTCGATTGCGAGGGAGGCCATGGCGTTTACATGCTGAAGCTTTCGCCGAGATAAAGTCTGCGGCTGACGGGGTCGTTGAGCAGGAAATCTTTGGGCCCCTCGCTTTCCACGCGCCCTTCAAAGATGAGGTAAGCGCGGTCCACGATGGCGAGGGTTTCGCGGACGTTGTGGTCGGTGATGAGGATGGCGAGGCCGGCGTCGCGCAGATTCGAGATGATCTGCTGGACGTCGAAGACCGCGATGGGATCCACGCCACTGAAAGGTTCGTCGAGCATGAGGAGCGAGGGGCTGGTCACGAGCGAGCGGGCGATGGTCAGGCGGCGTTTCTCGCCGCCGCTTAGGGTGAGGGCGGTATTTTTGGCGATGTGCTCGATGCCGAACTGATGGAGTAGTTCCTCGCAGCGGGCTTTGCGTTGAGGGCGGGAGAGCTTGGTCGTTTCGAGGATGGCCATGATATTTTGCTCCACGGTCAGCTTGCGGAACACGGATTCCTCTTGCGGCAGGTAGCCCATGCCGGCGCGGGCGCGGCGGAACATGGGCATGCGGGTGACATCCTGGTCGTTGAAGAGGACGCGGCCCGAGTTAGGACGGACCAGGCCGACGATCATATAGAAGCTGGTCGTTTTGCCCGCGCCATTGGGGCCGAGCAAGCCGACGACTTCGCCGCGGCGCACATGGATGTCGACGCCGTTGACCACAGCGCGTCCGCCGTAAACTTTGACCAGTTGGTCCGTCTGAAGAATCGGGCGGGCGGCATCTGCGCCCGGCTTGGCGGTGGGGAGTTCGGCGCTCATGGCAATTCGGGTGCGGCGGCGTCGGTGATCACCGTGCGGCTGGGCCCGATGGTACTGGCGCGGCCGTCGCGGTGGAGAATCATGCGTGTTCCGGGTGAAGTGGCGATGTGGCGGTTGATGCCTTGTTGGATCTCCGGGCTTCCGCTCAGGGTGGCGCGGCCGTCGGCGGGAAGGTATTCGGCCCGCTGGGCCCGCCCGACCGCCCCTTTGTTCTCCTCGGCCTCCCCCGCGGCGCGCTGCACGATGACAACATTGCCCTCGGCCACGGCGCGTTCGATACCTGAGCGGTCGGCCGTGAGGAACACGGTGAGCCGGTCGGAGGAGAGGAGGAAGCTGGGGTCGGTCACGCGCACGCTGCCGACGAAGATCGCGGTGTTTTTTTGTTCGTCGAAGGTGGCCTCTTTTTGCGCGGTGATTTCGGTTTTGGATCCGAGCGGTCGCGTCTCGGCCAAGGGACCGAGCCCGAGCGGATCAGCGCCGGTCTGGGCTGCCGCGGTGGCGGTGAGAGCGAGGAGAAAAACGGCGGGTCTCATGGCTGGAGTTTGTCGGAGGCGGTGACCACCATGGTGACGGGTCCGCGCAGGAGGCTGGTCCGCGTATCGATGTCGAATTCGAGTTGGCTCCCGGTGATTTCGAGGGTTTCACCTTTGATGACCGAGCGGCGGTTGCTGACCAGCCGGCGCGTGCCTTGGTCGAAGACGGCCTCGGGGAGAAGGACTTCGAGGGTGGCTTTGTCGGCCTCCTCGCCGAAGATTTCGATGCGCAGATCGCCGAAGGTAAATTCGGTGCTGCTGGAACGTTCGGCCCGCTCCGCGTTCAGACGCAGGCTGAGTTTGCCTTGGGCGTTGTGGTGGGGGACGCGGATTTCTTTGACGCTTTGGCCAATGGCGACCGGAATGTCGATGGGGCCCAAGCCCGGACTTTCCTGCGCAGGGGCGGCCAACGGCAGGATGAGCGTGGCGAGCAGGACGGAAAGGTCAAAGCGCATGGCGGATGGCGAGAAGTTGGCGCAGGACGCCGGGCAAGCGGGCAAGGGGAATCTGGTTGGGTCCATCGGACGGAGCTTTGGCCGGATTCTCGTGGGTCTCGAGGAAAACGCCGTCGGCCCCGGCTGCGACCGCGGCGGCGGCAAGCACAGGGGCGAGTTCGCCGTCCCCGGTGGTGCGGTCGCCGCCGCCGCCCGGCCGCTGGACGGAATGGGTGGCGTCGAAAACCAAGGGGAAACCTTGGGCGCGGATCCAGGGGATGGAGCGCATGTCGGCCACGAGGTTATTGTAGCCGAAGGTCGTGCCGCGCTCGGTGAAAAAGAAGCGGCGGCATCCCGCGGCACGGAGCTTGCGCGCGATGGGTTCGATTTCCCACGGTGAGAGAAATTGGCCCTTCTTCACATTGACCGCGCGACCGCTCGCCCCCGCCGCGGCGATCAGGTCGGTTTGGCGGCAGAGGAAGGCGGGGATTTGCAAAAGGTCGACATGGCGTGCGGCGACGGCGACTTCTTCCGGGGAGTGGACATCTGTCGTGACGGGCAGGCCGTAGTCGCGGCGGATGGAGGCGAGGATGCGGCAACCTTCATCGAGGCCGGGGCCGCGGAAGGAGGATCCCGCCGTTCGGTTGGCTTTGTCGTAGGAGGCCTTGAAGATGAACGGGACACCGAGGCGGCGCGTGATGGTGAGAATCCGCGCGGCGGCACGGCGGGCCGACCTTTCACTTTCTATGACGCACGGACCGAGGATGAGGAGGAGTTTTTTCCCGCCCACGGTGACATTTCCGATTTTAAAGGGTTTGGCCCGCATCAACCTTGGCAGTTTACACGCGGGAGGGGGCGGAGTCACTCCCCATGAAGGCGTCTTCGACCAACCTGGCAGTCCGGACCGTGGCACCGTGGTGCGGTTGCAGGGCGATCCCCGCGTTCTCGACCAGCTTGGCGCGGTGTGACGGGTCGGTGAAAAGCCGGACAGTCTCCGCGGCCAGGTCGTTGGCATCGTGTATTTCCACCGCCCCGCCTGCGGAGAGCAGCGCCTCGCGGAGCGCCGCGAAATTCTGCATCTGCGGGCCGAAGAGGACGGGGCAGCCGGCGAGGATGGCTTCGACGGGGTTTTGTCCGCCGGATCCGCGTAGACTCTTGCCAATAAAAACCGCATCTGCGCAGGCATACCAATCGGGCAATTCCCCGGTGGTATCGAGAAGGAGAATATCCGGAGCCGGACCGGTGTGGGTTTCCGTGCGTCGCGCCACGCGGAAACCGGTCCGGGCGAGGCTCGCGGCGATCTTTGCGGTGCGCTCGACGTGGCGCGGGGCGATAAGGAGGCGCGCCGCAGGGCATTGTTTACGCAAGATACGCAGGCTGTCGGCGAGGATTTCCTCTTCTCCCTCGTGGGTGCTGCCGCCGAGAAGGATTGGGTCGGCGGGGTCGAAGCCGAAGCCCGCGAGCACGGGACGGAAGTCCCTGTCCTGCGGACGCTCGCCGGTGGGGTCGTATTTCACACTGCCGGTCAGGTGCAGTCGCTGCGCTGGCACGCCGAGATGTTTCCAGAGTGCGGCGTGCGACTTTTCCTGAAGTCCGATGGCCTGCAAATGTCGGGTCACGGCGCGGAGCACCGGCGCGAAGCGCCGGTAGCGGCGCGCGGAACGTGGTGAGACGCGGGCGTTGACCAGAACAACGGGGATATGGCGTCGCCGGGCCGTCCAGATGAAGTTCGGCCACATTTCGCTTTCAGTCAGCACGACGGCGCGGGGACGAACGGCGTCGAGTGCGCGGCGCACGAGGGGAGGAAAGTCCACCGGCGCATAGATAGGAACCCACCAATCAGTCTGCCGCCCGAGGGCGAGAGCGTGGGCGGTGGATGTGGTGCTGGAAACGGCGAAGCGCCATGCGGGGTGGCGCCGGTGAAGTTCGTCCAAGAGTTTGAGGGCGATGAGCAACTCGCCGACGCTGACGGCATGCACCCAAATCCATTCACCGCGGTCGAAGCGTGACCGCAACTCCGGGGCGTAGCGCGCAAATCGCTGCCCGAAATCAAGCCGGTAGCCGCCCCGGCGGACCATGCGCACCAAGTAGCGCGGCAGGATGACAAGAAAGGCGAGGGGAAAGAGAAGATTGTAAAGAATGCGCGTCATGCGTCGGACGTCCGGCGGTACATCGCCACCCAAGCCTGCCCGTAACGGCGGTTGCGGAGCAATTCCCAAGACGGGGCAGGCCGGGGCGGTTCGTGCGGCAACTCGACGACGAAGAATCCGCCCGGCGCCACGCAGCGGGCGAGGTCGCTCCCGGCGAGCAGGGAGTGCGGGTGGGCGGGGTCCCCGGTTTCCAGGGCAAAAGGCGGGTCTGCGAAGACAAGATCGAAGGTGGCAGGTGCCGCGCGTCCGATATAGGCGGCAACGTCCTGCATGCGGACCGAGCCGGTCAACTTGGCGCGGGCGAGGTTGCTGCGGATGACCTCGGAGGCCTTGCGGTTGCGGTCGACGAAATCGCACGAAGCGGCGCCGCGGCTCAGCGCCTCGATGCCGATGGCTCCGCTTCCGGCAAAAAGATCCAGGGCCCGGGCACCGGGGACCGCTTCGCCGAGGCTGGAGAAAACCGCCCCGCGTACGCGGTCCATCATGGGGCGGGCCACGCCAGCCGGGCAGTCGAGGCGCAGGCCGCGCGCGGTTCCGGCAATCACGCGCATGGCTTAGGGGGCGCCCAGGAAGTTGAGGAAAAATTCGCCGATGCGGCCGCCGGCCCCGCCGCCCAGCAGGCGCGAGGCGAGGTCGCTTTGCGGTTTCTCGAGGGTTCCGGTCACGCGGAAGGTAACCGCCCGGAAGCCGGGCATGTCCTTGATGCCGGCGGCGGGCAACTCGCGGCCGGTCAATGCGGCCAAGCGCGAGGCCGAGGCTGGTCCGAGGAGGAGACGGGCTTTGAGATCGAGGCCGCCGCCGCGGGTAACCGGTCCGCTCATTTCCACGGCAAACTCGTCGGATCGCAGCCAAAGCGGAGCGACGTGGATGAAATCGTCATCGAGACGCAACTCGGCATAGGCCTCGCGGAAATCGAGTCCCTGCATTTCGCGAATGCCGAGCACTTGGCCGAGCCCTTTAAGGTAGTCCGACGGGATCATGCGGCCGTTGGCCAGGTCGATCCGGGTGCGCCCTTGCAACCTTCGTTGCGGGGCATTGCGTCCCTGCACGGTGAAGTGCGCGGCGAGGGTGCCTTCCATGCGGGTGCCACCGAACGAGGACGGCATGCGCAGTTCGGACATTTGGAAGCCGTCGAGCCGGAGGTCCCACTCGTAAGGCGACCCTTCGGCCATGGTGGCCACGCTGCCCTGCCCGGCGAGGCTTCCGCCGGCGATCTCCCCGCGGATGCCGGTGAGTTGGAGGAGACCTTGCTCGAGGGTGAAGTCGGTGGCGAGGTCGCGTGCCACGATGAGGCCGGCGAGGACAGCCTCGGGAACGCGCGCTTCGCCGGTCGCGTTGCCGTCGCCGCCGAGGTTGGCCCGTGCGGTGATGCCTTCTGCGTCGAGCAATGGCCAGCCGTCGCGGTTTTCGAAAAGGATGCGCGAACGCCGCACTTCCATGCCGTCGATCCGCACAGCCATGACCGGTTCCGGCACCACGGCGCCGACAATTTCCACCGCCGGCCGGGCCGGGGTCGGCGCGGGCGATACGGCGGGGCGTGCCATGCCGGGGGTGCCGGCGGGCGCGGGGATAGCATCCACAGGTTGACGCGGTACCCGCCATTTGCCCTCCGTGTTTTGCCTCCAGGTGAGAACGGCTTCGTTCAGCCGCAGGCTGCTCACCACAAATTCGCGCCGGAGGAGAGGCCAGAGGCGGAACATGATGCGGAACTCGGAGGCCTCGAGGAAATTGACGCCGGCATTTTCCATGTCGGGCATGACCAGTCCGCGCAGGCAGATGCCATCCCAAGGCGTGTAAATGGCGCTGCGCACATTGAGCGGCAGCCCGATGGTGTCGATGGCTGCTTTGCGCAACTGTTCCTGCATGGCGTTCGACTGCAAGTGGAGGTTGAAAGCCAGCACGGCGGCGACGGCCAGACCGACCAGCGCGGCGGCAGCGATGAGGCAGGGGCGGAGGCAGCGCGGCATACGACCGGCCACGTTAACCCAACGGGGCTTGATGCAAAGCGGGAAGCGCGCGTTGCTCCCCCGTGCCCCGGCTGTTAGCCTCGCTCCATGCAAGATTTGCGGGACAAGTTGCGCGCGGCTCCGGTCACGGTGCTTCTGGCGGCAGGGTGTGTGGCGGCCTACACCCTCGAGGTCCTGCTCCTCGGTGGAGAACGGGGATTGGACCTTTCGGCGTGGGCGTTGAGCGGGCAAGCGTTGTCCGAGGGGCGCTGGTGGACTTTGTTCACCCATATTTTCCTTCATGCCAACCTCCTGCATCTCTCGGTCAACGTGTTGGCCTTGTGGTTCATCGGCCCGGAAGTCGAGCACTTGCTCGGGCGGGCGAAATACTTGCTGCTTTATCTTCTTTCCGGTGTGGCGGGCGGTCTGCTCCAAACCGCATTTGCTTCCCCCTCTTCCGAGTTGATCGGCGCCTCCGGGGCGGTATGCGGCATCATGTTATCTTTCACCACGGCCTATCCCGAGATGCCGCTGCGCGCGCTGCTCTTCTTTGTTTTGCCGGTCAACATGAAGGCCAAAACGCTCGGGCGGGGGATTATTCTCGTCTCCCTGCTTTGCGCCGTGCTGCGTATTTTTCCCCAGGTCGGCCACCTCGCGCATCTGGGGGGCGCCATGGCTGGAGCGTTCCTGACGTGGTGGTGGCTCCCCGCCGCGCCGCGCGTCCGGTGGTCGGCGGACGAAGCCGGGCGCACCGCGCAGACCGAGGAATTGCTTTCCCGGGTCGCGGAGGAAGGAATGGATGGTCTCAGCCGCGAGGAACGGCGGCAATTGGAGTCGTTGGCGAGGGAGCAGCGCCGCCGTTGGTGACGGCGCTCCGGCCCGCGGGAGGAGGCAAAAGTCAGGAGCCGGCTTGGTCCGGCCGCAAGGGAAAGTCGCCGGGCAACGGGGCAGTGAATTCCATGAGGACGCCGGTGACGGGATGGGTCACGGCAATTTTCCACGCGTGGAGCAGTTGGCGCGGATAATCGGCGCCGCCTCCGTAGGTGCGGTCACCGGCGATGGGGTGACCAAGGTGTTTGAGGTGCACGCGGATCTGGTGGGTGCGCCCGGTTTTCGGCCGGCATTCGAGGAGGGAAAGCTTTCCATCGGAGTTGAGGACGCGCCACGACGTCTCGGCGGCGCGCGCCCCTGGCCCGCGGCTGACCGTCATGCGTTGGCGGTGGACGGGGTGCCGCTCGATGGCGCCGTTGACCGAACCTGCCGAGGTGCGGGGAAGCCCGCGAACCACGGCGAGATAGGTTTTTTGTGCGGTGCGGTCGGCAAACTGGCGCGCGAGCGCGGTCAGTGCTTGCTCTGTTTTTGCCACGAGGATGCAACCGCTGGTGTCCTTGTCGAGACGATGGATGATCCCCGGGCGCAGAGGGTCCCCCCCTGCGGTGACCGGACCGCAGTGGTGGAGAACGGCGTTGACCAAGGTGCCTTGCCAATGGCCGACCGCCGGATGGACCACAAGTCCCGGAGGCTTGTTCAAACACAGCAGGTGATCGTCCTCGTAGAGGATATCGAGGGGGATATTTTCCGGCGTGACATGGGCAGGGACTGCGGCGGCGGGCGGCAGGCGGGCCTCGATTTTGTCGCCGGCCCGGACCGGATCGGAGGCGCGGGCCACGGTGCCGTTGACTTGCACCAGGCCAGAGGTCAGCGCTTTCTGCCAGCGGGCGCGGCTGAAGTCAGGCCACTGCCCGGCGAGCCAGCGGTCGAGGCGGTCGGCGCGCTGCTCGGCGGTGCAATGAAGGGTGTCATCCATGGGTTCCGGTGGAAACGCTGGACGTTCCGCCGCCGCCGCGCAAGGTTTGCCGTGTGGAAGAACCCACCTTCCCCGCGCTGATCGAGAGCTGCCCGTCCTGCGGCGGTTCCATCGATGTCACCGACGAACTACCCCTTGCCCCCATCTTTTGTCCCCATTGCGGGGAGGGATTGGCCGCACGCCGCGTCTTCAACAACTTCGAACTCATCGGGCTGATCGGTCAGGGCGGCATGGGCTCGGTCTTCAAGGCCTACGACCACACGCTCGCCCGCATGGTCGCGCTCAAGGTGCTGCGGCGCGAGATGAGCGCGAGCGAGGAAGAGCGGGCCAAACTCGAGCAAGAGGCGCGC
Source organism: Chthoniobacter flavus (assembly GCA_945871065.1). Lineage (GTDB taxonomy): Bacteria > Verrucomicrobiota > Verrucomicrobiia > Chthoniobacterales > JACTMZ01 > JACTMZ01. The sequence continues at coordinate 43,804 of CAMBUL010000007.1, read as the reverse complement.
GTGACCGCCTCGGTCAACCATCCGCACGCGGTGCGCGTTTTTTCCTTCGGCGAGGCGTCCGGACAATTTTATCTCGCGATGGAATTGGTCGAGAAGGGATCGCTGGATGACCTCATGGCCATCCAGACCAGGGTATCGGAAGCGCAGGTGCTCGAAATCGGCGCGCAAATCGCGCAGGGATTGGAGGCCGCTTCGGAGAAGGGGCTGATTCACCGCGATGTCAAACCCGGCAACATCCTTTTTTCCGACGCCCACACCACGAAGATTGTGGATTTCGGTCTGGCCCGCCTGCTGGAGGACGAAGCGGGGGCCCGGGGGGAAATTTGGGGCACGCCTTACTACATCGCGCCCGAGCGGTTGAACTACGAGCCGGAGGATTTCCGCAGCGACATCTACAGTCTTGGAGGCACGCTCTTTCACGCCATCGCGGGCCGTCCGCCTTTCGAGGCGGAGAGCGCGAGCCTGGTTGCACTCAAGCAAATCAAAAGCCAGCCGGTAAGTCTCGAGGCCTTCGCCCCGGATGTTTCGCCGGAGACGGCCTACGCGATCAACCGCATGCTGGAGAAAAATCCCGACGACCGCTACGCGTCCTATCCCGAACTGATCGAGCACCTTGAGTTTGCCCGCGCCAAGGTCCTCGAGCGGGCGGGCCGCCCGGCCGGAGCCAAGCGGGACGTGGTCAAGGTGGAGACCAATCGCACCAAGCTGTATGTGACTTTGATTTCGGTCGCTGCCGCTTTGCTCCTTCTCGTGGTGGGGGCCGGGCTCTTCCTGACCAGCGGGCGCCCGGAGATTACCGCGCTGCGCGGGGCGATGATGAGCGGGCGGCAGGAAATGGCCCCCGATCCGATGGCTGCCGGCCTCGGGGCCTTGGTGGCTGGAGACCTTGGTGGTGCCCAGGACGATTTTCGGAAAGCGGCTTCGGCCGCCTTGCCGCGCAGTGCGCGTGCCCAATGGGCGGCTTTCAACCTCGCCCTGGCCTGCGCCCTGAACGGGGATCCCGGTGCGGCCCAGGAACAGTGGAGGTCGCTTGCCCAGGCGGGGTTGTATTCCGACCGGGTAGAGGACCGTGAACTGGCCAACATGTTTCTCGATTCTGCCGGGTTCGGTTTGCGCACCGAACCTCTGCTCCTTGACGATTTGGCGAGGTATCCCGTCACGGGAGTCGGATCGCTGGTCTTTTTCGTGGCCGGTGTGACGGACTGGTCGCTGGGGAACAAGGAGGAGGCCGATCGTCTTTTGGCCCGGTTTCTCGAGATTGACCCCGCCCCAGAGGTGGAGGGTTGGAGTAGTTACCGGCGGGTCGCCGAGAAGCTCGTCTCGGGAGGCTAGCGGGTTTGCGCCCGGGCCGGCCGCGGCTAAGATGGCGGGGTGAGCGAACCCAATCTTCCCGGGCCCGACGAATTGCAACGGCGCCTGCAAGCCTTTCTGCAAACCGCCTTCCAACAACCGGCCTCTCCGGCCTCCGAGCCGGCGGGCGGACCCGAGCCGGTGGCGGGTGACACGGATGACGTCTTCAATTTTCATCTTACGCCGCGCGAGATCAAGGAACACCTCGACCGTTATGTCATCAAACAGGACGAAGCGAAAAAGGTGCTCTCCATTGCGGTATGCGACCATTACAACCACGCGAAATTTCTGCGTGAGCGCGCCCGGCGCGGCGAGACGGCGCCGGTCGAATATGCCAAGCAGAACGTGGTCGTTACCGGTCCGACCGGTGTGGGCAAAACCTACCTTGTGCGGCACATCGCGGAATTGATCGGTGTCCCCTTCGTCAAGGCCGACGCGACAAAATTCAGCGAGACAGGCTACGTGGGCGGCGATGTCGAGGACTTGGTGCGCGAACTGGTGCAAAAGGCCGATGGCGATACCGAGCGCGCGGAGCACGGCATTGTTTACATCGACGAGGTCGACAAAATTGCGACGTCCGGCAACATGATCGGGCGGGATGTGAGCGGGCGCGGGGTGCAGACCGCGTTGCTCAAGTTGATGGAGGAAACGGAAGTGCCGCTGCGCAACCCGATGGATCTGGCGGGCCAGATGCAGGCGGTGATGGAATTGCAGCGCGGGAGCAAGCCCGGTCGGCAGGCGGTCAATACGCGGAGCATCCTTTTCATCGTGAGCGGAGCCTTTCCGCGACTGAAGGAGATCGTGGAGAAGCGGCGCAAGCAGGCGCAGATCGGTTTTGCCGCGCCGGCGGGTCCGGCGGAGGACCGGGCTTGGCAGCATGGGGTGACCACGGCCGATCTGATCGAATACGGGATGGAGGCGGAATTTGTCGGACGTCTTCCGGTGCGCGTGGCCTGCGAGGAATTGACCGCGGCCGACCTGCGTAAAATTTTGTCCGAGTCCGAGGGCAGCGTGCTCCGCCAGTACGAACGTGCTTTTCTGGCTTTCGGGATCGAGGCGGTTTTTGACGATGCGGCGCTTGATCGTATTGCCGCACTCGCCGCGGAGGAAGGGACTGGGGCACGGGGTTTGCTCACGGTGTGCGAGCGCCTGCTGCGCGACTTCAAATTCGAGCTACCCGGCTCCGGCACGACGTCGCTGCGCATCGATTTGGACCTCATCGAGCGGCCGGCCGAGCGCTTGGCGCAGCTGCGGTCCAGCGGTCAAGACGAGCGTCTGCGCGTTTTGCGGCGCAGCGCGGAAGAGTTCGCCGAGCGTCTCGGGCAGTCGCAAGGTTTGTCTTTGAAATTCGCACCCGAAGCCCTTGACCTCCTCGTCAAGATGGCGGTGAATGGTCAGAGGCCGGTGCGCGAATTGTGCGCGGACTTGTTCAAAGACTACGAATTCGGGTTGCGCCTGGTGAAGTGTCCGACCGCCGGCCGCCCGCTTTTGCTTTCGCGCGAAGCGGTGGAGTCGCCCGACAAGTTCTTGAGCGATCTGGTGGTGCGCGCGTATCGTGATGATTCATCTGATGAAAAACGTGCCGGCCCTGCATCTTAAAGCTGCGCTGATTTGCGCACTGGTCGCCATTGTGCTGGCCTTGCCCCTGCTGTGGGCACCCATGTTGCCGGGGTGGCCGGGATGGCGACCGCCTGTGGCCAACCCGCGGGGCGAGGCCATTTTGGCGGTTTTCCTGGCGCTATGGGTTGCTTGGTGCGTGGTCGATATTCCACGGCGCGGCCTCAAGGTTCTTATCTGGCTGGCCACCCTTTGGCTCTTGGGCGGCGGGATTTGGCTGGCGGGGCTTTACGGCTATGTCGCGAGTCCGCTCGTGCCAATGACCGCCGCGGGTTTGGCCGGAGCGGGAGCGTTGGCTTTCTCCTTCACCCCCGCGGGTTCGCGGCGCGCGCGCTGGCGGTCGCTGGTGGGGGGGCGGGTCAGTCCGGAATTCCTGCACTCGCACATGGACGAGCATCATTTGGAGGACGGTCCGAGAGGCGAGATTCTTGCTTTGGCTGAGATTCTCTGGCCGGGGCATCCGGAGGGCGAACATGCCGCTTGGAAGGAAAAGTCGGAGTTGGCCTACCGTGCCGCGAGGCATTTTCATCAAGCGGGAGGGTACCTTGAGCGCTGCGATGGCGAGGGTGCCCTTTTTGCCTTTGGCCTTTGGGGGCAGCCGGCGCCTACCGAGGAATTAGTCCGCGTCCTGTGGGCTTGGGTCAAGCAGGCGGGTGGTTGCGCCGCACTCTCGCGCGGAGAATGTGTCTCGGGTGTCGGGAATTTTCCGGCGGAAGTGCGGTGGACGGTGGGAGGAACCCCTCTGCGCCGGGCGCGCCGCATGGCGGCGGCGGCACGCGGTTATGCGGCGGGTCTGCTGGTCGAAGAGGCGCTGGCCGCGGAAGTGGCCGCAGGGTGGAAGTCGCGGCGGATGGCTTGGTGGGATTTCGAAGGGGAACGCGTTTTGTTGCACGAGGTAACCGGTCCAGTGGCGGAGGACGACAGGGAGGGCGCGCCTTGGGACCGTGCGTGGGACTCTTTCTGGGAGGGGCGTTGGGCTGAGGCGGAGAACGCCTTCGGAGCTTTGGCCCGCGAGCGGGACGATGCGCCTGCGCGGATCTTTGCCCTGCGCAGCGCGGCAGCGCGGCGGACAGCTTCCGGCTTGTGAGGGCGGCTGATTACCCCGGCCCTTTCGCGGCTCTGGTGCGCGAGTTGCGGCGGTTGCCGGGGGTCGGTCCGCGCAGCGCGGAGCGTATGGCGCTTTGGCTCCTTGACGATGGTGAGCGACCTACTGCGCTGGCCGATGCTTTGGCTGGGGCGCGCGACGGAGTCCGCCAGTGTGCGGCATGCGGTTTTTTTGCGGTCGAAGAAAAATGCGTCATTTGTCTGGACCACGACCGCGAGGATTTGCTCTGCGTGGTCGAACGGGCTACGGACATTTTACCGATCGAGCGTTCCGGTGCTTTCCGTGGTCTTTATCACGCTCTGGGCGGGCGCCTTTCGCCGCTCGAGCACGTGGGACCGGAGGATTTGCGTCTGGTGGAGTTGACCTCTCGCTTGGAGCGGGGAGTATTCACCGAGGTGATCCTCGCCCTGAGTACCGATGTTGAAGGCGAGGCCACCGCGAATTACCTCTCGGATTTGCTCTCGCCGCAGGGTGTGAGGGTGTCACGGCTGGCGCAAGGAATGCCGGCCGGGGGCGGGTTGGAGCATGCCGACGAACTGACTTTGGCGCGTGCCATGGCAGGGCGTCACAGGGCTGGCGGCGGATGATGCGTGTGGTTGGTCCTATCGTGGCGGTGGCGTGTCTGGCCGCGCCGGTGCTCGGTGCGGACGATGCGGCCTTGGCGCGGGCCGCAGCTTGCTCTGCGGCACACGGCGAAGTTTCGCTGCTGGTCTGGAGCGACGGGCGCGTCGTCTATGAGCGGGGAACGCCGGACGGCCTGTCGCCGCCCGTGTTCAGCATCACAAAGAGCCTGGTCTCGATCGGTGTTTTTCGTGACGTCAAGACGGGCGGGCTCTCTCTCAGCCAATCCGCGGCCCACCCCGCCGCACGAGGGGTGTCACTCGCCGATCTTCTCAACCAGACTTCGGGACTGCCCCCGGCGCACCGCGCATTTTACGGGCAAGGGCTCCAAGACAAAGGTCCGGTCTTGGAAGGGCTGAAAAGCTACGGACATGGCGAGTTTGCCTACGGTCCGTCCCATTGGGAGGTGCTGGCCGAGGAAATCCGCCTGAGCCGCGGAACAACCCTCGAGTCATGGTTGCGCAAGTTTGTCCCGGGCGCGAACGCCCGGGTTGTGGCGCGCTGGCGGCGCGACGGTGGCGGCACGCTGTTTTTCTCGACCGGCGCCCGCATGGGCGCGCGCGACCTTCTCCCGGCCGGGCGGGAGGTTCTCATCGGAATGGGCCGCGCGCGCTGGCCGGCCGAGGTGAGGAACTTGCTTACCGCCGGGACTGCGGCAAACCGGATGTATGCGCTAGGCTTCTGGCTTAACCGGGCTGCCGGACGTCCCGGCGCCCGTGAGATCGACATCGAATCATCATTGGGGAAAACCAAAGCCCCGGAGTATTGGGCCACCGCCTGCCTGAGCCGGTCCGCCCCGCAAGATTTGCTCGCCATGATCGGAACATACGGCCAGCGGGTTTATATCATTCCTTCCCGTCGCATGACCGTAGTGCGTCTGGGTCGTGGACGCGGGTTTTCCGATGCGGAATTTCTGCGCTGTTTGTTCGGTCAGTAGCCGGTGCGAGGTGCCACCGGAAGAGCGCGCGGCGCATTGTCGGGAGGCAGGGCGAGCAACAGGGTGGACTCGCCGCGTTGCCAGCGGTAGCCGAAACCGAAGGGCAGGTTGAACCTTGCGCCGTCGGAGTAAGCGGCCCGCAGAGCAGGTTGATCGTATTGGGCAAAAATATCCAGTGGGGTGGTGTAGTTGCCGAAGAAGACAACCTGCCAATCCCGCTCGCGAAGCACGGAGAGCGGAATGCCCGAGTCGTCCTGTACGATGGCCCGGCAGTGTCCGAGGAGAAAGTCGCGCACCCGGGTAAAACCGCCGGAATGCGGGAGGTAAGAAGCCGCTTTGAGGTAGCCGGTGGACGACCCGCGGGAGGCGAGCCATTGGAAGACGGCAGGGTTCGTTTCGAGCGCGCTGTCGGCCAGATTGGCCTGCAAATAAACCACCTCCGCCGGAGGCGATCCGGGTGACGCGCGGAAGACGATGCGCAGGGCAGGTTGGCCTCCGGCGGACTCGCCCGGGACGAGGGATCCGTCGCATTGCAGGGTCAATCTCTCGGCCGAATCGATGCGTGCATCGGTGAAGGAAAGAAAGACGAGCATAATGGGAAAGACTCCCTGAAAATGCGAACTGGCCAATTCGGTTTTCATATCTTTGGTGATGAAATGGCTGAAATTCATGATCACTTCGGTCGATTTGCGCAGCATGGCGAGGCTGGCGTGGAGTTCTCCGGGGCTCAGGCTGAGGGGGTTGCCTAGCTTGCCGACCGGTTCGAGTCCACCCAAGGCATACAGTCGTGCCGCCGGGAAAAGGCCCAACGCGCTGATCAAATCTGGTCCGCCGAAGAGGTAAGTGACCTGTGACGTGGTTCCGATGCGCGGGACGAGTTCGCTGGCCGACCACGATCGCATGGGCGCGAAATAGAGGTCGTCGTAGCGATACCATTGCGCAGCGTATTCGCGGGCGTGCTGGCGGTATTCGGGGGAGTCCTGCAGTGCGGCGAGGGGGCTTGCGGCGGGGAGTTGGCGCCCGGCCAGAAAGGCGCCCAATTCGGTGGGCGAGAAAGCCGAAGCTGTTGTCACCGGGAGAGCCAGCGCAAGCAGCAGGTGGAAACACTTCATGACCCGTGTCGATTTTCGCCTTTGGAGACCGCGGCGTAAACCCCCAATCCGCCCAGCAGGGTAAGGGCGCCGAAGAGGGCCTCGATCGGTTTTGCCGCTGCGGTGTAAATAATGGCAAACGCGCTGATCGCGAGAAAGAGCAGCGGGGTGAGGGGATAAAAAGGCACGCGGAAAGGGCGGGGTAAATCCGGCTGCGTGAAGCGGTAGACGATGACGCCCGACACCGTGAGAAAGCTGCACGCCAAAAGGGAAAACTGTGTGTAGACGAGCACCTGCTCGAAGGCCGAGGTGAGCAGCAGCAGGAGCGTGAGCAGGCTTTGCCCGAGCACTGCCGCAGCGGGGATGCCGGTCGCAGTGCGCCAGCGCAACCAACCGAAAGCGCGCGGGTAGTCCTCGCCGATGACCATGGCGACACGGGGTCCGGCCCAGGCCATGGCGCTGATGGCCGAAATGAGGCCGAGCGCGATAATGCCGGCGACCAAGCGTCCTCCGCCTTGGCCGAAGACGGCCTGGGCGGCGACTTGCGCCACGTTGAGTTGTCCGGCGAGCGCCCCGGCCGGAGCGGCATGAAGAAAAGCGGCATTGAGACCGAGGTAAAGGGCCATGACGGCTAGCGTGCCCGCCGTCAGGGCTAGGGGAATGATCCGACCCGGGGTGCGGACTTCACCCAAGATATAAGTCGCGGCATTCCATCCGGTATAGGCGTAGAGCGTGAACATGAGTGAGACGGCGAAAGGCGCGGTCAGCATGTAGTCGGTCCACGGCGCGGCGGCGGAGGGAGTCGAAGCGGGTGCGTTGAAGAAAGCCGCGATAAGAAAGAGAACGAGCGCGATTTTCAGCCCGGTGAAAAAAATTTGGAACACGCTGCTCAGCCGCAGGTCGTGCAGGTGTACCAGAGTGACCAGAACAACCACCGCGACGGAGGCCGCAAGAGGCTGGACTCCCGGAAAAAGCCCGTGCAAATACGATCCAAAGGCCAAAGCGCTCAAGGCCATCGGGGCGGCGAAGCCGACCAAGATGGACACCATGCCAGCCATAAAGCCGAGGGCGGGATGGTAAATTTTCCCGAGAAAATGGTATTCACCACCGGAGCGCGGGAGCGCGGCCGAGAGTTCGGCATAGCATAGAGCCCCACACAAGGCGAGGACGCCCCCGAGGCCCCAGAGGACCATGATCGCTGGGCGCGAGGGAATTTCGCCGACCTGGAAACCGAGGCTGGTGAAGATGCCGGTGCCGACCATGTTGGCCACGACGAGTGCGGTGCAGGTGGCCAATCCGACGGTGCGTGGCGCCGTCATGGGCCGGGAGGGTCACCTTGCGCTTGATTCGGCATGGCTTCGACTCCTAGCATGGGCTCTCGCATGAGCGCCATCCTCTTCCGCCGGTTTCTGGCCCGTCCGCTTCAGGTGGCCTATGTCCTCCCCAGTTCCAAGGGGCTCGTCCGCCGGGTCTTGGACAAGATGGATTTCGCCAAGGCGCGGGTCTTCGTGGAATTCGGTGCGGGGGAGGGATGCTACACCCGGGAGCTGGCCAAGCGCTTGGCTCCGGACGCCAAGCTCCTCGCCTTCGAGTTGGATAGCCATCTGGCCGAGCATTTGCGCGAGCAGTTTCGGGACGATGATCGTGTGCTCATTTACGAGCAGGACGCCGCCAGCTTCCGAACCGAGTTGCACAAATTGGGCTTCAGCGAGGCCGACTACGTGATCTCAGGGATACCATTCAGCTACCTCGATCCGAAAAAGAAAAAAGAGATCCTGCACGAGGTGCACGACGGCCTGACCCCGGATGGCCAGTTCATTGTTTACCAAGTGACCCCGGAGTTGAAGGGGCACACCAAGATGTATGCCGCCCATGAGGTGGAGTATTTTTTGGCCAGCATTCCCCCCATGTTTATCGTGGCTTGCCACAAATCGGAAACCACGGTTCGGCCCAAGCGCGGCAAAAAGCGGAAGCTGGCGCACCGGGGCGAGTCGCAGGCTGCCTGACCGGTTGGCCGCAGGTTATTCCGGCAGGAGATCTGCCACCATGGCACGCTCCTCCTTGAGCTCATCGACCGATTTGTCGATGCGCTGGCGGGCGAAATCGTTGTGCGGGAGACTCGGGACGATGGTGGCTTGATGGTCGGTACTGCTCACCGGGAAGCCGCAAATCAGCCCCTGCTCGATGCCGTAGGAACCGTCCGAGCAGAGCGCAACGCTGTGCCAATCCCCGTGCGGGGTATTGGTCGTGAGGCTGCGCACGGTTTCGATGGCGGCGTGCGCCGCAGAAAAGGCGGAGGAGAGGCCGCGGGCCTTGATAATGGCGGCGCCGCGCTCTTGGACCGTCTTGATGAACTCGCCTTCGAGCCACGGGAGGTCGTTGATCACTTCAGGGGCGGGGCGTCCCCCAATACGAGCGTTGAAGAAATCGGGAAACTGGGTGTTCGAATGGTTGCCCCAGATGGTCATGTTGGTCGCGTCGCGCCAGGGAACACCGGCTTTCTGCGCGAGTTGCGCTTTGGCGCGGTTCTCGTCGAGGCGCATCATGGCAAACCAGCGTTCGCGGGGAATGGCCGGTGCGTTGCTCATGGCAATGAGGCAATTGGTGTTGCAAGGATTGCCGACCACGAGAATGCGGACATCGGACGCGGCGTTCTTTTCAATCGCCCGGCCCTGGCCGACAAAGATCTTGCCGTTGATGCCGAGCAATTCCTTGCGTTCCATACCTGCTTTCCGCGGCACACTACCGACGAGCAGGGCCCAGGAGATTCCGTCGAAGCCGCGGTCGAGGTCGCTGGTTGTCTCGATGCCCTCAAGCAACGGAAAGGCGCCGTCTTGCAGTTCCATGGCCACACCTTGCAAGGCGGCCATGCCGGGCTCGATTTCGATCAGTTGGAGAATGACGGGTTGATCGACCCCGAACACCTGGCCGCTGGCTATACGGGGCAGGAGGGAATAGCCGATTTGGCCGGCCGCGCCGGTTACGGCGACACGAATTGCTTTTTTCATCGCGGGCATAGTGCGGCAAACCGCGGGCCGGACTCGACAAAAAAACGGCGGTCTAAAACGGAACAACCCCGTTCAGCCGGGCGGCCCAACGGGGTTGCTCGCGCGGGGGAAGTGGTTCAGAGCTTGCTCTTCAAGTCTTTCCCGGCGCCGAATTTCACGCCCTTGGAAGCTTTGATCTTAATGCGTTCGCCCGTTTTTGGATTCACGCCGAGTCGCGCCTTGCGGTTGACCACCTTGAAGGTGCCGAAGCCGACGAGTTGCATGAGTTTGTTTTTCTTGAGGTGCGATTTGATCCCTTCGATCACGGCGTTGACCGCACGTTCGGCATCGGCCTTCGTGCTGCCGAGTTCTTTTTGGACCGATTCGACGAGTTTGACTTTGTTCATAGTGGGATGAGCGGTTTGACCGGAGGGAGAGGCCTCCGTGTCAAAGCGTTTTTTCCCCGAGGCCCCGCATGCTGTCAATGGCCATTACGGGCGCCGGCCAAAAATTTCCACCAGGATTTTGTTTTGACAGGAGGGGGCGGCGCAGGCCCGTTGGAGGCGTGAACAAAGAGACCTTTGATCTGTCGGAAAAATTTATCGAAACGATTGGCCGTAATATCCGTACTCCCCCGCGGATCGCGCCGGACGCTTACATCGCACCGGATGCCACCCTGGTGGCCAATGTCGAGGTCGGGCCCGGGGCCAGCGTCTGGCACCATGCGGTTCTGCGAGGGGACGTCGCGCAGGTCGTCCTCGGGGCGCAATCCAATGTGCAGGACGGTGCCGTGGTCCATACGGCGGACGAACTTCCGGCCATCATCGGCCGGTTGGTCACGGTCGGGCACAAGGCGGTTGTTCACGCCTGCACGTTGGAAGACGAGGTGCTGGTCGGGATGGGGGCGGTCATTCTGGACGGGGCGCATGTCGGCACGCGCTCGATCATCGGGGCGAACGCCACGGTCACGCAGGGGATGAAGATTCCGCCCGGATCTATGGTTTTGGGCACCCCGGCGAAGGTCGTGCGGAGCCTGTCGGAGGCCGAACAGGAAGAAATCAAAATATGGGCCCTGCGGTACGTGCGGCTTTCGCGCGAGTACCTGTCGGTTCGTGGCTAAGGGTGGTCGCCTTCGCATTCGAGGTGCGTGATGACGCGCGCCGCGGGGTGGATTTTACTTTCCAAGGAATCCTCGATTTCTGTTGCCACCCGGTGGGCATCGCGCAGGAGGACGTCCGCGGGGAAATCAAGATGGAGTTCGACGTGGTGCGCGTCTCCGATGTTGCGATGGCGGAGGTTGTGGTGCGTTATGCCGTGCTTGCGGGTTTCGGCAACGACCAATTCCTCGATCTGGCGATGGATGACCGGATCGGCGGCATCCATCAGGCCGCTCACGCTCCGGCGGATGAGACGCAGACCGGAGACCAAAATGTTCAAAGCCGCGGCGACGGCGAAGAGCGGATCCCAGTAAAGCCATCCAGTGAGCTGCACGAGCCCGAGGGCGATGAGGACTCCGAGGCTCGTCCAGCAGTCGGTCAGGACGTGGTGTCCGTTGGCCTCCAGGATGATCGAGCCGCGTTTCTGACCCGTGCGGACCAGATGCCAGCCAAGTGCACCATTGAGCACCGCACCAAGTGCGGTGAGGGCGAGCCCGATGGGGAGGTTGGACAACTCCGGACCGCGCAAAGCGGCGTCAATCGCCTCATGAAGAATAAATAGCGCCGCGGCCATGATCATGGCGCCCTCGAACCCGGCTGAGAAGAAGCCTATCTTGGCGTGTCCGTAGAGGTGGTTGGCGTCGGCCGGTCGAAGGGACAGCCAGAGGCTGTAGGCGGCAAAGCAAACGGCCACCACGTGCGCGGCACTTTCGCCCAGGTCGCTCAAAATGGCCGTCGAGCCTGTCCATTGCCAAGCCACGGCTTTGAGCGCGAGAAGCAGAACCCCCGCCGCGACCGAGAGGGTCATGGCAAACTTTTTTTCCGCCGCGGCGGAAGGCGCGGGCAATTCTTCTCCCATACGGCGACTCTGTGCCTGTCCGGAGAGCGGGAGGCAAGGGTGATTTTCTCCCGACTTTCTTGCCGCTTGGTGCTTTCGGCCTTAAAACTGCCCCGCATTTTGTCATGAACCAAGACTTGGAAAAGAAAATCGGCGCATTGCGCGGTGTGCCCGGCGGCGACGAGGATACAGACGCGGTTCGACGCCGTATCTTCTACATCAACCTCAAATTACGGGACCTCGGCTGTCCGACGTTTCCCATCGAGCAAGATGCGGAATTCGCCGATCTGGTCGGCGGGCTCATGGCGCTGCATCGCGAGAAGGACCGGTTGCTGGCCAAGCACCTCTCTCCCGCCGATACGCGCATCCAGAATTTTCTTTATGATTACCTGCAGGACGTGGTTGAGGTGCCGCGCCTGCCCAACCAGACCTTCGCTCTCGACCGGCACGGCCTCGCGCGACAGTTGTCCTTGCCGCCGGACAAAGACGAATTTTCTTCCGACATTATTAACTCGTATCGCGTACGGCAGGGAGTGCTGCATAACCCGAAGAGTGATCGCCGCACCACGCAGGGCATATTTCATGTCACCGAAGGCGGTTTGCCTGTGCCCGACGACAAGAAAGCGGTGCCGAAGGCGGTCTTCGGACGCCTGCTCAAAGCGGCGCTCAATCCGCCGGCAGAACTGTTGCGCCTGCCTTTCACCTCGACCCTTCCTGCCCCGGCCGAGTGTTTTGTTTCTCTCCTGCTCCGTCCGGCGGTCTGCCCTGAGGTGCCGGGAGTGACGCCGGAGAAAAGTATGGAGGTGCGCTTTTTCGTGCCGGGCGGACTGGTTTGCAATCTCGACTTTGTCGAAAGCATTTTCGGCAATGCCGGTGATCCTAATCTCCCGGACAATGATGCCGCGCTTGATACCGAACATTGGACCGGGCACACGGGCTGCGTCATTTTGGCCCCGCACCTCAACAAGCTGACCAAGGCGGAACTTGGACTGCCGTCCCGGAACGAAGCAACCGAGCGCCAGCGGCGCGACGGGATGTGCTGGGAATCGCCGGATGAGATCTACAACGATGGCACAGCTTTCAAGATCACGGCACGCGACGAGCGCGGTGTGGTCGTGACGATTATTTCCGACAACTACTTCGGATACTGCAAAAAAGAGGTTAAAACGCAGCTCGGGATGGCGGCCAATCTTTTCGGCAATGCCGAGGAGGAGCATGCGGGAGGTGCGCTCATTTTTCCGAGCTACGACCTCGCCGAGCAGATTGCGGTGCGGGATTTGCCCTTGGATATGCCGCGCGGATTTGCCCGGGCCATGGAGTTGCTCGGTGATTCCGTCGAGGTGCATCCGCAGGGCTACGCGGTCGATCGTCGCCATAGGGACATTTTTTACGTCCCGGAGAATGCGCGTTTCGAGTTGCTCGCGCAAAAAGTGACCTGGGAGAAAGACGGGCAGAACTGTGAGATCCCACTCCGGCTCGAGCACTGCTATGTCCTGCCCTGCGGCTACAAAATCCAGATGGCCAAACCTGCGGCCGGCCGCGCCTGGCGTCTCATCGGCACCATGGCCGAGGGCACGCTATGCCACAAACCGTGCACCGTCTCGGGCGGGGGCAAATCGGAAATTTCCAAGCCCATCTCGGATGCTATCCTCCAGGGGCCGATCTTTGTGGGGGACGTCAAGGCCGACTTCGATCATGTCGACCAACTTGTCCGGCACGACTACTCGAATCGTTATGCCGACCCCGCGCGGAATGGCGAGGATCACCGGTTGGTTTTGAGTCCCAACCGGTCGCTCGGTTCGGTGATTAAACTGCTCACCCCGTCCCCATCCTTCAGCGCGGACTACAATGCGTGGCTCGAGACGATTCCGCAGCACGTCAAGGAGCTGGTCTACGTGCTCAAACGGTTCTACCGCCCGGATTGGGGCGAGCACTGGCGGGAGAACTTCAGCGTCGACACGGTCAACGGCCTCCCGGCCAACGAACTGCGCTTCCACCGCCGCAAGCTGGTGGCCAATTTCCTGCGCGTCGGTTTCGATGCCGAGGATTCATGGCGCACTTTCGGGCTGCGCAAAGATTTCTTCCCGGCGGCCAAGATCCAGATGGAAGACGATATCACGGCCTCTACCGTGGTGCCGCGACCGCTCGTCGCCAGCCTGCTCGACGCGCAGACCGGGCACCTGCCGGGGGTCAAATTTGTCCACAACTGCGAATACCGCCTTTTCCAGCGCCCCGACGATGCCATCCACCGTGGCTATGACAAGGTCACGGAATACGACTTTTCCCATGGGGGGAATTTTTTCTCGAACTACCAACCGCTCAGCGCGGATGATGCCCGCGCCATCCTCGAGGACGCCATCGGCTACCATGAGTACACCCGGCCGATGCAGAAAATGATTGCCGGCTACGTGGAGGCGGGGCGTCCGGCCTTTTTCGTTTCAAACGCCAACCCGCGCCTGGTCGAGGGGCGTCCGACCAAGAACCCGCGCTACCTGCAGTCGCGCCCGGACCTACTGGATCCGCAGGGCCGCTACCTCGCCGATGTCGGCATCCGGTTGGCTCGTGGTCTGAGCCGCGACGCGCCCGTGCTCACGCCGGTCAATGCCGTTCTGGCTGGTCGTCGCAACAATCCGCCGGACAAAGCGGCGGGGATCCGTTCGCTCGCTGTTTACAATCCCATCCACTACATGGAACTACCGGAACTTTTCATGGAGTTCATTTGCAGCATGACCGGCAAATCTCCGTCGACCACCGGAGCGGGTTCGGAAGGTGCCTTGACCAAAGGCCCCTTCAACGCGTTGCCGCCGGTTTACGACCTGAATTCCGCCCTCGTTTCCTACGCGATCAGCGGCTACGAGGGCTTCGTCACCGCGGCGGGTTATGTCGGTCCGCACGCCCGTGTCGACCATGACATCAGTCTTCTCGTTCCCGAGGTCTGGTGCCGTATGAGCGTCGAGGAGCGCTCGCCGGAGTTCCTCCACGCGCACGGTTATCTCGAACGGTTGAAAGACTTCGAGCACGAAGGCCGCCCGATCTTGGCCGGCCGTCTCGGCAGCCGGATCACAAAGAAGTTCGTCAACACGTTCTTTGGCCGGGTCTTCAATCATCCGCATGTCGTGCTCACCGATGAAATGCTCAAACCCGAGTTGCAGGGGATGGACCACTTTGCCGAGGGGATGGAGAACATTGTCGTCACGCAAAAACGCGTGGCGGACCATTACTTCGCCGACGGCAGTATCGCGTGGGCTTGTCCGCCGCTCAAAGCGCTCCTCCACATCATGCGCGACGGTCACTACGAGGGGAAAACATTCGACGCTGCGGAAATCCGTGCACTCTTCACCCGCGAAAGCGTCCTAGCCAGCGATTGGTACCGCGCGCGTCTGCGCGCCAAGCAGGGTGTCGATGCACGCCTCTGGGAGCGACATGTGGACTACCTGGAAAAGTTTCTCGGCAATCCCAGTTACGCGGGGGTGGCCGGCCGCATGGGCGTCAAGGACCGTTTGGCCAAGGCCCGACTCAAGCTGGCCGAAGTGCACTCGGCCGGATACGTCGATCATCTGGTCGGAATGACTGGTGTGGAAGCGGCGCTCCCCGAGGTCATGGTCTAGCGAGTGCTCCCGGGCTGGGGTGCCGGAGAGTCAATTAAGCCGCGTCACTTTGCGCCGAATGCGGGAGCGGCTGCTTTAACTGAAGGTGAGGTTCTTTACGCCGGCCGCAGCGGCGCCATTGAGGACGTCGATGATGCGTTCTTGGCGGGCGTTTTCGTTCGGCCGGATGATCACAGGGTCTTTGTCGCCGAAGCGGTCGATGTTGTCTTTCAGTTGCGCGCGCAGCTCGGGCAATTCCTTGCTGGCCGGCGTGTCGAAGACGCGGTTGTTCATGCTGACCACGCCGTCGGCACTGATCTCGATGATGACCGGGGTGGGCGGGGGTCCGGCACTCTTCGCGCCGGCGCCGCTGGGCAGGCTGATATTCAGTTCACGTTCCACCA
Organism: Chthoniobacter flavus; assembly: GCA_945871065.1. Lineage (GTDB taxonomy): Bacteria > Verrucomicrobiota > Verrucomicrobiia > Chthoniobacterales > JACTMZ01 > JACTMZ01. Next base: position 28,110 of record CAMBUL010000007.1, on the reverse strand, counting down.
CCTGCGAGCCGGCCGAGGCCATGAAAAAAAGCAGGAGGACGAAGACAACGTCCACCATCGGGGCAATCTGGAAACCAGCATCGCCGTCTTCGGAGCCTGCGGAACCACCCATGATTCAGAAATTCGACCAGTTGCTGACGCGATGCAAGCGGGTCAGGACGGGGTCGGCGCCGCCTCCTTGTCGACGACGGAGAAAGTCACATTGGCAATGCCCGCTCTGCCGACCGCCTCGAGCAGGCTTTTCATGGAGGCATAACGCACGTCTTTGTCGGCGCGGATGAGGACGCGAACCATCGGGTTTTGCGCGATGTGGTTTTGCAGGACGGGGATGAGGTCGCCGGGTGAGGGATAGTCTTTCTCGTTGACGCTGATGGCCACCGCGCTGCTGATTGGATTGATCGCGAGGTTGACAATGATTTGTCCGGGATTCTCTTTCGCGTCCTTGGCGTCTTTGGCCACGGCCAGCCGGATATCTTTGTTCGACTGCAGCACTTCGGTCGAACTGATCGACATGAAGAAAACGAGGAGCACGAGCAGGATGTCGATCATCGGCGCGATCTGGAATTCCGGATCGGAGTCCGGCTCCGGCTGACGGTGCTTCCTTTTGCCTTTTTTGGGGGCGGCGTCGGACATCGGATTAGGACTGCCAATCGAGCGTGGTCCCGCAGCCGGGGCACGGGTTGTGGCCGGGCACGACCGCGGTCTGGCAGACCGGGCAGTTGGTGGTCAGTTGCATCGACACCTTGTGCGAGACCTTGGACTGGGCGTCGCCGGCGTTCAATCCGTCACCCGCGCTGAAGTTTTCCCCGATGCGCAGGCCCTTCACTTCATCGAACGGTATATCCTCGACGAGGTGGTTGAGTTCGCTGTCGGCAAAGACCGTGGCGTCGCTGATGCGGTTGCGGAAGAAGTAGTAGAAAATAAAGGCCGGGATGGCGATGAAGAGACCGCTCGCCGTGGCCAGGAGCACCTCGCCGATGCTCAGGGCGAGCTTGCGCGGGTCGGAAACGCCGGTCTGCCCGAGGACGGCAAACGCGCCCATCATGCCGATGACCGTGCCGAGCAGTCCGATCATCGGGGCAATGACGCCGATGACCGAGAGGTAACTGTTGCGGGTCTTGAAAACCTGCGATTGGCGGATGCCGAGTTCGATGATGGCGGTGTCGGTTGCATCCTTGCCGCGCCCGATACGCTCCAAGGCCCCGCCGAGCACGGCGGCGATGTAGGTCTTGGCATTGGCTTGGCAGGTCTCCCAGGCCTCCTGGAAATTGCCGGCCCGGAGCGATTCGTCGAGGGCGCCGACCAAGGCCTTGGGGGCCAGGTTTTGGGGCCGCACTTGAAGGAAAAGCTGGATGATGAAAGTCACCATGACGACCGAGGTGGCCACAATGGCCAGCCAGATCATGATGATGAGCGGACCGCCGTGCAGAATCATCTCGATGATCGACGTGCTGCCGCCTTCAGTTTCCGCGGCGCGGGCGGGGGAGGCCGCAAGCAAGGCGGACGTCAGTAAGGCAGGGATTATGAGCGGGCGGTGGGTCATCATAGGTTTGGTGGGTGTTGGGAAAATCAGGGTGCGATCAGGCCGGCATGTTCAGCGCGCAAGGCGTCGGCGCGCTTCTGGGCGTCAGTGGCGGCATTTTTGTCGAAAGGGAAGAGGGCGCTGGCCTTCAAGTAGCTGGCCAAGGCGGCTTGATGGTCGCCGGCGGCTTCCTGCACCCGGCCGGTGAGCAAGTGGGCTTGGCAAAGGGCCGCCGCATCGGAGGGCGCGGGGAACGCGGTTTGGTCGGAGGCCGCGAGCAGGGGCTCGAGCAAAGGGGAAGCTTGGTCGAAGCGGCCGCCTTCGACGGCCAAGCGAGCCCGGCCGAGGTTGGCCAAGGCGGTGGCCTCGGGATAGGTCTGAATTAGTTTTTCATAAGCCGCCGCCGCGCCTTCTTGGTCGCCGGCGGCCAACTTGGCATCACCGAGCAGGGCGGCGGCCCGCTGGGCCCATGGGGCGGGCAGACCGGCGTAGGTATCATTGATGGTTTGCAAGGCGGCAACCGCGCCAGCCGCGTCGTTGCTGGCCAGGCGCGAAGCGGCGGCTTCGAATTCCGGCGGAGCGTCCATGCGAATCTCACGGATTTCGGCGAGCGGGATTCCGGTGGCTCCGCCGCCTTGGACTTGCAGACGGAGATTTGCGCCGCTCACGCCGGTGATTTTCCCCTCACGGGTCAGCCCGCTTTTCATGACCACGGCATCTTGTGCTGCGGCCGTCATCGTGGCTGTTGCCAGTGCGGCCAGAATCAGGAAAAGTCTGGGTGTGGCGCGGGGGCTTGCTTTCATCAAGCTGACCATTTAAGCCACCAACGAGTCTTTTTCAACACAATCGTCCCATGTTCACCACGATCCGTAAGCACCAGCGCTGGCTCATGACCCTGATCGCCGCGATGACCATCATCGCCTTCGCCTGGCTTTACAACACAACCGATCTCGAGCGGGTGGGCAGCAACATCGTGGCCAAGATTTACGGGCGCGATGTCATGCAGGTGGATATCGAACGTGCGGTGCGCAACTACCAGTTGGCGCTTGCTTTGGGCCAGTTCGAACTGGTCCGTGATCTCTCCGGGCAGGCGCAGTCGGAAGACCAGGCGGCCAACAACTTCATCTGGAACCTCATGGTCATGCAGCATGAAGCGGCCCGCCTCGGCGTCGAACCGGGCGATCAAGCGGTGGTCGACCGCATCAAAATGCTGCCGGTTTTCCAGACCGGGGGGCAATTTGACCCGGTCAAATATTCCACTTTCATGCAGGAGCAGCTTGCCCCGCGCGGATTCACCGAGCGGCAACTCGAAAGCGTGATCCGCGACAGCCTGCGCTTGGCCGGGATCAAGGAACTCGTCGGTTCACCGGCCATGGTCATGCCCGGTGAAGCCGCGGCTGCCCTCAACCGCATCCGTCCGCTCAACCTCGAGATCTTGCGCTGGAAGGCGACCACGGTGGCCAAAAACGTTCAAGTGGACGACAAGGAACTGGCCGAGGCCTTCGCGGCACGGGCCTCGAGCTTGCAGGTGCCCGAGAAACGTGCGGTGCGCTACGTACTTTTTGCCTTAGCGCCGGACCAACGGACGCTGGAAGGCGCCGAGCGCGTGGCGGCCCTGCAAAAGATGGCCACGGCGACCGGAGATTTGTCGCAAGCGCTGACCGACGGGGGCGGGGATCTGGTCACGGTGGCCGGGCAGAAGGGGCTTGAGGTCCGGACCACTCCTTTCTTTGCCGCGGATACTTCGACCGGGGGTGCTTTGGACGGCGTGGATGGCGAAGTGGTCCCCGCGGCTGCCGCAGTGGCCTTTCGCTTGCCCCAGGGCGCCGGAAATTTTGAAATCGTCCAAGTGGGCAATGACGGCTTTGCGGTTATCGAGGTGGCCGGGGTGGAGGCTGCGCGGCCCATGACCTTCGAGGAGGCGCGAGCCGATTTGCGTGCGGACCTCATTGCGGGCAAGCGCGACACCATGGTCCGTGAAGCGGCGGATCGCGATCTTGCCGAGTTGCGGGCCGCGATGGAAGGGGGCAAGGACTTTGCCGCGGCGGCCAAGGCGGCCGGGGTCAAACCGGAGAAGGTGGCCGGTTTGAGCGTCCTCGACCGAGAACTCTCTCCCGACCAGCGGCAGATCGCCATGGCCGCGATCGATAGGGCCGACGGCACGCTGGGCAGCTTCACGCCTGCGCCTGATGGGGGCTTTGCCGTCTATGTGGCCTCGCGGGGAGAACTGGATGAGCAGGCCGCGGCCGAACAGCGACCGTTGATGGAAAGCGGCCTCCTCGAGGGTAAAGAGATGCTTCTCTTCGCCCAATGGCTCGCGACGGCGCGGCAGGAGTCGGCCCTCCAGATTCTGCGTCCGCTGATGTAACGGCGCTCCCGCGCTTTTTGACGTTGGGTTGGGGGCGCCGGGAGGCTTTGATGGGATGCTGATGTCTGCACAAACTTTTTTCATTACCACCGCGATCGATTACACGAACGCACCGCCGCACATCGGTCACGCTTACGAAAAGGTGCTGGCCGATGTGATTGCCCGCTGGCACCGGGAGCGCGGGCGTCCGGTGTTCTTCCTTACCGGCGTCGACCAGCACGGGCAGAAAGTCCAGCAGTCGGCGGAAAAAGCCGGCGTTCCTCCCGCGCAATTCGCCCGTGAGATCACGGAAAAATTCAAAGCGCTGTGGGAAAAGTTGGGCGTCGCCTACGACGGCTGGGCGGAAACGACCGATCCGCGCCACATCGCCGCGGTCCAGGCCGTGCTGCAGCAACTGCACGATCAGGGCGACCTCTACAAGGCCCGACACAGCGGGCACTACAGCGTGCGGCAGGAGCAATTTCTGACCGACAAGGAACGCAACGCGCAAGGCGAGTTCGGACCCGAGTGGGGCGAGGTCGTGTTCATCGAGGAAGAGAATTGGTATTTCCGGCTTGCCAAATACCGCCCTTGGCTGGCCGGTCACTTGGCCGAGCATCCGGACTTTGTTTTTCCCTCCTTCCGCGGCAATGAACTGGCCAATGCGGTGGCCAAGGAGGCGGGGGACTTGTGCATTTCCCGACCGAAATCTCGCTTGGGCTGGGGGATCGAACTCCCTTTCGACCGGGACTACGTCACCTATGTGTGGTTCGACGCGCTGATGAATTATGCCACCTTCGCCGGATTCCGTGCCCAGGACGGAACGGGTTTGCCCGATTTCAAGGAACTCTGGCCCTGCGACGCGCACGTTATCGGCAAAGACATTCTCGTGCCCGCGCACGGCATTTACTGGCCGATCATGCTCAAGGCCGCCGGCTTCGAGGTCATGCCTAAGTTGCTCGTTCATGGCTGGTGGAACCTCGGGGGCACCAAAGTCAGTAAAAGTTCGGGCAATGTGGTTGATCCCGATGCGCTGGCCGACCGCTATGGCGCCGAGGCCTTGCGCTACTACCTCATGCGTGACATCGCAACCGGTCAGGATGCCGACTTCAATGAGGAGCGCCTCAAGGCGCGTTACAATGCCGATCTGGCCAACGACCTCGGCAATCTGGTCAACCGCACGGTCAGCATGGCGCGCCGCTACCGCAGCGGGACACTCGCGGCCGGGCCGGTGGACAAATCGGCGGATGCTCTGGCCATCGAGGTGCTCGGGTCGGAAGCCGCCCGCCGCTTTGATGCGGCGCTCGGCGCCTACCAAATCCATTCCGCGCTCGAGGCGGTCTGGGAACTCATCGCAGCGGCCAATGGGTTTGTCGAAAGCTCGGCCCCGTGGAAACTGGCCAAAGACCCGGACCGCGTCGCCCGTCTTGACGAAGTCCTTGTCACTTTGGTGGAGGCCGCGCGATTGGCCGCGGTGTTAGTCCACCCTGTCATCCCGCAGGCGTCCGACGAACTTCTGGCTCAGCTCGGGTGCTCGGGAAATTTCACGCCCGTCTGGGGTGTGGTCGCGGCGGGGCATACGGTGGGCGAGCCCCGGCCGGTCTTTCCGCGACTCGAGCCGGAAGCGGCCGCCTGATCCGTGGGAAAAAAATTTCCAAATTGGGAAGACCTCGGGCTCTGGGCCCGCTTTCGTTGTCGTGTTGAGTTCGCCGGCCTCTGGATCTTTTCGCGTCTGATTCCTTTGCTTTCGTGGCGCGCGGTTCGTGGTCTTGCCTGGTTGCTCGGCGGTTTGGTTTACCAATTCGACCAACGCGGCCGGGCTTACGCGCAGGCCAATCTCGAAATGGCCTTCGGCCGGGAAAAGACGCCGGAGGAGATACGGACGATCGGGCGCGATTCCTACCGGCAATTCGCCCGCTCCATGCTCGAACTTTTTTGGGCCCGCAATTTCACGGCGGACAATTATCCGCAGCGCATGGTCATGGAAGGCTGGGATGAGGCGCGCGCATTGAATCGCCAGCACCACGGCGGCATTTTTGTCTGCCTGCACTACGGGAATTTCGAGTGGTTGAGTATCGCCGGTTCCTTCGAGCGCCTGCCCGGTTGCATTGTCACCCAGCGGTTCCGCAATCCCCTCCTCGGCCCGATCTTCGACCAACTGCGAGCGACAAGCGGCCACCGGATTGTCCCGCAGGAGCGCTCCATGCTCGTCACGCTTAAACATCTCAAAGCGGGCGGAAACATTGGTGTCCTCATCGACCTCCAACTCGACCCGCGCCTGCCCTCCGTGCCGATCAAATCCTTCGGCCGATGGTGCTCGGTGACCAAGCTGCACGCCGTTTTGCAAAAGCGCACCGGACTCCCCATCATTCCGATCGAAAGCGTACCGATGGCGGACGGACGTTACCGGACGATCGCGCATCCGCCTTTGCACTTTTCGCCGGAGGCGACCGAGCAGGAAATCGCCCAGCAGTGCTGGGATGCTTTTGAAGGACAGGTGCGGCGGCAGCCCGAAGGGTGGCTTTGGGCCTACAAACACTGGCGGCATCTTCCCGAGGGCGAGGACCCGGCGGGTTACCCGTTCTATGCCGGCCCGAGCGGCGATTTTGACGCGTTGCTCAAAGCGGAGTTTGCCCCCGGCGGATCATCAGCGCAGGGTAAGGCGTGAAGATTTTTCCCCTCCTGCCCTTTATCGCCATGTTTTCCCTCTCCGGATGCAGCTCGGGTCCCTCCGACTTCCGGGCCGACTATGCCGAGGCGCTTTCTGCCCGTCCCGGTGTCTCCCTAGGGAGCAACGAGTCGGCCCAGCGGGCCGTGCAACGCTTTGCCGCGCTCTATGGGGATCTCAGCGAGGAAAATGTCAAAGCCCTCGCGCGCGAAACCTACGCCACGGATGCCTGGTTCAACGATACCGTCGCGACTGAGGTCGGGATCGAGGCGGTGGAAAAGTATCTGCTCAAAACGGCGCGCGGTGCCGAGAAAGTTGCCGCCCGCCTTGAGGATGTCGCGGTCTCCGGACCGGATGTCTATGCCCGTTGGACGATGGAAATCCGCACGAAAAACCTCGCCGGTGGAAAGCCCATCATTACCGAGGGTATCTCGCAGTTGCGCTTCGACGGTGAAGGCCGGATCATTCTGCATCAGGATTTTTGGAATCCGGCCGCCGGAATTTATCAGCATCTTCCGTTGCTCGGCCCGGCCATCCGTTTCGTCAACGGATTGATTGTCGGGAAATAGGGCCGGCAAAGCTTCCGGCCGGTAGCCCCGCCGCGCGGCTTATTCCGCCGCCGGCTTCTCGAGGTGCCCGCCGAATTGGTAGCGCATGGCCGAGCAGACCTTGTCCGAGAAGGCGGTCTCCTGCGAACGGAAGCGTGCGTAGAGCGCGGCGCTGAGAACGTCGGCCGGAACGCCCTCCTCGATCGCGGCCATGACGGTCCAGCGGCCTTCCCCCGAATCCGAAACCCGGCCGGAGAACGTTTTCAGCTCCGGATCTTCCACCATGGAGATGGCGATCAGATCGAGGAGCCAGCTTTGGACCACGCTGCCGCGGCGCCAGAGTTCGGCGATTTCCCCGACCGGCAGATGGTAGTCGAGGTCATTCCCCATGCGCGGGGCAGTTTCCGCGTCGTGGCTGACCGGACGGGAATCAACGTCCGCATTTTTGAGGATGTCGAAGCCCTCGGCCAATGCCGCCATCATGCCGTATTCCACGCCATTGTGGACCATTTTGACGAAGTGTCCGGCGCCGGCCGGACCGCAATGGAGGTACCCGTCTTCCGATGTGCCGCCCGCTTTGTCCCGTCCCGGCGTGCGGGGCAGGTCGCCGCGCCCGGGAGCGATCGTCCTGAAGATCGGGTCGAGGTGCTGCACGGGGTCTTTTTCCCCGCCGATCATGAGGCAATAGCCGCGTTCCAACCCCCATACACCCCCGCTCGTGCCGCAGTCGATGTAGTGGATACCTTGCGGAGCGAGTTCTTTGGCGCGGCGGCGGTCGTCGCGGAAATAAGAATTTCCACCGTCAATGACGATGTCACCCTTTCCCAAGTGGGGGACAAGGTCCTTGATCACCCGGTCGGTAACCGCGGCGGGGACCATGACCCACGCGGCGCGCGGTTGCTCCAGCAGGGCGGCGAATTCCTCGAGGGATCCGGCGCCGGTGGCACCATCCTTGACCAGATCCGCCACGGCGTCGGGATGGGTGTCATAGACAACGCAGGTGTGTCCGTTTTTCATGAGTCGCCGCACGATATTGGCGCCCATCCGACCAAGTCCGATCATTCCGAGTTGCATAAGCTTCAGTTCTTTGGGGCTGCGTAGATGTCCATGATCTCGCGCAGCAGTTTGAGTCCGTCCTTTTTCGGACGTTGGAAAGAGTTCCGGCCGATGATCGAGCCGAAGCCACCGCCGTCGCGGATGGCGTGGATTGATTCGAGGAGTGTCTTGTCTGACTCGCTCGGGCCGCCCGAGAAAATGAGAATACGGCGTCCGTCAAAGGCGCATTGCACGCAGTGGCGGACCCGTTCGGTCAGGGTCTTGATCGGGACATTTTCCGCTTCGTAAACTTTTTTTGCCGCGGGCTGTTCGAGGTAATCGGCAGGGAGTTTGATTTTGACGATGTGTGCCCCGATTTGGCAGGCGATGTGGGCGGCGTAGCCGTCGACGTCCATGGCGGTTTCGCCGGCCGGGCTGAGGCTCGTCCCGCGCGGATAGGACCAGACGATGACGACCAGCCCCGCCTGCTTCGCCTCGTGGGCGAACTCGGCGAGCTGCTCGTACATTTCCAAGCGCAGACTCGAGCCGGGATAAATGGTGAAGCCGACGGCCGAGCAACCGAGGCGCAAGGCGTCGTCGATTGTGCCGGTGCGAGCCGAGATGGGGTCCTTTTCATCGGCAGTCATGTCTTTGCTGTTGAGCTTGAGAATGAGCGGGATGTCCCCGGCGAATTCCCGTGCCCCGGCCTCGAGGAAGCCAAGCGGGGCGGCATAGGCGCTGCAGCCCGCCTCGATGGCCAACTCGAAGTGGTAGAGCGGACTGTAGGCGGCCGGATTCATGGCGAAACTGCGGGCCGGGCCGTGCTCGAAACCCTGGTCGACGGGCAGAATCACCATCTTGCCGGTGCCCCCGAGCGTGCCGTGGTTGAGGAGGCGGGCAAGATTGGTCAGGGTGCCGGGGTTGTCGGCTCCGTACCAAGAAAGGATGTTTCTGACTTGTGGCGTCATAGCCAGAGCAAAGACCGAAACTTGGTCAGGGCAAAGCGTAAAAGGCCGCGCCCTGGCCCGGTTTGGCAACACCCCGGTGGATCATGAACTCCAAAGTATGCCGGTCGACTCGATGCGTAGGGTGGAGGGAAGGAGTTTGAGGCGCAGGATCACTGGCGAGGAAACCAAGGCCGAGGGCGAAGGGATCTCGGCGGCTTTTGTTTCCAGTTCGGCCTCGAGTTCCGCCGCGACGGCCTCGGCGGCGGCGAGTTTTTCTTCTGCCGTGCCGACCTCGGCGGACTCCTTCATGGCGCGAGCCGCCCCTCGGGCGGCGGTGCCGGCGCGGGTGATATGACCAAGCCCCGAGGCCCGTTTGCCGAAGAGCGCGCCGAGCAGGGAGGTGCCCACACTGATCGCGGTTTGCACCTGCGCGGAACGGGCCTGGGTTTTCTGGCCGGCCACGGCTTCGCGCGCGCGGATCACCTTGTCGGCGGCGGAGCGCAATTTCGTTTCGAATTTCTGCCGCATCAGGCGCACGGCCTCATCGCGTTCTTCGCGGGCTGCCTGTTCCAGGCGCAGGCGGAACTCCGCATCGGTTTCGAAAGGCGCACCGGTGATTTTTCCCTCGCGGAGCACGGAGATTTCCAAGCTCTCGCCCAGCTGCCCGCGCCCCTCAATCTGCCAAGCTTGCTGTTGCGCGGTTTGCCGGGCGGCGGGAGGAGGGTCGACGAATACTGGGCCGCCGTGCGCCACGGGCGGATGCGCCTGATGTGTCGCGCAGGCCACGCCTGCCTGCTGCCAAGCCGGTTGTCCATCGGGACCGAATGGAACACTGACTAGCACTTCGGCGGGCGTCTCGACCGCCGGACGGCGGGAAGCGAAAGTGGCCCGGATACGCAGGCCGAGCGTGGGGTGCAGCAAGGGTCCAGCCTCGGGCAGTACGAGTTGCCACACGCCGGGCTCCACGGCCGGGGGTTCGGGGGAGGGGGCCGGACTGCCGGCTGCAGAGGCTGGTGGCAGGGGTGGGGGTGGGGCCGCGGGACGGCCGGTGTTGTCCATCAGCACGCGGATTTGCTCCCGGGTGAGGGGCCCGCGGAGATAGCTCATGGTCCAGCGCGTGGTGAAAAGTTTTGCTTCCGCCTCATGCACGCTGTTGAGGAGGAAGACGCGTTTGCCCAGCGCATTGAGCAATGCGTTGAGCTTGGTGCGGTCGGCTCCGCGGCCCGCGCTGGCACTTTCCAAGCCTTCAAGCACGCGTTGTTTGTCGCGGTCGGTTTGTAAGCGGCCGATGAACCACGTGCCGCAGTTGGCCAGGGCTTTGTAATCCAAGTCGGCGGGGTTCTGGGTCGCGACGAGCAGGCCGAGGCCGAATGCGCGGGCTTGCTTGAGGAGGAGAAGGAGCGGCCCCTTGGATGGCGGGTTGGCCACGGGTGGCAGGTAGCCGTAGATCTCATCCATGTAGAGCAACGCGCGCAGCGATGGTGTGCCGGGCTGGCGGCGCATCCACGAGATCACTTCCTCGAGCAGGGTGGTGACAAAAAACATGCGCTCGGCATCGGAAAGATGCGCGATACTGAGAACGGCGAGACGCGGTTTTCCCGCGGGTGTGTGGAGGAGTCGTGCAATGTCGAGCGGTTCTCCCTCGCGCCAGGTGGCGAAACCGGGCGAGGCGAGCAGGTTGTTCAGCGCGATGACCAAACCGTGGCGCTGGCGGGCGGGAAAAAACTCCCCGACCGGGAGCACGCCGATTTTGTCGAATGGCGGCTCTTGCACCGCGGCGATCAGGCCGGCGAGGTCGGGGGACTGACCGTTTTTCCAGGCCTGATGGAGGATGGCGGAGAGCAAGCTGAATTCGCGGCTTTGCAGGGGGTCGGCATCGATGCCGAGGAGGCCGAGCAGGCCGGAGGTTGTGCTCTGGACCCGCTCGGCGAGGAGTTCGGTGTCGTTGGCCACTTCGGCGGACGGCGCCTCGAACGATCGCAAGATGGAGAGCGGGATCCCCGCGTTGCTGCCCGGCGTGTAAATGGCGATCTCGCACTTTTCGCGCAGGGCCGCAATGCGCTCCGGCGTCTGGCCCCATTGCGCAAGGCCGTGCTTCCATTTTTCCGCCTCGGAAGCCGCGAATTCGACGGTGGAGACGCCGGCCTTGCGGGCATCTTCTTCATTGACCCACGGGACAAAGTCCTCGCCCGACATGTTGGGAAAGGTGAGCAGAAGATTGCCCAGGTCTCCCTTCGGGTCGATTAGGAGTGCCGGAATGCCATCCATGGCGGCCTCTTCCAGCAGGGCAAGGCAAAGACCCGTTTTGCCGCTGCCGGTCATGCCAACGCACACCCCGTGGGTGGTCAAGTTGCGCGAATCATAAAGCAGCGGCGTATCGCCGACCTGACCGTCCGCACTGACCTCTCGGCCGAGGTAAAAAAAGCCCAGCTTTTCGTAAATGTCGGGCGACATGGCCCCAAACTAAACGCGACGCACCGCGGGTGGCGAGAACCGAGCGGAGGACGAGGGCCGGGCGGCGGGAAGTGTGGGAATGACAACCGGGGGCGGCACGGCCCAGCAAACAAGGTACGGCCGGTGACCCTCTCGCGGGGGCTGGGGCGCGTGCCTTTTCCCGTTCGAGATCCCGGGCGCGAACGACCGGCAAAGGCGTGCCGGTTTTCCCTCGCTGCGCCCTAGGAAGTCAGGGCCGCGAGTTGGCGGGCGAGGGAACTCTTGCGGCGGTTGGCCGCGTTGCGGTGGATGGTGCCGTGCTTGACCGCGCGGTCGAGTTCGGAGACGAGTTCGCGGGCCTTTTCGGCAGCGCTTTTCTTGTCCTTGGTGCCGAGAGCAGTTTTCGTTTTGCCCGCGAGGGTTTTCAGGCTGCGCAGGGTGCTGCGGTTGCGGGCGGTGCGGACTTTGGTTTGGCGTGCGCGTTTGGCGGCGGATTTGATGTTGGCCATATTTGGTGGTGTGTTGCTTTGGTGCCAGAGGGGAGAATCGAACTCCCGACCAAGGGCTTATGAGTCCCCTGCTCTACCGCTGAGCTACCCTGGCATTTGACAGCGGCGGCACCGCGGGGCGGGGCCGGAAAGGTCGCGTAATGTGCGTGCGGTGCGGCCACGAGGCAAGGAAAAAGGGGGGTTCGAACGGGGGGAAAGTTGGAACCGAGCGGAGCGAGATAGGCTGGAGCGAGGCGACAGCTGCGTAGCAGGCTCGCCGGGGGGCGAGATCAAGGTGGGAAAGTTGGCAAGTGGGAAAGGAAAAAGTGCGCTGGGATTTGCCTTTGGAAATTCGACCCGACCGGCGGATGATGGGTGAATGCTGCGTGGCTTGGATTTGTGGCGGGAGGGTTGCCCTCCCTGGGAGTCCGGCGGAAGTTTCTTATTGCTCAACCCCCGTCTTGCGCCGGTCTGGCGGGACCGGGTCTGGGCCGCGGAGTTTCCCGATCTGGCAGACCACGTCTGGCTGGGGACTTCGGGCACCAGCGGTTGTCTCAAAATCGTGGCGCTCTCTCGGATGGCGTTCGAGGCCAGCGCCCGCGCAGTCAATCTTCACTTGGCGGTCGGCGCGGCGGATGTCTGGATCGATCCCCTGCCGGTCTTCCATGTCGGAGGTCTCGGCATCGTGGTGCGTGCCGCGCTGGCCGGAGTGCCTGCTCACCATTTGGGCGACTGGAATGCGGCGGAGTTTGTTTTCAGGGCAGAGGACTGCGGCGCAACGCTCTCTGCCTTGGTTCCGGCCCAGGTCCATGACTTGGCCGCCGCGGGCTTGCCCGCGCCGGAGCGTTTGCGTGCCGTGGTGGTGGGCGGCGGCGCGTTGGACAACGGCCTGCGGGAACGGGCCCAGGCTTTGGGTTGGCCTTTGCTCGCCAGCTATGGGCTGACCGAAGCAGCCTCCCAAGTGGCCACGGCGCGGATTGAGGCCCACGATGCGGAGTGGTTGCCCTTGCTCGGTCATTTGGACGCGAGGTTGGATGGCGCCGGGGTGCTGGAGTTGCGCGGACCCTCGTTGCTGACCGGATGGATGATGTTCGACGGGGAGGGCCGGGTGCGTTGGGAGGATCCGAAGCGTGGCGGTTGGTATGGCACGAGCGACCGGGCCGAGTTGCGCCGAGGGGAATTGCGCGTGCTCGGGCGGCTCGATGACTTGGTCAAAATCCGCGGCGAGTTGGTCGATCTCGCGGCGCTCGAGCGCGCGCTGCAATGCCGCGTGCGGTCGGGACGCGTCGCGCTGCGCATGACGCGGGACGAGCGCAACGGCTTCGCGCTCCGCGTGGTGGCGGAGAACGAGGCGGCGCGGGCCGAGGCGCAACGGGCGAGCGAGGATGTCTTTCCCGCCTTCGCGCGGCCGGAGAGCATTGCCACCGCCACCATCGTCCGCAACGCACTGGGCAAAACGCCGCGGTATTGAGCGTCCGGGCCGCCGCTCAGGCGCCGGTGCCGAGCGCGGTGCGGATTTCCGGAGTTAGGGCCAGGGGCCGTCCGGTCGTCTTGTCGATCAGGACATGGACCGTGCGGATGCGCGCTGCGGTGTTTCCGGCGGCCTCGAGGAATTCCACCAGGAAGGTAATCGATGAGGTACCCGTTTTCTCCACGCTGGCGCAGACTTCAAAGGACTGGCCGGGTTTCATCGGGAGGAAAAAATCCGCCTCCGCCCGGCGCAAGGGCGCGGCGTAATGGGGCGAGGCAAACCATGCGTCCCAACCAAGCGCACTGCACCGCAGCAGATCCTCCACCGCAGCGTGGGCCAAGGCGATGGCGCGCGGATAGAAAACGACGCCGGCGGGATCGGCGTCCTCGAAGCGGATGGTGATCGGTTGCCGTGCGGAGAGCATAAGCCAGAACGTCGAGCGAAGCGCAAAGCGCGGCTCTTGGGAACGAAGAAAAGCGGTGGCGCAGGCCGACGGAATGGTCTGGCGGGCCCAAAACACGGCGGGCCTGAGCTTGAGGCCGCGCTTGACTAAATGAGGCAGGATCGCACGTTAGGCGTTTTTGCAGCCATGGAAACTCCGATCCCCGACCCGGTCAACCCGCCGCCCAACCGGTCGCGTTCAAGCCTGGGGCAGCGCAAAAAATGGTTCATTTCCCGGCGCTCCTGCGCCAAAACAGAACTTGGAACAATCCAACTGTCCGACATGGCGACCAACCCGACGGGCGTGACTTTGTTCAGTTTCCGGCAATTAAGCAGGAAGGAGATTATTTTCTGCACGGTTGCTGTTTTGCTTATTCTTTCGTCCTTCGTGGCAAGCTTCTTCTGGCACCGGCTGCAGCTCAGGCGGTTGGCTGCGGCTTCGGACATTTTGCCGGCGACCGAGGAGCAGCGGGCCTCCGCCTTGCGGTCGCTCGATGAGGCCGTGAGGGCGCGGTACGAGGAACGGATGGACGACGCGATGGCACAACTGGCCATGGCTCAACAGACCGATCCGCAATTGCCCGGGCTCGAATTGCTGGCCGGCGAGATCGCCCTGCAACAAAGGGACACCGACGCCCTGTCCCGCGCTTCCGCCAACGCCTCGCAGCGTGGGGGCAGCGAGGCCCCGGCCAAATTGCTGGCCGCACTGGGGGTGTGGCTGCGACGTGGCGAACTGGGCGTGGAGCGGGCCGGTCCGCAGGCCAAACAACTTTTGCTTGAGGCGGCGGAGAGCAGCCCCTCCGATGCATCCGTCCACTTTTTCCACGGCGAACTCAGCCGTCAACTTGGGGAAGGCTCCGCCGCGCACGCTTATTTGCTCTCGGCCTTGACGCGCCAGTCTCCTTGGAAAAGTTCCGCCTTGCTGCGGGTTAAAATGCAACTGGCCGCGGCCGAAGCTTCCGAGGCCGGGGAGGCCGTCGAGGTGTCTGCTCCGGACTCCCAGTCCGCGGTTGCCCTCCGCTGGCGCGAGGCCGTGCGCAGGGGAACCAACGCGTCGGAGGAACTCAAGGCCATGATCGCGCTGGCCCCGAGCCTTCAAACGATCGTTTTGTTGCCTGACCCTGCCTTGAAATTTGGGGATGACGCGGCGGCAGACCGAGCGCTGCGGCGAGAGTTGGGTTCTTCCGTCCTGCCCCGCGGCGCAATGAGCATTTTGACCCCTTGAAAAGAGTCTTCTTTCAAAAAAAAATAGAGCCAGAGGCCAAGACTGACGCTAAACTGCAGGCCATCAACATGATAAGCAAATGTGACAATTTCGCGACAACCCCGAAAAACTCTTTGACAACTTACTCCAACCCATTATCTTTGCCCTGTATGAACATTACTCGTTTCTCCCTCGCGGCTGCTTTCGCCTCGTCTGTTTTGCTGACCGGCGTGAACGGCCAATCAACAACCACCGCAACGACGGAACCGGTAGGTTTTGTCACCGTTGGCATCACCGCCGGCACTGGCTCGGCCAAGAAGAACACGCTTTTTTCGGTTCCCCTCCTGGAAACCGAAGCGATCGACGGACAAGTCGCCGGTACCATCACCGGAGTGACGGCCAACACCATCTCCAACAGCAACGCTGGATGGACCGTCGGTGCGCTCTCCCAACCTAACACGCCCTTTTTGATCCAAATCACGAGCGGCGATGCTGAAGGTCGTCTTTTCCTCATCTCCTCTTCCGCCAACACTGGTGGTGCGATTGCTGGGACTGCCAACACCGGCACCACGGTTACGGTGAGCTCAACCGACGCAGCGCAGGTCAACCTCACCACTCTGGGCATCGTCGCTGGAACGGACACCTACAAAATTTTTGCCTGCGACACCCTCAGCTCCTTTTTTGGCACACCGGCCTCAAGTGGCGTCCAAGGTGGCACTTCCTCCACGACGGCGGACACGATTGTTGCTGTGAGCAATGGTGTGCCCAGCACCTACTTCTACAACACAAGTTCCGTAAAGTGGGTCAGAGCCTCCCTTGGCTCTCCCGACGCTTCTAACGTTGCTCTACTCCCTTACTTCGGCATCCAGTATTCCCGCCTGGCCAATACGGCCCTTTCCTTTGTTGTCACGGGTCAAGTTCCAACACAACAGCGCGAGGTTGCGGTCAAAAATTCCGGAACAACGATTGTTTCCCAATTTTGGCCGACGGACACTACACTAGGAACGTCAGGACTTTCCACCGTGGTGACTTCAGGCGCCAGCGCAACACTGGCTGATACGGTCATCCTCACGGCTAATGGCGTTGCCTCAACCTACTTTTACTCTGGTACCAACTGGAAAAAGGTTGCTTTGGGTAGTCCTAATGCGGACACCACCGTTCTAGCCATCGGAACCTCCATCCAAATTGTCCGTAAAGGATCGGCCTCTGGCTACAGCACACTAACCCAACCAGTTCCTTACACTCTCTAATAAGCGACAAACGAATCTTATTTAAGTTAAACACAGACACCAAACCCACCACCTAAATAAAATAATGAAGACCCTCACATCAGGCATCCTTGCCATCATGCTCACCCTTAGCCTTGCTCAGGCTCAGGGCTACATTGATCTAGCTGACTTTGGATCAGGATCATTCACCGTTGTCCCCGACGCGACCACCGCCACCTACACGCAAGGCACACTTGGACTCACCTTCAGTCCTTCTGTGTCCCTTGGCGATACCCTTGGCGGAACCTGGAACAGCGCTCCTCTTGACTGGAGCAGCTACGCAGATTTGGCCAACACCATCTACCTAAAAGTCGTTTTCACGGGAGCCAATCCTGCATCTCCCATGGTTCTCAACATCTACAACACCGATTTCTCCTTGAACATCCAGTATGAGGGGACCTCAGTTCCCATCGGTACAGTCATCGGGGCCAATTACCTGCCATTTGCTCTCACCCCGGGAACATTCTCACCGGCAGTTCTGGCCAATGTTGGCGGAGCCCAAATCACTTGGGGCGGCAGTGGCTCGGCAGGCGTTCGGGTGGAAGGTGTTGCCACCGTTCCCGAGCCCTCGACCTACGCGCTCTTGGGCCTCGCAGGCTTGGCTCTCGCAGGATACACAGTGCGTCGCCGGCGCGCCTAAGTCTTAATTGTTCATATTCGCGAAAGGGCGCCCTCGGGCGCCCTTTTTGCTGTCTGGCTAAGCTTTGACCCAGACCGGAACGAAGGCGAACTTATGGCCGTCGAAGAGACCTAAGTCGCTGAGCTTCAGGGCCGGGATGACGAGGAGAGCGAGGAAGCTGAGGGTCATGTAGGGGGCGTGGAGAGGGCTGCCGAGGGCCTGGGCCGCTTGGCTCAGGCGAGCGTAGGCGGTCGCCGCATCCTCGGCGTAGCCGTCACTCATCAGACCGGCCACGGGGAGAGGAAGCACGTCCTCGAAGCCGCCGTCCCCGACGACGGCAATGCCCCCCTCGTTTTGGATCAGAAGGTTGACCACTCGGGCCAGGTCCTCATCGGAAGTGCCAATGGCGACGATGTTATGGCAGTCGTGGGCCACGCTGGAAGCGATGGCGCCCGACTTGAGCCCGACGCCGCGGACCAAGGCCACGGCGGGCGGAGCGTCTTTGTAGCGGTTGACCACGGCAATTTTCAGGATGTCTTGCCCGGGGTTGGCCACGATTTGCCCGGCACGGAGGAGGGCTTCGGCCTCGCCGGCGCCGGTGATAATTTGTCCGTCGAGGGCTTCGATCACGCGGATCCGGAGTGGTGTCGAGGACGCCGGGTCCATTACCGCGGCCGGAGCGGGGAGGGCGAAGTCGGAGGCAACCTTTGCCGTAGCGTGGAAGTGGTTGACCCGGGGGGACTTTGATCTCGGAAGGAGGGATTGGCCCCCGCGGGCCACGAGTTGTCCGTCGATCCAGGTTTCCATCACTTGGAAGCTGACCAGATCATGGAGGCGGATGAGATCGGCAGGGTCGCCAGGGCGGAGGAGTCCGCAACGGAGTCCGTAGTGCTCGACCGGATTCACGCACGCGGCGCGGAGGACGTTGAAGAGCGGGACGCCGTGGGCCACAGCACGGGCGCAAAGTTGGTTGATGTGGCCCTCCATGAGGTCGTCGGGATGTTTGTCGTCGCTGCAGAGCATGCAAGACTCCGGCGCTTCATTGAGCAAGGGCCAGAGCTCCTCGAAATTTTTCGCCGCGGAGCCTTCGCGGATGAGGATTTTTTGCCCGAGGGCGAGCTTTTCCCGCGCCTCGGCGATCTGAAAACACTCGTGGTCCGTCTCGATCCCGGCGGAGACATATTTCTTGAGGTCCTCGCCGCGGAGGCCGGGGGCGTGTCCGTCGATCCGTTTACCGTATTGCTTGGCAACCTCGATTTTTTTCATGACCTCGGGATCGCGGTGGATGACCCCGGGGAAGTTCATCATCTCCGAGAGGTAGAGCAGTGATTCGTCGCGGCAAAGTTCCTCGATGCTGTCGGGTCCGAGGGTGGCGCCGGCCGTTTCGAAGTTGGTCGCGGGGACGCAGGAGGGGATGCCGAAGTGGATTTTGCAGGGGGTTTGGGCGGCCAGCCTCTGCATGTAGCGGACGCCCTCTATGCCGAGGACATTGGCAATTTCGTGGGGGTCGGAGACCGTGCCGACTGTGCCGTGGGTCACGGCAATGCGGGCGAATTCCGGCGGGGTGAGCATGGAACTTTCGATGTGCACGTGGGCATCGATGAAGCCCGGGCAGAGATAGCCGGGATCAGTGACCGATTGGTCCTCGCGGAGAGCGACAATTTTGCCGTCGGCTATTTCGATTACTCCGGGGAAAATGCGTTGGTTGGGGATATCGATGATTTGGCCGCGGAGGTGCATGGAAGGGAAGTGTTCAGTTTTCAGTGTTCAGTAGGGGCAGAGTTTGAATGAAACCGGATGTTATCGGCGGTCATTTCAGTTGGCTACGCCTGTCTCGCTGGGGCTCGGCTGTCCGCCGCGACAAAATTGGGGAGGTTAGCGGAGGGCGCGGGCGGGGTCGGTGAGGTGGTTGTTTTGAAAGTGGATGCCCTCGGCGGTGAGCAAGCGGAGCTTTTTGGCGAGGGTGGGGCCGGATTTTTCGCCTTGGAAGCCGCCGATGGTCAAATCGGACGCGATGACGCGGTGGCAGGGGACTTGCGGGGCGAAGGGGTTGGCGCGGAGGGCTTGGCCGATGGCGCGGGGTGAGTGACAGCCGATCCGGCGACCGAGGGCGGCATAGGTGATAACGCGGCCGGGTGGGACTTTTTGGAGCGCCGCGTAGACTTTGGTGGCGAACGGGGAGGGGGAGTTTGCGGTTTTCAGTGATTCAGTTTTGGGTGAGTGGCTTGGTTTGAGGTCGGCGCGGGGGGGGTACTGAAAACTGAATCACTGAAAACTGAACACTCCCGCGCGTGGCGCGCGGGTTAATTTTTCGAGGCGTCGTTCGGGGAGTCGGCCAGCACGCGATAGATCGGGCCCAACCCGCACATGATGCGATGCCATGTGCTGTCGTCGGCATCGGCGCCAAGCAATTCCGGGTGCGGCTTGACCACCAGCCACGAGTTGATCGCGATTTCCTGCTCGAGTTGGTTCTTCGACCACCCGGCATAGCCGAGAAAGACGCGGAGTTTTTCATCATGGCCGGCGGGCAAGTCCAATTCGCCTTCCGGTCGCTCCATGGGTTGAAATTTGCAGGCTTGGGCGGCCGAATCCCACTCGAGGGTGGCGACGATGACCTGGTTGCGATGGACCGGTCCACCTTCGTAGATCGGCACGTGGGGGATTTGGTCCAGGGTGTCGCCGATGTCCAGGTCGGCGGCGTTTTGGCCGAGTGGCCGGTTGAGAATGAAGCCAAGTGCACCCTCATCCGCGCTGTGGTGTGAAAGGTAAAGGATGGTTCGCCGAAAATTTGGGTCGGCCATCATGGGGTGGGCAACGAGCAATGAACCCGACAGATCCCCTGCTTTGGGTCGGTCCTTCATAGGCCGCAAATCTAATGCGCGCTTCGGGCCGACGCAACTGCGGGGCAAACGTGGTAACGGCATGCGGCCGATGATCGTTAGCGGTGAGGGTAGGTTTCCGGCGCGTCAGGGACGCCGCGCCCTACCCGGATGGTGTTCACAAAGGTAGGGCGGGGCCTCCGGACCCGCCGCGTCCATGCGATATTCTACCGCTTTCTCCGCACCGCGGCGAGGCCGAGGAGGGCGAAGGTGGCGACAAGGCAGGCCGAGGAAAAGGCTTCCCCGTATTTCATGTAAAAGGTGGTCGGAGGATTGACCGGCACCTCCACCTCGGCGAAGAGAACGCCCTCCCCGAAGATGTCGCCGTCCGCATCGGCGAAGCTGTGCCGGATGCGGCCGAGGTGGTCGACGAAGCAGGTGATACCGTTGTTGGCACTGCGGACCATGGGACGGCGATTTTCCGCGCAGCGGAAGACGGCGTGGGCGAGGTGCTGGTGTCCGCCTGCGCTGCGTTTGAACCATCCGGTGTTGGTCACGGTGACGAAGAGCTGCGCCCCGAGGTTGGAGGCGCCTCGGGCCAGGTAGCCGAGGGTATCCTCGAAGCAGACCAGGGGAGCCAGAGCGAGAGGTGGATTGGAAAGATGAAAAATGACCGGGCCGTCCCCGGCATCGAAGTCATCCGGCACCATGTCGCCGACAATGATGGCAAAGAGCGGGAAGCTGTAACGGAAAGGAATGTATTCGCCGAACATGACGAGGTGAGACTTGGGATAAAACTGCGGCGGGTTGTCAGGGCCGGTCAGCAGGACGGCGGCGTTGTAGTCAGCTTCGTGGCTCAGCCGCAGGGTGCCGAAAAGGAGGGCATGGTCGCCGGCGGCGGCCCACTTGTTGACGAACTCGTTGGCCACGCGGTCCTCGAAGAATCCCCGGGGGGTGGCTGCTTCGGGCCAGAGGAGGAGGTCGGGCTGGAGGGCTGCGGCGATGGCGGTCTGGCGCTCAAAGGTGTCATAAATGCGCTGTTCGAAAGCAGGGTTCCACTTTTCATTTTGCGGGATGGAGGGCTGGACGGCCGCTACGCGGAGGGGTATGACCTCGGCCGGGCGTCCGATTTGGCGAAGCCCGTAACCGAAGGCCGCGACGATGAGGGCGATGGTGATGGTGAAGTCAAAGTGGGCGCGGATTTTTCCGCCGCGGACTTCGATCATCAGGCGGCGTACGGTGGCCACGGCGATGGCTGAAGAGAGGACGGCCAGAAAGGAGAGGCCTCCGACACCGGTGAGCGAGGAAAGCTGGATGAGCGGAATATTGCGGTGCAAGGCGATGCCGAGCGAGTTCCAGGCAAAGCCAGTGAAGATATGAGCGCGCAAGATTTCGAGCGCCACCCAAGCGGCCGCCGCGATGCCCGCGGTGGCAAGATTGTGCCAGGAACTGAGCCAGACCGAGCGAAGCGGGTCATGGTCGTTGTCGCGCGGGGTGGCGATGACAAACACAATCCCGGCCCAGACGGCAGGATAGAGGGCGAGGTAGAGGCAGAGAATGAACCAACCGGGAATGGTCAGGACGGTGATCCAGTGGAGTGAGCCGAGGAAGTAGACCAGTCCGGTCAGGTAGCCGAGTTCCACTTTGCGGAGCAAAGGGTAGCGCGGATGGAGGGGGCCGAACCAAAGAGCAGTCAAAAGTGGGGCGAGGGCGATCCAGACCAGCCAAGATTGATCAAAGGGGGCGAAGCAGAGGGTGAGCAGGCCCCCGCTGAAGGCAGCGGCCAGCCAGGGCCAGAGGTTGCGCAGGAAAGACATGGGGCTAGAGGTAAAACGCTATCCGCCAACGTGGGTAAGGGCACGGAGAAAGCGGGCCGCTTGGGGCGGGATGCCTTTGGGGTCAGGGGGCAGCGGGGGACGCACCGGGCAGGACGCGCTCGGCCAGGGCGCTGATTTTTTCCTGGGCGAACTTGCTCGGCGGATACTGACGATGGGCTTCGAGATACCAGGCGAGGGCCGCGCCCGATTCGCCCCGGGCCTCCAGCTCGTCGCCTTTATTCAGTGCTTGGACGAAGGTGGCGGCCCCTCCGCTGGCCAGGTCGGCGCGCAGGCGGTTGATCTCGTTGTCCTCGGGGTACCTAACCGCGGCCAGCTGGATGCTTTCCCAAGCACCGGCCGCGTCTCCACGTTGCTGGATTTCCCGGGCGCGCTGCAGGGATCCTTCGATTTCGGTCATGGCCTCGAGGATCGTGCCGAGTTTTTCCTGCCATTCGGGATAAAGCGCGGTGGCGGCGATGAATTTGGCGTTCTGGCGGTAGATGGCGCGGTGATCGCCCTGCTCGATGAGGCGCTGGAGTTCGCTCAAGGCCTGCTGCTGCAGGTCGGTTTGCTGGAAAATATTTTCCCCGACCTCGGCCAAGGCGGGGTTGCGCGGCCAGATTTCTGTCGCGGCGCGCAGCTCGGATTCCATTGCGGCGCGGTCGCCTGAGACGGCGGCATTCTTCGCTTTGGCCAAGTGCATCGCGCTGATCGTCTTGGCCGTCTCGATCTTGGCCAGCGGCTTGCTCGCGTCGAAGTCGGCGGACGTTTCTGTCATCTCGTTGACCAGTTTTTCCGCCCGGGTCAGATCGTTGACCTCGAGCGCGGCGAGCAGTTCGTTCCTCATCTGGGTGAACTTAAGTGCCCGACGTTTGTCCTCGCGCGAGAGCAGGCGGACACTCGGCATGAATTCCCCGAGGGCGAAAGTTTCGGCGAGGCGCTCGACGGCGCTGTTGAGTTCACCCTGCTCGAGAAGGAATTTGTAAGCCTCGACCCCCTCGTTGACGTCGCGGATGGCTTCGTTGGCCAGGCTGTCGACCTGACTGAGAGAACTGACCAATTTGCTCAGGGTCTGGGCCGCGACGGCCGCTCCGCCGGTCAGGCTTTCGACGCTGAAGTTTTCCAGTCCGAGTTTCATCCCGCTGGCGGCAAAAGATCCCCCGCTGCTTCCATCCGTGTCCGTGCGGTTGTCGACGCCGGCGGCGGCGCCATCCGTCCCGGCCCTTACCCCCGCGCCCCGGTCGCCGGAGCCTCCCGCGGCAGCCACCTTCGGGTCGAATTCGGCATTGATCCGGGCCTGGCCGGCGTCCCGGTTCACCGGGAGCGATTCGACCATCCGCTTGTAGACGTCGATCGAATTGTCCCCATCCTTGTAGATCGCGCGGTAGAAGCGGTTGGCCATGAGCACGTGCTCGAAGCGGCGCGTGGCGAAATACTGCATGATGAGGGCCTGCAGATGCCCGCGGGTATTGAGTTCGGTCAACGCGATGCGCAGTTTGTTGTTTTCGATGGTCTGGGCGACGTCCGAAAGAATCCGCTTGGCCGAGGCCATTTTGGCGTCACGGGCGAACCTGACGTTTTCCTGCTGGGCGGCGACGGCTGCATCACTGCCGCCGGCCACTTCGAGTGCCGAGGAGCGGGCCGCCATCATGTTGTTCCATTCCGCGGTGGCGCGCTGTTTCTCGAGAAGGGTGTTTTCCCGCTTGAGGTTTTTGATCGTCTCAAGACTGACCTGCGCCGCATGGATCGCATCCGACATGGTGCGGCAAAGGTTGGCATCGTCCCTGTATTCCGAAGCTTTGGGCAAGAGGGCGAAGGCTTGATCGATGTTTGTCCGGGTCGCATTGCCCGGGGCCAGCAGCTCAAGGATACGATCGATCGTCTTGCGGTAGGCCACATCGTCGGCACCGGTTGCCGCCGGTGCGTTGAGATACTTTTCGAAGCGCGCGCGGAGCAACCGGTTGTTGTTGATGTTCCAGATTTTACCGTCGAAGGAGGCAACCTCGCTCCCCGGGTCGAAGGCGGGAATATCACGGCCGATGAACCCCTCGTTCATCTGGGGGGGGCGCGCCCCGCCGGTGGCGGCCGCGGAATCGCCTGCGCCCTCGGTGGTTTGCTGCGCGCCGAGAACAGACCCCGGAAGAAAGACAAAGAGCGCGGCCAGAATCGGTCTCATGATTTCGTGAGTTCCTTGGCGTACACGATGCCGTTTTCGCGGATTTCGACCAGAAAATGGAAGCGTTGACCCTTTTGCATGGCGACCTCGCCCGGCAAGGGCGGAACAACCACCGGGATGGGCGAACCGGAGCCGGTCGGTTCGACCGAAATGAGGCGTCCGGATTGCGGTGACCAAGCGATGGAGTTGAGGATCGCGCCGCTCAGGCGGTAGCTGTTTCCGCGCAACGAACTGGAGGAGGAAAGGTACTCCTGCACTGGGAACTCGGGTACGGTGCGGTAGGGTGTCCCGCCGGAGCCGAGGAAATAGCCGCCGAGGGCGACCAGGAGCAGGACGACAACCAGCGCGCCGGCCATGATTGCGGCTTTCGGTGTGCTGCGGGCGCGGCGGGCCATGGGAACATTACTATCGATCCCAAGCGGACCGAAGGCAACCCAGCCATGCCATAAAAATGCCGAAGATGATATGAAGGAGGAGGACCCAAGCGCAGAGCGAGGCGGCGGATAGCGTGGTGGGCAGGACGAGTTCAAGCACGTCATAGTAGCGGGTCTCGCGGAGACTCTGCAGGGCTCCGCTCCAACTCCAGTAAGCGGCAATGAAAGGGCGCAAAGCGGCGTCCAGCCCCGCGGGCAGTGCGAGCACGGCACCGGAGAGCGGTAACTGGAAGCCGACGAGGTAAATCGAAGCGAGGGAGGCTTGGTCGGCAGTGCGGGCCAGGGCGGAGATGCCGAGGCATGTCGCAGTGAGCGCGGCATTGACCATGAGGAAGAAGAGAAACTGCTGCGAGCCGTCGCCGGGAAACCCGGTCACGGTGCGCACGAACCACGTCATCCACGCGGACTGCACGAGGACGAGCACGGCGAGGAAGCTTATTTTCGCCCCGACATAGGCCGAGGGTTTCAGGCCGGCAAAACGTTCTTTCTCGAAAATGGCACGTTCTCCGGCGATTTCGCGCGCGCTGTTGTTGGCCCCGAGCAGACCGAGGAGAATAACCTGCAGGAGGATGAGTCCGGACACCGCGCTACCGGCCTTACTCGCCCCTTCGGCGAAAGTGCGGGCTTCGATCAGCTGTCGCACCACATCGCCGCTCAGGCCGGCGTCCAAGCTGGGCACCGCGGGCAACCCGTCCAGTGCGAAAACGGCTACGACCAGCGGGAAGCCGAGAACAAGGCCGATTTGCAGGGCAAAATTGCCCTTGTCGCGGAAGAAAATTTTCCAGCGGGTGGCCGTGAGGGTGAGGAATTGGCTGAAGGCGCCGGGCAGCAGCACGGGAAAATCCGCGGTCTCATTCGCCTTTGCCGCAGTTTCCGGAGGGGGCCGGTCCGCCGTCTCGAAATGCGTGCGGTGCTTGTTCCAGGATGCATGCCATTCTGCGGCGCTGCGTTGCGGGAGGCGCTCGAAAACTTCCTCCGGCCGGTCGACGCGAAAATAATGGGCCATCGTGTCGGGCGGTCCAAGGTAAGCGAGGCTGCCGGCGCTGAGGACCGCGACTTTGTCGAACGCGTCGAGATCGCGCAGTCCGTGGGTGACAACGATGACCACGCGGTTGCCTTCGCGGGCGATGCGGCGGAGCAAGTCGAGAATTTCGCGTTCGGAGCGCGCGTCGAGACCGCTGGTCACCTCGTCGCAGAGGAGCAAGGGTGGTTCGCTGGCCAATTCCATGGAGAGGGCAAGGCGGCGACGCTGCCCGCCGGAGAGATGTTTCGAAAGAGTCTTCGCGGCGGAACCAAGGCCGGTGAGGTCGAGTAACTCGGCGGCGCGCGCCCCGAGCGCCGCCCCGGAGAGGCCGGCGACGCGGAGGCGGAGGGCGAGAACGATGTTCTCCTCGGCGGTGAGATTTTCCTCGCTGATGGTGAACTGCGGAACGTAGCCGATTTGCGATGGCGGGAGGTCCTCCAAGTCGAGGTCGATGCCTTCCCAATGCAACGATCCTGCGCTGGTGCCGGCGATTCCGGCGATGGCCCGCACCAAGGTGGTCTTGCCGCTGCCGCTCGGGCCGAGCAGGGCGCAAACCTCGCCGCGCGGAAAACATGCCGTCACTCCGGAGAGCAAGACCGGTGCTTCCGCAGTGCCGCCTGCGGTGACCGTCACCTCGCGCAGTTCCAACATGAAGCGGATCATCGCGTGCCCGGCGGGTGGCGGCAAACGCAAAGGGATCTACTCGACGGCTGAGAGTTCCTCCGGGGTGGGTGCACCCTCGGGGTTCATGAGGTCTTCGGTGCGCTCGGTGTCCCCGGCTTCTTCCACTTCGGCAGGTGCCGCTTCTTCGTCGACGGGTTTTTCTTCTTCGGGCTCTTTCTCCGGTGGTTTGTAGTCCTTGAGCAAAAGGGAAAGGACGGCGCCAATCACCGGGGCGGCGTTCGAGCCGCCGGAGAGGGACTCACCGGGATTACCCTCGACCACCGCGGCGAACGCGTAAAGGGGCGGGTGGTTGGCAGGGGCGTAGCCGGCAAACCAGGCGGCGTTACGGCGTTTGGCGACCGGTCCCCATTGGGCGGTGCCGGTCTTGCCGGCGACTTTGACATCTTTGACTGTGGCGGCCCGGCGGCCGGTTCCGGAGCCGTGGCTGGTGACCATAACGAGGCCTTTGTTGAGGTCTTCAAGGTTTTCTTCCGCGATATTCAGTTCGGCCCGGACGCGGTCCGGATAGGCCGAGACGACCCGGTTGTCGAGGCTTTGCACCTGCTTGACCAAACGCGTCTGGTGGAAATTGCCTCGGGCGGCGAGCACGCCCATGGCCTGGGCCATTTGCAGCGGGGTGACCAGGATGTCGCCTTGTCCGATGCTTATGTTGGCGACGTCGCCCTGCAGGATGTTGCGGTTGTGGACGCGGCGCATGTAGTTGTCGGTGGGAATGTTTCCGGCCGACTCGGCCCGCAGGGGGATGCCGGTGCGGCGACCCAGTCCCAATGCCTGGGACCACTCAATGATGGGTTCCGCGCCGATTTTCAGTCCGGCCTGATAGAACCATGTGTTGCACGATTGGGCGAGGGCCTGGGCGAGGGTGAGTTGTCCGGAGTGACCGGAACGGTGGTTGCGGAAATAGAAATTGCCGACTTGGAGACCGCCCGGACAGCTGATGCGGGTCTCCGGCGTGATCAACCCGGTCTGCAGTGCGGCGAGTCCGACAAAGGTCTTGAAGGTCGAGCCGGGCGGGTAGGCCGAACGGAAGGCCCGCGGGTAGAGCGGAACGGCGGGGTCGTCGTTGAGTTGGGCGAAAACATCCGGCTTGATGATGGGAATGAAAGCGTTGGGATCAAAGGACGGACGCGAGGCCATGCCGAGGATTTCGCCGGTATTCGGGTCGACCACCACGACGGCTCCGCGGCGCCCGGTTTTGGCCAGGGCGTCCTCGCAGGCTTTTTGCACGGTGAGGTCGAGGGTGGTTATGACATTGTATCCCGGGACCGGCTGCTGGACGATTCTCTCCGTGGTGCGCTTGCCTTCGGCGTTGAGGGTGAGGTTGAGCACGCCGGGTGTGCCGCGCAACTGGTCGTCGAAGACTTGCTCGAGGCCTTCCCGTCCCTCGGCATCGGGGAAGACAAGGTCCCGGTTTTCGATCGGTTTGATCGAGAGGGGGGCAACGCGGCCGGTGTACCCCACGATATGGGCGGCGATCGCCCCGAGCGGATAATGCCGGAAGTAGGCGTGCTGGAGAACGAGGCCGGCACCGAGTCCGCGGCTTACTTTGGCCATGTCCTCGTTGGTGAGATCTTCGGCCAGAATGAAAGGAAGGATGCCGCGGTTGTTGTAATGCTGGACGAGGGATTCGTCGGTCACATTGAAGGTGCGGCCGAGAAGTTCCTGCGCAGTGAGAATTTGCCGGCGGGCGAAGTTGACCGCTTGTCCGTCGGTGAATTCGAGGGGGGTGGGAAAGCTGAGGCCGAGATTGAAGGCAACGCGGGTTTGGGCCAGCGGGGCGCCGTGGCGATCGGTGATCTGCCCGCGCGGGGCCGGCACATTAAGGAGGTAGGTGCGGGCCTGTTTCTGGGTTTCCCAAGTGGGCCGGGGCACCTCCACCACATCGGTGAGGCGTTGCTGGGCGGCGGCTTGGAGGGCGAGGGCCAGAAGGATGACGAAAAAACGCGGCATTTTCACGCGGGGGCGAAGGGGCAATGAACACGCATCGGCGGGCGGTGGCAAGTCAGGGCCAAGTCAGTGTCGGCGACGGAACAAAAGGAGAATTCTCGCCGGAACAAAAGGAGAATGGTGAAATTAGAGGGTAAAAGCACCCAGAACGGGTGACCAGCGGAGAGTTGGAGGTCCGTCCAACGCCCAAAAGCGAAGGTTTGGATGGAAGACGATAT
>CAMBUL010000006.1 GCA_945871065.1 Chthoniobacter flavus | reverse complement strand
AGTTCTCAGCTACCCAGCAACCAGATGATCAAAGAGCCCTTGCTCCAGCGGCACCAGCGCCGCCTGCTCGGCCTTGAAGAAGTCCGCTTTGGTCTTACCCATCGACTTGCCGCGGCGCGTGTGGCAATCGAAGGCATAGTCGGGAACCGACACGTATTCCGGCGCGCTGCGCAGTTCATCGGCCAGCGTATCCGGATCAATGCCGCGCATTTCGTCGTAAACGAAGTTCTGCAAGTGGTCGGCATCGCGGCTCTTCTTGGCCGCGCAAAGCAGGATCACCGCTTTGGAAATGAAGATGCGGCCACGGGCACGGCGACCGGAAAGGTTCGCGTTGATCATCGCGTACGACTCATGCAGCGCTTTGACCTCCTTGGTGATGATGCCCCAGCAATCCTCGGCCGACACGGTGAGGAGCCGTTTCCACACGTAGTGGCCAAAGCCACTGGCCCACAGCTCCAAGGCCCAGTAACCGGCGTATGGAGTTTCACCGCGCCGGATCGCTTTCTGCATGGCCGAGCTGACCTCGCCGAAATCGTAGCCTCTAATCGTTCTAAGTCTCATGCCGTGCCCCGTGAGTCCGAACATGTCTGGTGTGAATTTTTGCATCCCCTTTGGCCTCTCGCAGGAGTCGCACCGAATCCATCAGTTTTTTCCACCATTTTTCGCATCTCAAAAGGGTATCGCGTTGAAGGCACAGAACCTAATTTCCTTGGGGGTGCATTGAGGGTGCGACCTTGACTCGCCGATGCGCGTATCGCGTAGTGGCATCGTGACACGGAAGAAATTCGCTAAGCTCCTCAGGGACTACCGCGAGAGACGCAGGTTCACGCAGGAAGATGCGGCCAAGCACTTGGGCATTTCTGTGCGCACGCTGCAGAACTGGGAGATCGCCCGGAATATGCCGAGGGGGTTTGGGCTACGGGCCTTGGTGGCAACGCTGGACAAGGGCAGGAAGTAGACGGCGCAACCTGATCGGGTACAGCTTGCGATGAGGGTCAGGCGCACGCCCGGGTCAGTTGAGCGCCGAATTTCGCTAGAAATATCCGCAAGAGTATAGTTGCAAGCAACTTGTGTTCATCTCCGGCCATTCATTACGCCCGTAGGAAGCCAAGTCGATCGATCGGATTACCGGCTGGGGAATTTATCGGTGCGGCATGATAAACGCTTCTCGTAAATTCTGGAACATGCGTAATGGCCTCCTGCCTGTCATGGCTGAGTGACTGGAGCAGTCCCGTGACGATGCGCCTTTGGAAAGGTCACTTTCTGAATAGCGGACAACTTCCCCGAGTAGTCGGGTTTTCCAGCCGAGCTAACTTGTCTCTTTGAAGTTATCCGCGCCCTATAGGCGCTAGGATAACTTCGACAAGTTGCTCGTGCAGTTGCGCGAAGTCGTCCCGGGGATGAGTTAGGATGACTTGGACAACTTCGATTTCCGGGTCCGTTTCTTTTTTTTCGGCGGTTTGGCAATGGGCACATTTTCGAGGATGGTGCCTTTCTCCTGTTTATTGCGAAGGTAGGCTTCGACCATGTCGGGCCGGCCCCTCAGCACTTTTCCCCCTTTCCCCCCGCCGGACGTTTGCGCCAGAATTCCCTGCGCGACGGCGTTATCGCACATCCCGCTGTAATGATTCTTGGACCACCCCCGCTGACGGAAGGCGATCTGGATCTGACCTGCGGATAGCAGGGCCTCGGACGGGTCATTTTTGTAATCGTGCGGGAAGAGCGCCATGAAATCGTCCACCGGAGGCGGCTTGGGCCCGAGTCTCGAGTTCGCTTTGTCGACGATGCCCGGCGCGGAGAGAATCTCCTCATCGGGCACCTCGCGCCAACAGATACCCGTCTGAGAGTGGCCGATATGCTTGGTGAAAGCTGAGGCCTTTCCGCTCTTATCTTTCCACCGGAGTCGTTTTCCGCGCTTGCCGGCCCGCAGCTCGAAGTAATCAAAAGATCCCAGCGTGCGGATCACGAGGACTGCCCTCGCCCAGTTCGCCCAATCGGCAGACCCTGATCCGGCATACGCATAGTCGTTGGCTTGCCACTCCTGATTTCTTTGATACTGGGGCGGCTTGTTGGTGTGGTGGACCAGGACCAAACCGCAGCGGGCGCGATGCAGAACGGGATTGAGGCAGTTCCGGAGAAACATCGAAACGTCTTTTTGCTGATTAGCGTCGCCTCCCAGGTAAGCCAAAGCAGGGTCGACAATCACCAGATCGAATTGCTCCCGCTCGAGGAGAGGTTGGAGCACATCACTGCAGAAGGCGGCGCCCGTGCGACTGTCCTCACAGACTGTCTTGATGACGCTGCCCTTGCAGTCTTCATCCTTGAGGTCGAGCCCCTTGAGGACGCCATCCCGGAACTCGGCCATGTCGCCCGGATCATTTTCCGCTTGGACGATCAAGATCCGCAGAGGGCCGACCGGCACCAAACCGAAAGCCTCACGCCCCAAGCTCCAAAGAACGGCACACTGGATGGTGAAAGAACTTTTGCCGATACCGCTCTGACCGACGAGGAGCAGGGCGCCACCGCGGCACAGAAAGCGATGCTTGATCAATTCATCGGGATCTTGCTCCGGAGGCAGGGGAATCGCGTAGAAGTCGAGCATCTCGGGCGAAGCGACCGGTGGAGCGGAGTCCGCAGGCTCTGGAATTGCGGCTTCGTTCAACATGGCAGCGCCTCCGGGTTGAAAAAGTAGACGACCTGGCGGATGGGAGCCTTGTCTTTGGGACGGCGCATTCCGTCGGGAAGCCGGACAAATTGGCAACGAGTCCACGTGGCAGGATCAGCCCCGAGACTGACCGCGTAGCGCATGAACTTGAGCCAAGCGGATTCGGCGTCGCCGACCGTGCAAAACCATCCGTGCAACGACTTGCCTCCGCTATGGACGGCAAGCACCAGGGGGCTGAGGGAATTGAGGTGCCACAACCGGGCTGCTTGCGAGTCCTCGCCAAGATTGTCGTCGAATTCGATGACCAAGAAGCGCCGCGGGCCGGTGTTGTCCAGGGCCCGCGGTGAAGGCTGCCCGTCGGACTTGCGTGTGCCTCGAAGGGCAGCCATCGGGTTGGGAACGATGAATTGGAGCTTGCGCAACTGCCCGCGCCACTCCTCCCGGGGAGTGGTTTCGCACTGGCCGTGGGAGCGACCGCAACACAGCAGGGGATTGCCGGGAAAAAGTCTGTCGATCAGATGTTCGGCAGCATGATCTTCGAGACGGACCGGCGAGGCCTCCCAGAGGTCGTAGAGACTCCGTGCCTCGCGACTCCGGATGATCTCTTGGATACGGCCGCTCGCCGCAGCCGGCCAGCGGGCGGCGCGCGGGGGTGGCATGCCCCCTCCGCGCGCCGAAGTGCCCGACGGTGCCGACCTTGAACCCGAGTTTTTGATGGCGTCGGGAATCTCATGCGCTTCCAGTGCGCGGCCGCAGTTGACCGCGGCTCCTTCGATCATTTCCGCCATCTCGCCCTCGCTGTAGCCGGCACGGCGCAGCGCAAGGGCACACTGGAATATCCAGGCGTGGACGCCGTTTCCCGCCGTGGGGCAAGCGCCCAGCAGTTCGCGGACAAGCCGCGGCGCGCCGGGCATCATCGCCCCCCCTTTCCCCTCGCACGCAAATGGTCGCGTATGCAGGCTTGGGAGGCGGCGAGAACGCTATCCGCGGCTCCTTGGGTCTCGGGCTCGGCGGTGATCATCACCCATTGGCACCCGTCGCTCTCCGCTTCGTCGGGCAGAAGGACGAAGGAGACAAAGCGCCCCGGCTCGCGCAACGAAACCGAGAACGGAGGAGGACCTTGGCGAAGCTCCTCGAGGATGGTTTCCATTTCCCCGAGTAGTTCGGCTTCCGCTCGCACGCGGCACCTATCACGGCACACCCGCAGCACCGGCTGCGACGAATCGTTGACACGGAGCTTCCTCATGGGCGACCTCCTTGATCGGTGGATTCCCCTACAAGCTCCCGGGCAGCGGGCCGGCAGCCACCGGCCCGTTGCCTTCGCTTTCTCCATGAGACTCTGGTGATCTCCCGCCTGGCCACGCGCAGATGCGGATTGTGCAGCGGCATGGCAAAGAGCCGGGCTATCCGGTTGATCTGCTTGGAGATCGCCGCCACCGAGCAACCCGCGCGGCGGGCATAGTCGCGCATGGAACAGGACTGCTTGCCGAGCAGGAATTTCCAGGCAACGCGATTGATATTCGGATCGCCGGTGAGAAAGCTGCAAGCCACTTTCTCGACCAGCCCGTAGAGATCTACGGAATATCCGTCCACCTCCGGCTCCGGCTCAAATTCATCAATCGGGTGCCGAAACTCGACCCCGATCCGCTGGCCATTTTCAAAAAAGGCGTGGTCCCTCACTTCCGCACCTCCTGTGCTTTGATCCCGAAGCGGCTCTTGAGCGCCTCGCGGACTTCCGCGGGATCAAAGAGGTGCAGACGGGCCGTCGGGGCAATGACGGAAATCCACCGCCGATGGACCCATTGGTCGACCGTTCGGGGAGAAACTCCCAGAAGGGAGGCAAGTTGCTTTTTTTTGACGAGATGTTGAGTGGAATGCGTGTAGTTCACGCACCTGTTGCCGTGTCAACTCTGCAATGTTACATGTGACGTTTTTAGACTGTTATGCCGAAACTACTGACCTGTCCGGAAATCGCCCGGCGCAGCGGATACTCGCGCATGCACATCGCCCGTTTGGCCCAGAAGAACGCCCTTCCGGGAGAGCGAATCCTGACCGCAGGCGGCCAATACCGCTACGAGTGCACGCCGAAGATGGTCCGCTGGATGCGATTGATGCGAACACGTCGCAGCAGCGATCACATGAGGGATTCGTGTTTTATCGTTCGAAAATACTACAGCCGCAGCACGGCCGCGGTGGTGGGAGATCGCGGGGTGGCACTTTGGGAAATCACCTGCCTGCTGGAGGAGATTGACGAAAGAATACTCGAGGTTCTGGAAGGCGGACCGGAGCCGACTCGCCAGGAATACGATACCCTGCTGCGATGCCTGGGCCCCGCAATTGCGGGACTGACCAAATGCCACGAAACGATCGCCAAAGCGATGGGCGCGCCGGCGCCAACGCCGCAACCCAAGGGCCAAGCCAAGCGCACCACACCATCGCAGCCGGTCACGGCGGGAAAATCGAAAACCACTCGTGCGCCTGTGCCGGAGTGACGAGCTCACGGTAGTGCTTGAAGAGCATCTGCGGGGAGTTGCCCATTTCCAGACTGACCTTGGCGGCATCCTGCACTTCGGCCAGCCGGTAGCTTCCAAAACTGTGTCGCAAGGCGTTCGACTTCCAGGCAACGCCCGCCGCGCGACCACACCTCGTGAGCGCCTTGCGGTAAGTGGCAAAGGTCACGCCGCCGGATCCCTTCAGGTGCGGCAAGAGCCACGCACGAAGGTTCGGGAGGATCGGGACAAGACGCCGCTGCTGCGTTTTGGTTATCTCCCCAGAAACCTTGATGTAACCGGAGGCGAAATCCACCGCCGACCAATCCAAGCGACCGATCTCGGAGCTGCGAAGCCCCGCAAAAGCGGCGATGGCAAGATAAGGAACCATGTCCGCCTCGGAACTTCCCAACAGCTGGCGCATTTCCTCCGGCGTGAAAATCTGCGGAGCCACATAAGCCTCGCGCTTCTTGTCCAGACCAGCTGCCGCGGTCGGCCGGTCCTGCCGCAGATAGGACTGTTTCTGCGCCCAGAGGAAGAACGTCCGCAAGCACGTGATGAAGTTGTTCTTCGTCCGGGCACTGCCCCTGATCCCGTCAATGAATCGCCGCAGTGCCTGCACGGGAATTTCGTGCAATTGTTCTGCGGCGAAACTCCGGCCGAAACCGGTCAACAGCTGCCGCACCGTCTGGATGTGGCGGGATGACAACCCCGACTCTTCCTTCAGCCTGATGTATTCCTTGGCTGCAGCCTGCGCATTGACCGTGGTCAGCTCCTTGAGCAATTGTGCCATGCAACTCGCCTTGGGGACCATGGGCGTGCCGAGCAGTGCCTGCCGCGTATCGGCCCATTCACGAATGGCAAACGGCAGGGAAACTCCGAACTTTGCCGCGATGGACTCCGCGTCCCGCAGGACACTGATGTCCAGAGGCGTAATCTCCGATGCACGGGCGCCGTTGAGCAGCGAAATATGGACCTGCTGGGCGTAAGCTTTGGCCTTCTGGGGGTCGGCCAGTGTCTTGGTCTGCTTCTCACCCAGCTCATACCAGCGCACTTGGTAGGAGCGGTAGCGCGAGCGTTTGCGGCGCAAAGGATAGATCCTGACCTCAGACGATCCGTGGCCTACGACGTGGACGCGATGCATATGGCATCGCGGTGGTGTCAACGGTTGGTATGAAATTTTGCATGAAACCAAACCGCCATTTCCGCCACAACTACCTGCCCTCGCGTGACATGCGATGGCGGAGCCTACGGGACTCGAACCCGCAACCTCTGCCGTGACAGGGCAGCGCTCTAACCAATTGAGCTAAGGCTCCTTTGAGGAACCTATAAATAAAGCGCAGCGGGCGGCAGGGCGAAAGCTCTTTTTACGGAAACGGAAATCGCGTGCGTTGGCCCGACCAGCGGTTTTATGCTGTCCGGTCCCATGAGCAACTCCTCACTGGCCGCCGCAGCGGCCGATCTTTTGTCCTCCCGCGCGGACGTCCTGCCGGAATCGCGCAGTCTGGTCGGCCTCGATGGTTTTGTGGACAGCATCCTCCACGTGGTGGCGACCCGCGAGAGCGCGGAGCAATACACGCGGATGGAAAGCATGGCTGAATTCGGCCGCAAAATCACCTCGGCGGCGGGCTTGAGCGCGAATTTCGAGATGGTCCCGCAGTTGCTCAAACTCGGCGGCAACGGCCCGATCATGGCCAACGCCCTCGATGCTTACGGCACACCGGTCACTTATGTCGGCAATCTCGGGGCGCCAAATATCCATCCGGTCTTCGCCGATTTCGCGGCGCGCGCCAAGGTGATCTCACTGGCCGAACCGGGTTACACCGACGCGATCGAGTTCGACGATGGCAAACTGATGTTCGGCCAGCACCTCAGCCTGCGCGAAGTGAATTGGGAAAATCTCCTCGAGCATCTTCCGCTGGAGAAGTTGGTCACGCTCTTCAACGACTCCGCCCTCATCGCGCTGGTCAATTGGACCATGCTCACCGGCATGACGCGCATTTTCGAGGAACTGCTCAACAAAGTGATGCCGCTGGTCACCGGCCCGCGCTGGATTTTCTTCGACTTGGCCGACCCGGCCAAACGCACGCCCGATGATATCGCTAAGGCGGTCGATCTGATCGCGAAATTCCAGAAACATGCCAAGGTCATTCTCGGACTCAACCTGCAGGAAGGGCGCCAGATCGGCGAGGTGCTCGGCTTCCCACCCTGCGAGGAAGCACACGAAGCCGTGGCGGCCCACGCGGCCCGGATCCGCGAAAAGCTCGGCGTCGAAACCGTGGTTATCCACCCGGTCTCGTTCGCCGCGGCGGCCGATGCCACGGGCAGCGCAGCGGTCGCAGGGCCTTTCATCGATAAACCCAAGATCACCACGGGCGCCGGCGACCATTTCAACGCGGGCTTCTGCATCGGACGCCTTCTCGGGGCGCCGCTTGATGTCAGCCTGCAAATCGGCGTGGCCACCTCCGGTTTTTACGTGCGCACGGCCAAAAGTCCGACCGTCGAGGACGTGGTCAGCTTCCTGCGCACGCTTTAAGTGCGACCCCATCGGATGTCCGCACGCCCTCGCTCCCAAGAACTTTTCGCCGCGGCCCGCGTCCGCATCCCCGGCGGGGTCAATTCGCCGGTCCGCGCATTCCGCGGGGTGGGCGGCGAACCCTTTTTTGTCGAGCGGGCCGAGGGTTCGCACCTGCACGATGTCGACGGCCACGAATACATCGACTACGTGGGCACGTGGGGTCCGGCCATTCTCGGCCACGCACCGAGGATCGTGATCGACGCGGTGCGCGAGGCGGCCGTGCGCGGATTGAGCTACGGCCTTCCCCACCCGCTGGAAGTCGAGATGGCGGAATTCATCACGGCGCGTCTGCCGTCGATCGAAAAAGTCCGCATGGTCAACAGCGGGACGGAGGCCACCATGTCCTGTCTGCGGCTGGCCCGCGGATTCACCGGACGGGACAAAATCGTCAAATTCGAAGGCTGCTACCACGGTCATGTCGATTCCTTGCTCGTGCGGGCCGGCAGCGGCGCCCTGACCCTGGGGCAGCCGGACAGCGCGGGCGTGCCGAGGGCCTTGGCGGAGCTGACCATCACCCTGCCTTTCAACGATGCGGCAGCACTGGAAGAAATTTTCGCCCGCGCGGGCGCGGAAATCGCCGGCGTTATTGTGGAACCCGTGCCGGCCAATGCGGGGTTGATCCACCCGCTGCCCGGATTTTTGCCGCGGCTGCGCGAACTTTGCAGGGCGCACGAGGCTCTTTTGATTTTCGATGAAGTCATGACCGGATTCCGCGTGGCACGCGGTGGAGTGCAGGAGTTGTGCGGGGTCGTTCCGGACCTCACCGCGCTGGGTAAAGTGATCGGCGGCGGTTTGCCGGTCGGGGCCTTCGGCGGGCGGGCCGACGTCATGGACCACCTCGCCCCGGATGGTCCCGTTTACCAGGCGGGCACGCTCGCGGGAAATCCCCTGGCCCTGGCGGCCGGGTTGGCCCAGATGCGGGAGTTGGAGCGGACCGAGGCATGGAGCCGGCTCGAACAACTCGGCGCCGCGCTGCAGTCGGGACTGGAGGCGCCCATCCGCGCTGCAGGTTACCCGGTCACCTTGCAACGCCTGGGGAGCATGTTCTGTCTCTTCTTTACCGAAGGCCCGGTGAACAATTTGGACGATGCGAAGAAATCGGACACCGTGCGATTTGCGAAATTTTTCCATTACTGTCTGGACCATGGCGTGTATTTTCCCCCCTCGCAGTTCGAGACGGGATTCATCAGCACGGCGCACACGGACGAGGATATCGTCCGCACGGTCGAGGTGATCACCCGGGCACTGCACCACGCCGCATGACCACCGCACCCGAACCAGACGATCGCACCGTCGAATTGGACTTGCTGGCGCGGATCACCAAACGGGAACGGGCGGCCTTTGAGCAGCTTTACACCCGCTATTCGAACATCCTCTACGCCACGGCGATGAAGTTTCTCAAGGAAGACGCCGACGCGCAGGATGTGGTGCAGGACGTCTTCATCCAGATCTGGGACAAGGCGAAGCTCTATGATCCGGCCAAGGGCAAGCCGCTCACTTGGGCCCTCACCATGACCCGCAACCGCTCGATCGACCGCATCCGGGCCATCCAACGCCGCACCCGCCTGCGGGACGATTTTGAGAAGGAGACGGTCGCCGATGAATCCACGGGGATCAGGGAGGCGTTATCTGGGGTAGATGCGAGTGAGAGGACCCAGATTTTGCGGGATGCGGTGGCCCGCCTGTCGCCCGAACAGCGCAAAGTCATTGATTTGGCCTTCTTCGGTGGTCTCACCCAAAGCGAGATTGCCGATCGGCTGGGCGAACCGCTCGGAACAGTCAAGGCCCGCGCCCGACGCGGACTCATGAAATTGAAAGAACTTCTCGGAGAAAAACCATGACCCGCGACCAAATCGAAGAGTTAGCCGCACTCGATGCGCTCAGTGCGCTCGAAGGCGAAGACCTCGTCACTTGGGAACGGGTGCGCGGGGAAAACCCGTCGGCTTTGCGCCTGCGCGATGAGTTGGCCGACGCCGCGGCCCAGTTATCCTTGCTTGCTCCGGCGGCCACCGCACCACCCGCCTTGCGGCAACGCGTCATGGACCGGGTCTTCGGCGGCCAAGCCTCCGACAAAACAGTGACCGAAGCGGTTCGGCCTTTTGGGTTTGCCGCGTGGGCTGCTGCTGCTGCCGTCGTGCTCCTCGTGCTGGCGGGCGCTTCGGCCACCACCCGGCAAAAAGAATCGGTCGTCGTGCGCGATGCGCGTCCCGACCCGGAAAACCTGCAAATCGTGCTCGAGGGATATGGTGATTACGCCAATGCGAAAGCGCATGTGCTCTGGGACAGCGGTCAGCGCGGATGGTATGTGCAAGCGGGCGGGCTTCCCGTCCTCCCGGCGACGCACTCTTATCATGTTTGGGCGGTGGACGGGGATGGCGCGGTTCATGCCTGCGGTGCGCTGGCTGTGCGCGAAGGTGGGTTGGCCCGGAGTTTCGTTCAACCCGGGGATAACATGAGCTCAATGCAGGGATTTGCGGTGACCATTGAGCCGGTGGGAAGCAGCTCCCCAGCGCCGACTTCACCCGCCGTGCTGATCAGCGCGTTGCAGGGCTGAAGAAAAAAGATGGCCGGTGGATCGCGATGTCCTTATCGCGATAAAGTGTCAGAGCCATCGCGCCGGTACGGCGCGATCCACCTATTTTGCACCACCACCATCATGCGGACGTGAGCATGTTCCCTCGCGGACCGATTCTGTCCGCATCGCTTCCTCTCAAAACATGAGCACCAGCACGATCATCGCGAGGATGGCAAAAGCGATTCCTGCGCCGATGGGCTGGGCGAGGCCGGACCAGGCGCCCTTGCTTTTTTCGCACCAACCGGCAAAACAAAGCCAAATAGCCGGAATGAGAAGAAACCAGAGGCCTTGGTTCGCGATGAAAGTGGCGACCGTGTCCGACAGGGTCACCGGAGGCGAGGCCACGGACTCCGAATTAACCAAGATGTGCGCCGCCATGGTGGCGAGGGCGAGCATGATGAATTGGGCCAGCGCGATGGCAATGTTCATGAATTGCCCAAACCCTGACCTGCGGCCCGGACATGGTCAATGCCGTGATCCTCTCGACAAGGGCCTTCGCTTGGCCTAGCTGAAACGGCGTGAGCTTCACCGCACCCGTCCGGGTCAGAGCCAAATTCTTCCGCGAAGGCGACCGCAAGTTTTTCGTCAAGGGCACGACCTATGGTCCGTTCGCCCCCGACGCCGGGGGCGAACACTTCGGCGCACCGGACAAAGCAAAGGCCGACCTCGCCATGATGCACGAGGCCGGGCTCAATCTCGTG
This sequence comes from Chthoniobacter flavus, assembly GCA_945871065.1. GTDB lineage: Bacteria > Verrucomicrobiota > Verrucomicrobiia > Chthoniobacterales > JACTMZ01 > JACTMZ01. The sequence goes on along the minus strand of CAMBUL010000006.1, from coordinate 47,310 downwards.
CGCGTCTATTATGTGCCGCCGCGCTGGTTCCTCGACGCCTGCGCGGAGCACGGCATTCGTTGCCTCATTTCCATTCCCTGGGCCGAACACGTCGAATTCCTCAACCAACGCAAAACGCGCCGCGAGATCGAAAAAGCGGTGGTTGATGCGGTCAAAACGAACCGCGGGCATCCCGCCGTTTTCGGCTATCTCGTGGGCAATGAAATCCCCAGCCATATGGTGCGTTGGCTGGGCCCGGGTCGCGTGACCGAATTCGTCGAGCACCTCATCTTCCTGGCCAAGCGCGTGGACCCCGAGGTGCTTTATTCTTACGCCAGCTTTCCTCCGACCGAATACCTGCTGCCGCAGAACGCCGACTTTTTCACCTTCAACGTCTACCTGCACCGTCAGGAGGACTTCGATCGCTACCTCGCGCGCCTGCAAAACCTCGCGGAGGACCGTCCGCTCATGCTCGGGGAATTCGGCATGGATACCATCCGCCACAGCGAAGACGAGCAGGCGGAAATGATCTCCTGGCACATCGAGAGCGTAGTGCGCGGCGGGTTGGCCGGAACGATCATTTACGCGTGGACCGACGAATGGTTCCGCGGTGGCCAGGAAATCACCGATTGGGCCTTCGGTCTGGTCACGCGCGAGCGGAAGCCGAAGAAAGCCTACGCCCGAGTCAAAGCCCTCTTCGCCGGAGACAAGCCGTTGGCCGAGCGCGTGCCGTTGGAAAAATACCCGCGCGTCTCCGTTGTGGTCTGCTCCTACAATGGCGGCAAGACCCTCGGCGATTGTCTTGAGGCGCTCGACCACGTCGACTATCCGGACTACGAAATCGTCTTGGTCGACGACGGATCGACGGACAACACGCAGGAAATTGTCGCCGCGTGGAACAAGGCGCGCGAAGGGCGGCTTATCGGGTGGAAAACCCGTCCTGATTTCCAGAGTATCCTTCAGAAAAACATGGGCTTGAGCTACGCGCGCAACGCGGGTGCCGCCGCGGCGACCGGCGAGGTCATTGCTTACACGGACAGCGACTGCATGGCGGACCCGGATTGGCTTTACTACTTGATGGGTACCCTGATCTCGGGTGACTACGCCGGGGTCGGCGGACCGAACATTTCTCCGCCCGCCCAGGATTGGATCCAGGCCTGCGTGGCGGCGGCCCCGGGCGGACCAAGCCATGTACTGCTCACCGATGTGGTGGCCGAGCACATTCCGGGTTGCAACATGGCCTTCCACCGGTGGGCCTTCGATGCGGTCGGTGGCTTCGACCCCGACTACCGCAAGGCGGGTGACGATGTGGATTTTTGTTGGCGGCTCCAGCAGAGCGGCCAAGTCATCGCGTTCAGTCCGGCCGCCATTGTCTGGCACTACCGCCGTTTCACCCTCGGCGCCTTCCGCAAGCAGCAGGAAGGATACGGCGAGGCGGAATCGATGTTGCGCTTCAAACACCTCATCTTTTTCGGCCCGACCGGGACGGCGAAATGGAAGGGCCAGATTTACGGAGCCCCGCGCTTCACCTGGCTGATCAATCGTCCACTCATCTACCACGGCGTTTTCGGCGAAGGCCTCTTCCAGAGCATCTATCCGACCCCGCGTTCCGAGGTGGCGAACTATCTGGCCAGCCTCGAGTGGGTTTTGCTAACCGTCATGGTCTTCATTCTTTCCATCGGATTTCCCGACCTGCGCATCGTGCCTTACTTGATGTTCGGAGGAACTTTTTTGGTTGCTCTTTCCTACATGCTGCATGCCCGGCTCGAGCCGCAATTCGACTCGGTGCGGGCGCGGTTGCTTGTCGCCTTCCTCGCCTTCACCCAACCGCTGGTGCGCGGCTGGAGCCGCTACTTCACGTGGCTGAAATACAAACGCACGCCGGAACGCGTCATCCGCACACCCGAGCAGGAACTCGCCTCGCGCCACAGCGCGGGGGGCACGACCCATTTCGAATTTTGGAACGAGGAAGGTCACGGCCGCGAACGGTTGCTGGCCGAAACAACGCGTTTGCTCGAGGATGAGGGCTGGAGCTACTCGCTCGATACGGGGTGGAACAATTGGGATGTGCAAATCTACGGGAGCTTCTGGTGGCTGGTGCGGCTGCGCACCGTGACCGAATACCATGGTGGACCAAAGTGCCTCACCCGCGGCAGCCTCCGCTTGAGAGCGGGTGGAGCAAACTTCCTCGCTAACTTCCTCCTTCTTTCCGTGCTGGCCTACCAGCAATTCCTCGGCCATGGCATCCCGTGGTGGTCCGGCGCGGCTTACGGCCTGTTCGTTCTCTTCCTCCTCGTCCGCGCTCGCCGGCTCAAGCGCCGGGTGGCCGATTTGCTGGCCGTGGCAGCACGCCACGCGGGGCTGCTGCCCGTGAAGGCCAAAAGCGACGCGTGAGTTCGCCGCTCTCCGACTACGATTTTGCCCTGCCGCGTGAGTTGGTGGCCGTGCGCCCGTTGCCGGACCGCGCCGCCTCGCGAATGATGGTGGTGGACCGAACCGCGGGCACCGTGACCCACCGGGCGTTCCGTGACCTGCCGGAATTTATCCGTCCGGGCGACATGCTCGTGCTCAACAACTCGCGGGTTATTCCGGCTCGGTTGGTCACCGACGACGGACGTGTTGAATTGCTGCTTTTCGATCAGCTTGGCCCGGCCCGTTGGCGTGCCTTTGCGCGTCCGGGCAAACGCACACGAACCGGCGCCCATTTCGCCATTGCCGGGACGACCGCGCACATCGAATCGATCGACGAAGCGGACGGCACGCGCATCGTGCGGTTCGATACCGAGCCGGATCTGGAAAAGCTCGGGCACATGCCGATTCCGCCCTACCTCGGCCGCGAAGATGATGCGGAAGACCGCGTGCGTTACCAGACGGTTTACGCGCGCGAATCCGGTTCGGTCGCGGCGCCCACGGCCGGATTGCATTTCACCCCGGAAATCCTGGCCAAGTTGCCGCATACGTTTGTCACCTTGCACGTCGGGCCGGGAACGTTCCTGCCGGTGCGTGGGGACAACCTCGAAACGCATCGTATGCACGGCGAAAACTTTGTTGTATCGCCCGAAGGCGCGGAGGAAATCAACCGCGCCGGGCGCATCATCGCGGTCGGCACGACCAGCTTGCGCGTCCTGGAGTCATTACCGCCCGGGCCCGTGCAACCGGGAAAGGGACGCACCGAAATTTTCATCAAACCCGGTTTTCCTTTTGTCCGCACCAACGCCCTGCTGACCAATTTCCATCTGCCCAAATCGACACTCTTTGTTCTGGTCTGCGCTTTGGCCGGCAAGGAATTGATCGGCCGGGCCTACGCCGAGGCGATCGGCCGGGGATACCGCTTCTTCAGCTACGGCGATTGCATGTTGATCCTCTGACCAGTCTCGCCAAAACCGGGACGGGCAGGTAGAGGACAAGGATGAGCAAGATCAAAGCTTACGCCGCCACAGCTGCCGGAGCCGCCCTGGAACCCTTCGAATTCGATCCGGGTCCACTCGGCGACGAGCAGGTCGAAATCGCCGTCGATTACTGCGGGATCTGCCATTCCGATCTTTCAGTCATCCACAACAGCTGGGGCAACGCCCAATTCCCCCTGATCCCGGGCCATGAAGTTGCCGGTCGCATCGTCGCCACAGGCGACAAGGTGAAAAAAGTCAAAACCGGCGACCGCGTCGGGCTTGGTTGGTTCTCCGGCAGCTGCATGAGTTGCCCGGACTGCCTGCGCGGCGACCAGAACCTCTGCCCGAACGGCGAGGACACGATCATCGGCCGCCCGGGCGGCTTTGCCGAGCGCGTGCGGGCCCATTGGGCGTGGGCCGTGCCGATCCCGGACGGAGTCGATGCGTCCAAAGCCGGCCCGCTTTTTTGCGGGGGCATCACTGTCTTCAATCCGATCGTGCAGTGCGGTGTGCGACCGACCGACCGCGTCGGGGTGGTTGGGGTGGGCGGGCTCGGTCACCTGGCCGTACAATTCCTCAACAAATGGGGCTGCGAAGTCTTCGCCTTCACCTCGTCCGAAGACAAAAAAGACGAGCTGCGCAAACTCGGCGCACACCATGTGGTCAATTCGAGGGATCCGGCCCAACTCAAGCCCCTCGCTCGCTCGCTCGACTTCATCATGGTCACGGTCAACGTGCCGCTCGATTGGAACGCTTACATCGCCACGCTGGCCCCACGCGGCCGGCTGCATTTTGTCGGCGCCGTGCTCGAACCGCTCGACATCGGCGTGTTCCCGCTGCTCATGGGGCAGAGATCGGTTTCCGCTTCGCCCCTCGGAAGTCCGGCCACCACGGCCCAGATGCTCGACTTCTGCGCCCGCCATGGCATCGCCGCCGTGACCGAAAACTTCGGCATGTCGCAGGTGAATGAAGCACTGGCCCGCCTCGAGTCCGGCCAAGCACGCTACCGCATCGTACTGAAAAACGATTTCTGATGAACCGGAAGCTCCTCCTCCTCGGCCTGGCGCCTGCCTTGCTCGCCGGATGCGTGTCGCCGCAAGGGGAGTTGGCTTCACTGGCCGGGCTGCGGCTCGGCATGTCCCGCGACATCGCATGGGCCAAGCACTCCGCCGACCTGCCGGTCTACGATCCGCAGCGCGAAACCGCCATCCTGCAAACCATGATGGCCGAGGGCCAGAGGCAGGGACTGGCCCCGGATACCGTCCGTCGCTTCTTTGCCGCCGAAATGGAGGCCTCGCGCCGCGTCCAATGGGCCTGGATCGAGGCATGGCGGAAGGATCTCGCCGCGCCCCCGGAGCATCCCGCGGATGACCTCGGCACTTACCTGCGTCCGCAACTCGACGAGATCAATCAAAGGCAAATCCACGCCATGACCCGCGGCGCGCGCCCCCTGAGCCTCGATCAGCTTTCCGAAATCGGCGCACGCTTTTTGCCGAAGAACTGACGCAGCAGCGCGGCGGACTCCTCCCCGAGGACGCCGCTGGTGACCTCGCACCGGTGATTCAGCACGTCGCTTTGCAACAGGTTGATCCAGCCCCCGGCCGCCCCCCCTTTGGAATCGGAGCACCCGAAGACGACCCGGCGCAGGCGTGCGAGAACGATGGCCCCGGCGCACATCGGACAGGGTTCCTTGGTCACGTAGAGGTCGCATTGGTTGAGCCGCCAATCACCCACCGCCGCCTCGGCCTGAGTAATGGCCAGCATCTCGGCATGGGCCGTGGCATCCTTCAACATCTCAACCTGATTCCAAGCGCGGGCGATGACCTCGCCATTTCGCACAATGACCGCCCCGATGGGGACCTCGTCAACCACGGCCGCTTTGTGGGCACAGCGCAAGGCGGACTGCATGTAGAAGACATCCGGCTGCCAGTCGAAACCTTGGATTTCGTCCGCGCTCATCGTAGACTCAGATGGTGAAAGTTATCGTTGCCCCGTCCATCCTGGCCTGTGACTTCGCGCGACTTGGCGAAGAAGTAGCCGAGGTGACCCGCGCGGGGGCGGACTGGATCCACTGCGATGTGATGGACGGTCATTTTGTAGACAACATCTCGTTCGGTTCGGCTTTTGTCGAGGCGGCGTCGCGCCACACGGACCTGCCTCTGGATGTCCATCTCATGATCACCAATCCGGACCGCTACCTCGACCGCTACCTTCCGGTGGCGCATTCCGTGGATATCCACCTTGAAGCCGAAGCCGATGTGCCCGAGACACTCGCCCGGATCCGCACGGCGGGCAAAAAGGCGGGACTGGCCATCAATCCACACACGCCGATCGGCTCAATCGATCCCTACCTCGGACAATTTGACCTCCTCCTCATCATGACCGTTGAACCGGGTTTCGGCGGCCAGCCGTTCATGGAGGACATGCTGCCGAAAATTCGTGCCGCGGATGAACTGCGCAGAAAGCACCACTTGCATTTCCGTATCACGGTGGACGGCGGGATTAATGTCGGCACAGCCCGCCAGTGCCGCGAGGTCGGAGCCGATGTCCTGGTTGCGGGCACTTCGGTCTTTCGGGCGCCGGACCGCGCTGCCGAGATCGAGGCCTTGCGCTAGAGCACGCGCGGGGGTCACTGCGCCGAGGACAAAGGTTTCGCCGCTCCCTCAAGCAAAGCCAGGACTTCGCCGGCCAGAAAAAGAGATCCCGCCACAAGCACGGGGCCATGCTGGCTCCGAGCCGAGATAAGAGCAACGGGCACCTCTGCCTCGGTCACGGTGCGGAATCCCGCCGCTTGAGCAAGCGGACGCAGTTCAGCGGTCGGAGCACCGCGCGGACCCGGCGCGGGAACCAGCACGACCTCGTCCGCGACAGACCCGAGCAAGCGCAGGATGAGGGCAGCATCCTTGTCCCGCAGAGCACCGAAGATCAGACGCGCCTTCGTCCCGCCGAAAACCTCGCGCCAAGTGGCAACGAGAGCCGTCACGGCTTCCGGATTGTGCGCTCCATCGATCACGAGGTCCGGTCCGACCCGCTGGAACCGCGCCGGCCAAACAAGATTCCGCAAACCTTCCTGTTCGGTTGTTTTTTTAACCACAAGACCAGCCGCGCGCAAAGCTTCGCAGGCTAAAGCAGCGTTCCATCGCTGATGGAAGCCGGCCAAACCGAGCGGGCCATTGGTCCATGGTCGCTCGACAAAAGTTATCATCGTTGGGGCCGCCGCCGCCTTGGCCACGAGTGCGTCCGCGGCTTCAGCATCTTGCGGAGCCGAGACCGCGGGGATGCCGGCCTTGATGATACCCGCCTTTTCACCGGCGATTTCTTTGAGGGTTTTGCCGAGCCACATTTGGTGATCCATGCCAATCGGGGTGATGACCGAAACCTCCGGGGTAACCGCATTGGTGGCATCCATTCGCCCGCCCATGCCGGTCTCCCAGACGACGAATTCCGCAGCTTCCCTGGCAAACCACCATGCAGCGAGGACGGTGGCCAACTCGAAAAAAGTCGGGAGTTCCTCCCAGCCATCCGATGCATCGCGGAGCAGAGTGAGCCCTTCCGCTACGGAGGATTCCGGGATCATCTGCCCGTCCACCCGGATGCGTTCGCGAAAGTCGACCAGATGCGGGGACGTATAAAGGGCGGTGCGGTGGCCAGCCGCGCGCAGGATGGAGTCCATCAAGACACAGGTGCTGCCTTTGCCGTTCGTTCCGGCCACGTGTAGAAAACGCAATTTCTCCTGCGGCTGACCGCAGGCGGCGAGCAAACGTTGGGTGTTTTCCAACCCCAGCTTAATGCCGAAAGTTTGCTTTCCGAAAAGCCACGCGAGCGTGTCGCGGTAGTTCACTTCTTGCGATCGAAGAAATTGAGCAGTTGGGAAAGCGTGTCCCGCAATCGCTGCCTTGCGACAATCATATCGACCAGCCCGTGGTCCTGAAGGAACTCGGCGGTCTGGAAACCCTTGGGCAGTTCTTGGTGCGTGGTCTCGCGAATGACCCGCGGACCGGCGAAGCCGATCATGCACTTCGGCTCGGCCATGATGATGTCCCCGAGCGAGGCGTAGCTGGCCATGACGCCGGCGGTGGTGGGATTGGTCAGCACGGAAATGTAAGGAAGCTTGGCCTCGGCGTGGCGCGCCAACGCGCCGCTGGTTTTGGCCATTTGCATAAGACTGAGCATTCCCTCGTACATACGTGCGCCGCCGGAGGCGGAAACAATGATGACAGGCCACCGATTTTTGGTCGCCCGCTCGATCGTCCGCGTGATCTTCTCGCCGACCACGGACCCCATGGTGGCGGCGATAAAATTGAAATCCATCACGGCGATTCCAACCGGGCATCCCCCGATGGTGGCGTCTCCGGTGATCACGGCGTCCTTGAGTCCGGTCTTTTTCCGGTAGGTCTCGAGGCGGTCCTGGTAGGTGGCGACACCGCGGAACTTGAGCGAATCGACCGAAAGCATTTCCGCATCGTGTTCCTGGAACGAGCCCTCGTCGGCCAGACTCTCGATCCGGTCGCGCGCCCCCAGCGTCATGTGATGCTGGCAGCGGGGGCACACTTGGAGATTTTGTTGCAGTTCGGTCTGGGTGATGACCTCCCCGCAGGACGGGCACTTGGTCCAGAGACCCTCGGGGACATTGCTCTTGATTTTCGACCGGATCTTGAGGGCCGGTTTTTGGAAAATTCCCATCGCTTCTTCCTATCCGCGGGCGACCGTGATGACAACCACCGAGGAAGCCCCCGCCTCGCGCAGGACCCGCGCGCAAGCGTCAGCCGTGGAACCCGTGGTCAGGACGTCGTCGACCAAAACCAGATCCCGTCCGGCCACATCCGCGCCACTCCGCAGGGCGAAAGCGCCTTCCAGATTCTCAAACCTCTCGTCGCGATGAAAATGGGTTTGGGTCAATGTGTAACGTATTCGCTGCAGACAATCATCCACCGGCAGACCGAGACGTGACCCGGCCAGTCTGGCCAGCACTTCGGCTTGGTTGAATTCACGCTCCCGCTGCCGCGTTGGGTGAAGTGGGACGGGCACAAGGGCGGACGGCATCTTGCCTTGAAGGCGCGGGTCGCGGAACCCCTCGACCAACATCCGGGCCAGCAAGGGCCGGAGGTGCGTGCGACGATTGTATTTGAACTGATGAATGAGGTCGCGGACCACGCCGCGGCTACGGTAAGCGGCGGTGGCGAAATCAAAGGACAAGTCGCGGTCGCCGCAGTTCAGACAACGGAAGTCCGCCGTGATCGCACCGCTGTAAGGCTGTCCGCAGACCGAGCACCGCGATCCACCCAAACGCTGACGGGCCCGCCGGCAGCGGCGGCAAAGCCCTGCCGCAAGCGGACCCATTGCCTCGCCACAAACGGCGCAGTGCGGCGGATAAATCAGCCCGGAGGCCGCTTCAGTCCAGGCACGAAGCCACCGGGCGGAAAACATGGCGGAGGTAGAATTTGACCAGCAGACCGGTGACGAGCAATGCGGCCAAGGGCAACAGCCCGGTCGGCACCGCCCCGCTGACCAGGCTCGGGCCGACCCACGGGAGCCACCCGGAGGGACCAGACGCGGTGGTTTGGAGAAGAAGGTTCGAGGTTTGTTGGGCAAAGACCCAGCCGGCATGCAACCCGATGGGGAGCCACAGCGAACGGGTCGCCACCGCCGCCGAGCCCAGAATCCACCCGGCCGCAAAAAGGCTGGCCGCCCCGAAAAATAAAACTCCGGCCGCCGGCAGACCGTCGGCAAAACGCAGGGCCTCGGCGAAACCCGTCCACCAATGCACCGCATCAGCGGCAATGGCTGACTTGGCCGGCTTGATGAAGTGGACGACAACAAACAGGACGGTAGTCCAAGCGAGAGCCACCGTGCGCGGCAGCGACCAAAGAAGGATCCCGAGCACCACCCCTCGAAAAACGATTTCCTCCACGACAGAAACCACCGCAGCCGTGGGCACAATGCGCAGGAGTCCTGACCAAAGAGCTCCCGGACGTGCTTCGGACCAGCCGGCGAGTAAGCAGAGCAACGCCACCGCCGCGACCAAGGTGACGGAGAGCGCCAGACCGGCCGCAAGATCGGAAACCGATCTGGGGTTTCGGCTGAGATGCAGATCCGAGGGCCGCTGCAGGCCGATCCAGCGCAAAGCTGGAACCAGCAGGACCAAGGCGCTGACCTGCAGGCAGCGCGAAAGAACGCGATGAAAAGGAAATTTGGCCAGCCAATCCGTGATCCCGACCGCCTCGAGCGCCTGCCCGGCCCAAAAAATCGGAGGCGCCACGAGACAACCGGCCAGAAAGACAACGGCCAGGAAGGCGAGAATTTTGCCAAAGGCAGGAAATTCGCGGCGATGGGACATTGACGAAGGGCAAGGCACCGGAAATACCCCCGTCAAGCAAGCCTATTAAGCCCGCACGTCCGGGGAAGGACGCCGGAAGACCGCGGCAGGGTCGAGCAGAGTGCCGTTGCTGCATTCCTGCCCTGGCGGGGTTCGTCAGTCGGACCTCCACGGCCCCCGGCGTCAAGAGGACTGTATGCCCTCTTGGGTTGGGAGACAACCCGCTCGATGAGCGATGAGTCCCCCAACAAAAAAAGATCACGGGACAAAATTCTTGTCTGAGCCTTTCGCCGCACCTATAGAGGAATGCCCCACCGCCCACTTTTCAGTCCCCATGACCAAGCCCCTGCTCCTTACCTGCATCCTGTTGTCTCTCGTGGCGGCAGTTTTAGGATTCCTCAACCGCGGCACGCTGACCACCACCCGCTTGGATTTGGAAAGCTCCCAAGGGCAACTCGCCTCGACCAGCACGCAACTCCTGACCGTCCAAGGAGAGCTCGAAAAGAACAAAGAGGAAGTGACGACACTTGGGAGCGACAAAGACAAGCTTTCTGCGGAACTGGGCGAAGCCCGCGGGGAACTAGCTAAAATCAAGGAAGAGCTCATCGCCGCCCGGAAACAAGCCGAGGACTTGGAATCGGACGGCCAAGCCAAAGACGCCAAAATCGGGGAATTGGAGACGAAGTTGGCTGAAGCCGAGCAGCAAGCCCCGGCGCCCGAGGCCGCGGGAGATAATGTGGACACGGCCGGCGGGGAGGCGCGCATGCTCGAATTGGAAACCGTCAACCAGCAGTTACAGGACCAAAACACCAGCCTGAGCACGCAAGTGGCGGAGCTCCGGCGCAAGGACGACGGCCGGCAAAAATCGCAGATGCGGCAAGGGCTCTCCGGAACCATCCTTGCCGTAAACCAAGCCTGGAACTTCGTTGTCCTCAGCCTCGGTGACCGACAGGGTGTGGTCTCCAATGCCGAAATGCTCGTGCAACGCGACGGTCAATACCTTGGAAAAATCCGTGTCACTTCGGTTGAACCATCCACGTCGATCGCGGATATCCTAGTTCGTACCGTTCCGCGCGGCCTTTCGGTCATGCCCGGCGACCGGGTTATTTACCAGGCCCAGCGCGATTGATCCGGGTATGACACGCCTCTTTCTCGCCGCCCTCCTGGCTGCGTGCTGCCTTGCCGGACTTGCCGGCTGCGCCAGCACACAAGACACCGCCACCTCCCGCCCCGGCGTGAGCACCATCCCGTGGAACCGTCCGGCCAGTTGGGAAGGCGGGGGCGTTCTCGGCGGTCAAATGTCCGCCATGCGCGGATACTGAGCTCAACCGGTGGTCTCGGCCCCGTTCCAGCGTGCACTGGTCATCCGCGGCGGTGCCCTCGGTGATTTTATCCTCACCTTTCCGGTGCTCAACGCCTTGCGGGAAGCCGCGCCCGACTCGCGTCTTGAGGTGCTCGCGTATCCGGGGATCGCCGCGCTGGCCGAAACGTCCGGCCTGATCGATGCCTTCCGCTCGATCGAATACGGTCCGCTGGCCGGCTTCTTCACCCGGGGCAGCGTGCTCGACCCGGGCCTCCGCGGATATTTCGCATCGTTCGACCTCATCCTCAGCTACCTCTACGATCCCGACGGGATCTTTGCCGAGAACCTGCAAAATGCCGGGGCAAGCCGCGTGGTAACCGGCCCGCATCGTCCGGGCGAATCGTCGCACGCCATCGACCAGCTCGCCGCGCCCCTCACCGCTCTTGGCCTCCCTCTGGCCGGCCGCGCCACCCGACTCGCCCTCGAGCCGGCAGTACACGAGGCCCTGACCGTTGCCTTGCACCCCGGATCCGGCAGTGCGGCAAAAAACTGGCCGGTGGAAAAGTGGCGCCAGTTGGCCGGAAAACTGCTCGCCGCCAATCCCGAGGTGAAGTTGGCGATCATCGGAGGCGAAGCCGATGCTGCGGCCGTTAGTGCCCTGCGCGGGCTGGCCGCGTCCCGTATTGTCCTCTGGGAGAATCTCCCGTTGCCCGAGTTGGCCAGACGGCTGGCTGGAGCCCGGCTCTACCTCGGCCACGACACGGGGATTAGCCACCTTGCCGCAGCGGCGGGCGTCCCCAGCCTGCTGCTCTTCGGACCAAGCAATCCCAGCGTCTGGGCACCACCTCATGAGCATGTCCGTGTTTTGCGTGCCCCGGAGGGCAATCTTCCGAACTTGCCGGTCGCCACTGTCCTTGGCGCGCTGACCCGATTCCGGGAGGGCCCCCGGCTTGCCACCGGCCAGGAGTCGCCGGAGAATGAGAAGCCATGAAAAATCTGCTCTACCCCGCTCTGCTTCTCATCGCCTGCGGCATGCCAGCGCTGGCTGACGAAAATACCGCGTGGGAAAACCTGCAGAACGAAGCAGCCCGTCTGACCGAAGGTCTGCCCGAAAACGACCAGGTAGCGGGGGGAACCATGCTCTCGGCCCGACTCGGCGAGCAACTGGAGCACTTTCAAGAATTCCTCCGGGATCACCCGCAAAGCCCGAACCGTTGGGAAGCGCGGATGGCCGTCATGCAAATCGTCAACTCGCTCGCCATGGTGCAGGAACGTGAACCGGATATGACCGGACAGGCGGCGGAACTGGAATCGATCGCCGACGACAAGGAAGCTCCCGAGAGCATCCGGGCCGACGCCGGTCTGGTTCTCCTACAACTCGCCTCCGTCGACTTCGACCGCGAACGTTCGGAAAAGGCCGCCCGTTCGCTGTCCCAGGCGATCGACAAATTCATCGAGACCCATCCCGAGGACGCCCGCTTGCCTGTCCTGCGCATGACCAAAGCCCAAGCGCTCGAAATTTACGAACCCGACCGCGCACGGGCCATCTTCACCGATCTCACCAAGGACGACGACCCCGAGCTATCCGGCGCGGCCAAAGCCGCTCTCGAGTTGATGGCCCTGCGGGACAAGCCGGTCGATCTCACCTTCACTGCCGCCGATGGCTCGCCTTTCGACCTCACCAGCCTGCGCGGCAAGGTCGTGCTCCTCGACTTCTGGGCCACGTGGTGTCCGCCCTGTGTCGAGGAAGTTCCCGAACTGGTCGCCACCTATGAAAAATTCCGCGAGCAGGGCTTTGAAATCGTCGGCATCTCCCTCGACGAAAACAAAGCCGCTTTCGAAAAATTTACCACCGAGAACAAAATGACCTGGCCGCAGTTTTTCGACGGCAAGGGCTGGGAGAACGAGCTGGCCAAGCGCTTCGGCATCCAGACCGTGCCGACCATGTGGCTCCTCGACCGCGAGGGAAAACTGGTCGACGCCTCGCCGCGCGGACGTCTTGAAGAGGCCGTCAGCGCCGCGCTGGCCGCCAAAGACTAGGACGCCAGGCGCGGGCCCTTTTTTTTGCCCTTCCGTGCGGCATGGCGCACCCGCCAGCGCAGGGGTGCTTTGACAATGTAACCGGCACAGCTCTTCGCTCCACAGCGGCAAGGGTGCTCATGATAGTGCTCGTAATCGTAGTAGTAGTCGTAACTCAACTCGTCGCCCGGACGAATTTCGCGGATGGCCACGATCCAGACACGGCCGCGCACGACCTGCGACTCGCAATTGGGCTCGCAAGAATGATTAATATAGCGCGCCGTGTTCCACCGCACACTGCCGTCGATGTCGACCTTGGTGTTCAGCTCGAAAATGTAGATGCACCCGTCGGCGCCGCGCTCGGCCCTCTCCTGGCGCGCCAACTCGCGGCGCCACCCCTCGGCTTTGGTGATCCGCTCGCCGGTGTACTCGATGACCCGCGTCCCCTTCGGAATGATCTTCTTGGCAAACATCCCGCGGCCGTGGATTTGCGATCCCCGGACCGCAGCCCATTCGCTGCGGGTCGGCTGCGGTTTTTTCTTGGCGGCTTTTTTTGGCATGGTCGGACGGAGTTCCTAGCACAAGCCATCGCGCCGACCAAGCAGCATCAAAGACATCGTCACTGCCCCGCATCTCGCCCAAGATGACCGGAGGATGGAGCACCGTGATGTCATTGTCCTCGGCGCCGGAGCCGCGGGGCTGTTTTGTGCCCTGACCGCCGCGCAAAACGGACGCCGTGTCCTTGTCCTCGAGCACAGCGAACGGCCCGGCAAAAAAATCGCCATCTCCGGCGGCGGGCGCTGCAATTTCACCAACCTGCGGGCCGGACCGGACAACTATCTCTCATCCAACCCGGAATTTTGCCGCTCCGCGCTGGCCCGCTACACCCCGGCCGATTTTCTCGCGCTGGTCGAACGGCATGGTATTCGCTGGCATGAGAAGAAGCTCGGGCAACTCTTTTGCAACACGAGCTCGCGGGAAATCATCGCGCTCCTGCTCGACGAATGCGGCCGGGCCGGGGCGGAAATCCGTTGCGGTGCCCACGTCGGCGAGGTCGACAAACCCGACCGCTTCCATCTGCGCACCGGCCCCACCACCCTGACCTGCGATGCGCTCGTGGTTGCCACTGGAGGTCTCTCCTTTCCCAAGCTCGGGGCAAGCGACCTCGGCTACCGCATCGCAAAACAATTTGGGCTGAAACTGACCGAAATCCGTCCCGGGCTCGTGCCCCTGGCCTTCGTGGGCCACGACAAAAGCCAACTCGGCCCGCTCAGCGGCGTTTCCCTGCCCGTCCGTGTCCGACACAAGAAAGCGGTCTTCGAAGAAGCAATGCTGATCACCCATCGCGGACTGAGCGGACCCGCTGTCTTGCAAATCTCGAACTACTGGCGCGAAGGCGAAAGCCTGGCTTTCGATCTTCTGCCGACCGGCGATGATCTTCCTGCCGCAGGCCGGGGCACAGCACTGGCCCAGTTGTCGGCGGTGTGGCCCAAACGATTCGCCGAAGCATGGTGTGCCCGTCATACCCCGCCCAAGCCCGTGTCCCAGTGGACCGCCGCGGAGCGGCTCCATGTGCAGGGCCTCCTCCACCATTGGCCGGTCGAATTCTCCGGCACCGAGGGCTATCCCAAAGCGGAAGTCACCCTCGGAGGCGTGGATACGCGCGAACTTTCCTCCAAAACCATGGAAGCCCGCGCCGTGCCGGGTCTTTTCTTTATCGGCGAAGTCGTCGATGTGACCGGCTGGCTCGGTGGCTACAACTTCCAGTGGGCTTGGGCCAGCGCGCACGCCGCCGGTCAGGCGTTGTGACCGACCTTTTGGCCGGAGATCCCATACCAACGTCCTTTTGCTTTTCGACTATGGATCGAGTGGTAGGGCTGGGGCCTCCAGACCGGCCGTGTCGAAGCCCAGAGAAGGTTCGCGGTCGGGCCCGGAGGTCCGACCCTACCCCGGGGCCGAAGGACAAAGTCCCAAGGCGATGGGCCCTTGGTATCAGCGCTTTTCTTTTTCCTCGGCCGCGCGAAGGACTCCCAGCATCGAACTGGCCTGCCGTGCACCGGCCAGACGGGTGGCGAGTTCTGCCGACCGGCGAGCCCGCTCCGGCTCCCTTTGCATGGCGTAGTGACGGGCCAGACTCTCGTAACCGCGGGCATGGTCCGGATCCCGGCTGATGCAGCGGAGATGAGCCGCCAGGGCTTCGATGCGCAATTTGTTCACCTGCAATTGCAACTCTTCGACTTCCACGGGATTGCCACTGGTTTCCGCGACGGTTTCCGTGGCAAAGGCAGCCGTGTCCAACGTTCGACCGAGTTCATACCAGGCAAAAACATCATTGGGACGTGCCTTCACCGCCCCGCGGTAAGAGTCGGCCGCCAGAAGCAGGCCGTTCATCGCTTCACGCGGATCCGATGCGGCCAGCGCGGTAGCTTTTTGCCGCGTGGCCAAACCCGATAGCCAGAGCAATCGGGGATGTTGGGGGGAAGTAGCCAGTCCCTGGGCCGCCGAAGCCGCCACAATATCCACCCTGAGGGGAACCAGGGCGTTTTCCGCGGCCAGCACTTGGCGCTCGGCCGGGGCGTCGCGCCAGACCCAAACCGCGAGGACAACCCCAGGCAGGAGGGGCAGGATGCCGAGAGGCTTCAGCCATCGCGGCATCGGCCCCGCAAAATCAGCCGGTCCAGGCCGCGCCGCCGCCAACCACCCTGCGCACAGTGCGGTGAGCATCGCCACGACCGGAAGGTGCAGGCTGTAGTCGAAGACCACGTGCGTGCCGATGGCGGTGAAGGCAGCCAAGGATCCCGTGGCCAGCCCCAACTCCATACTCTGCGGCAAGAGCCCGTCGGCCGGCGTCGCCCGCGCCAAGCGAAGCACATTGCGCCAGCCCGCGGCAAAGTGGACAAAGAAAAAACCCGCACCGAGGACCAAGCCGATCCATCCGTATTCAATGAGCAATTGCAACCAGTCGCTGTGGGCATGAATGGGGTCCGCGGTAAACCCCACCCCGCGGTAACGACGGGCCAGATCCTCGAAGGTGTTTGCTCCTGCGCCGAAAACCGGATCAAGCGACAGCATGGGCGGCACCGTAATGCTCCAGAGATCCTGCCGGTATTTGTCCACCGCGAGCTCTTCCAAGCGAAACCAGACAGACAAGCTCTCGTAGCCGGTGGCCACCCCTAGACCCAAGGCAAGGCCGACCAAGCCCAAAGCCCCCACGGCCAGAAGCAGCCGGTGTTTCAAGACACCACGCTGGACGACAAGGAAGCTGACCAGGGCAAAGACGATCACCCCGGCTGGCAAGGCCAAATAAGCCGAGCGCGACAGGCAGATGATCATACCGACAAAGCCGGCGGCTGCGGCCCAAAGAAGGAGCAACTTGACCCAGACCGCACAACGTCCCCAGACAAGGAGACCCAGCGCGAGGAAAGTGGTCACTTCCAGGACGCCAGACAGCGCCGTGCGGGCGTGCAGGGTCCCGGTGATCAGTCCGAGGTTGGCCACGGCCAGCTTGCCGTCCGGCAGCCGCAACTGCCGGGCCAGATCCGCCATCGGATGGAAAGGCAGCACCGCGGCGAATTGGGCCACGGCCAAGAGGACCTGGGCGATGGAAAGGGCGAGAAGCACGCCAATCAAGAGCCAACGCGGCCCCGACCCGCGCAGGTGCCAGGCCACGGTCAGATAAACGCAGAGGGCCCCAAGCAGCAGCCAGGCGTCCTCCCGGGCGGCGTAGGGATCAAGACTGGTGGACTGGCGCCAAAATAAATAACCGGCAAAGGCCAGAGCCAAGCCCGAGCACCAGGCGCCGGGGGCATCAGAAATTTTCCAGCCCCGCAGAGAGGCCATGATGGCGGCCGCAGCAAGAAGAAGGTAGCCGGGCAAGGCAAGCCAAGGATACCACCACCCACCGAGCAGTATTTGGGTCAATCCTACACCAGCGGCGAGGAAAATAGCTACCGACCAACTGGTGATACTGGCGAACACTGGCTTTAAAACTACTGAGTAGAGCCCAAAAACTCAACCGGCAAGGAGGCCTAGTTCCAAGAAGAAATTGTCGACAGAGCACAGAGAAAAGTCGGCACCCGCAGAGCAGCGCACAACAGCAAGAATGCAGTCTGGAGAAAAAGACGAATGCCCCGCAGTAGTCAAACTATCCGCGAGGAACTTCTGCAGCGCTGTGCATAAATCCACATCATGCAAAATAGCGCAATCTTGTCGCAGCCCCGTGGGGTTCCACCAAATCTCCGCTACCCTCCCCCGATTACACCGACCAGTCCAAGTTTATGGACAACGTTGATTTATCCGTATTGCCAATCCCCAGAAACTTCGACTAAGCGCACCAAGTTAGAGTAATATTCAAGTTCTTATGACTACTCGAAAAATTGCCCTCATCTTTCCCGGCCAGGGCGCGCAGGCCGTGGGGATGGGGAAGGAACTGGCTGCCGAGTTCCCGGTGGCTGCCGATGTCTTTCGTCAGGCCGACGAAATTCTCGGCTGGCCGTTGAGCAAATTCTGCTGGGAAGGTCCTGCGGAGGAGCTGACCAAGACTTCCATTTGCCAGCCCGCGCTCTTTGTCCACGGACTTGCCGCCCTCGCCGTGGTGCGGGAGAAGCTGGGGGATTTTCCGGTGGCTGGCGGCGCAGGACTCTCCCTCGGCGAATTCACGGCCCATGCCGCCGCCGGTACCTTCGATTTCGCGACCGGGCTGCGCCTTGTGGCCCAGCGCGGACAATTCATGCAGGAGGCCTGCGAGGCGACCCAAGGGGCGATGGCCGCCATGATCGGCGTGGATGAAAATGTCGTCCGCGACTTGGCGGCGGCCACCGATGTCGACGTGGCCAACATCAATTCCCCGGGGCAAATTGTCATCTCCGGCGAGGCCGGCAAGGTCTCCCTCGCGGTGGGCATGGCCAAGGACTACGGCATCCGCAAGGCGGTGGAACTCAAGGTGGCCGGCGCCTTCCACTCACGACTCATGCAACCGGCCTACGAACGTCTCGGCGAAGTGCTCCTGCAGACCCCGCTGCACGAACCGCGTTTTCCCGTGGTCTGCAATGTCGATGCCAAGCCGGTGCGAACCGCGGACGACATCCGCCGCTCGCTCGCCGATCAGGTCACCGGCAGCGTGCGCTGGGCAGAATGCGTGACCTGTCTCCTCGACCACGAAGGATGCGACACCTTCCTCGAACTCGGTCCCGGAACAACACTTGCCGGAATGATAGCACGGATTCGCCCAGGGACCGAGGTCCGTTCCATCGGCGCACCGGCCGACCTCGACGGCCTCGTCCTCTGATTGCCCCGGCGCACCCGTTCCGTCATCGTAGCCCCATGTTTCTGGCCGACGAAATCAAACGCCTGAAAAGCGAGCGCAACGCGGTCATTCTCGCCCACAACTATCAGGTGGCCGAAATTCAAGAGCTGGCCGACCACGTGGGTGATTCGCTCGGCCTGGCCTACCGGGCGGCCGAGACCGGGGCCGACGTCATCGCTTTCTGTGGGGTCCATTTCATGGGCGAGACGGCGAAAATCGTTAACCCCGGCAAGACGGTGGTCATTCCCGACCTCGAAGCAGGCTGCTCGCTCAGCGATTCGTGCCCGCCCGACAAACTGGCCGCTTACCTCAAGGAGCATGCCGCGGAGAATTTTTACGTCGTCGCCTACATCAATTGCTCGGCCGGGGTGAAAGCGCTTTCCGATGTCATCTGCACCAGCGGCAACGCGGTGAAAATTGTCGAAAGTGTCCCCGCTGACCGCAATATCCTCTTTGTCCCGGACGAAAACCTGGGTGCGTGGGTCACCGAACAAACCGGCCGTCCCCTGACGCTCTGGCAGGGCAACTGCTACGTCCACGTCGAATTCACCCGTCAAAGCATTGAAAAAATCCGCGCGGCATACCCCGCCGCCCCGGTTGTCGCTCACCCCGAGTGCACGCATGCCGTGCGCATTCTGGCCGACGAAGTGTGCTCGACCGAGAAAATGGTCAGCTACTGCCGGCAATCTCCGGCCCAAGCTTTCATCATCGTCACCGAATCCGGCATGCTTCACCGGCTGCACCGCGAGATCCCGGAAAAAACCTTCATCCCCGGTCCGACCGACCACTGCGCCTGCGCCGACTGCCGTTACATGAAAATGAACACGCTGGAGAAACTGCGCGACTGCCTGCGCGACCTTTCGCCGCAGATTGTCATAGAGGAGGATCTCCGCGCCCGCGCCGAATTGCCTCTCCGCCGCATGCTCGAATTGAGCCGGTAGCACCCCCCCGGTAAAGCGCGGCGTCCCTGACGCGGCGGGTACATGCCGCCACCCGCGGCGGATCTGGAGGCCCCGCCCCACCTTGGGGAATTACTGCGGCCAGCGGTGCGGCCAGTCCGGCCACGCTTCGCACAAACCGGCGCGGACCGGGTTCATGCGGATGTAATGCGCCTTCTCGTCAAAACTTTCCTCAGCCCGTAGTCGGTGCTCGAAGAAGTCTGTTTGCCAGCGGAAACCCGACTGTTTCGCGGTGAAGCTTTTCCACGCGCTCACCGTTGTGCGCAGACCCGGAGTAGCCGGAAATGAAGCCAGAAGATGCAAATGGTCGGGCATGACGACAAGCAGGTGCAAAAACCAGCGCTGGATTTGATGGTAAAAAACCGCCGACTCAACCAGCCGGCCGGCCGGTTCCATCAAGACCGATTCGCCTCGCTCACGCGCACAAATGGTCAAAAAATAGATCTCTCCATCCGGAATCCACGACGGAATATCGTGGGGCAATCGGCGACGGGTCGGACGTGATCCGGACATGGTCCCACAATCTTGCGACAAGTTTACAACATCCGAAAGCCCGATCACGGTCGCGGCGGGTCCGGAGGCCCCGCCCTACCAACGCCAGGTAGGGCGCGGCGTCCCCGACGCGCCGGATGCACTCCGCAACCCGCGGGGAATTCAACCGGAACTCCGGGCAATGACCTCGCGACCGAGAGCCCCGATCAGAGCCCCAAACCAGGTAGCCCGCCCAGGCCGCCGGTCACTTTACCCATGGTGTCGGCTTGCAGCTTGCGCGCGGCTTCCTGCGCCTCCCGGACGCCGGAAAGCACGAGGTCCTCGAGCATTTCCACATCCTCGGGATCGACCACGTCCTTGGAAATTTTCACCGCGGTGATCTCACCCGATCCGTTGGCTCTGACCGTGACTTTGCCGCCACCGGACGATACCTCCAATTCCTGCGAGGCAAGATCGGTTTGGGCTTGGGTCAGGCGCTCCTGCATTTTTTGCGCCTCTTTCATCATTTTCTGGATGTTCATGATTTTTCCTCCGGTTCGAGCGTGGCACCGAACAGCTCGATGGCCGCCTCGATACCCGCATCGTTTGCAAAATTTTCAGCCGTCGGCGAGGTGGAGGCCGGAGGCGCGGTCGGGGCACTGACCGCACCCGTTGCTTCGGGGCGGAAGACGATGGCGCGACCGGTCGACTGCTTCCACAATTCCTCGATGATTTTGCCCTGCTCCTTGACCGGCGGTGTCTTCAGCTGCTTTTCCTGATCACTCGGGAAGACCACCCGCAGGACGCCATCTTCCTCGGCCACCTCACCCGCTTTATCGAGCCATGCGCTGCGCAGCGGTTGTTTGGCGGCGATGTCGCCGACGATACGTTGCCACGTGGCGCGCGCATCAGCGGAGACGGGAGCTGCCGCCGGTTTGGCGGCCACCTTGACGGCGGCCTGGGGCACCGCAGCACGGGGCGCAAGGCGCGGGGCGGACGGAGCCACGGAAGCACCACCGCCCAAGCCGGCCAAGGCCTCCAACACCTCGTCAAGGTCCGCGGTGTGAAGGAGGTGGATCCCCTTGATCACCGCGACTTCCAAGGGAAGCTTCTTGTCCGGAGTGAAACGCAGGCCGGCCTCCGCCGAGGAAAGAATCTCGAGCAGCTCGGTCAGCTTGCGCGGCGTGGAGCGTCCGCGCAAAGGCGCCAGCAATTCGCCCCGCCGGCCCGGTAATTCCTTGGCCGTGACCTCGCCGACCAGCAGGTCGCGGGTCAGGGCAACCAAATCGGCCAAGAGCCGTCCCAGATCCTTGCCCGCCTCGCCTTGCGCCGCCACGAGGTTGAGCGCTGATGCGGCATCGCCCGCCAGAATGTGCCCCCCGAGTGACGCCACATCCTCGGCCGAGGCAAAACCGAAGATGGAAAGGACATCCTCTTCCGCCACCTTGTTCCCGCAGAAGGAAACCACCTGGTCGAGCATCGACTCCGCGTCCCGCATGCCGCCCTCGGAAGCGCGGGCAATGACCTCCGCGGCCGCGGGATCGAGCGTCACCTTCTCCTGCTTGGCGATGGCCAGTAAATGCTTCGCCGCCACCTCGTCGCGGATCGGCTGGAGGTCGAAACGCTGGCAACGGCTGATGATGGTGGCGGGCAACTTGTGCGCCTCGGTCGTGGCGAAGAGGAATTTCACGTGCGGCGGTGGCTCTTCGAGGGTTTTCAGCAGGGCGTTGAAGGCCGGTCCGCTCAGCATGTGCACCTCGTCGATCAGGTAGATACGGAACTGGCCGCGCGTGGGCAGGAAGCGGACATTCTCGCGCAACTCGCGCACCTGCTCGACGCCGTTGTTGCTGGCCCCGTCGATCTCGAGAACATCGAGGCTGTTGCCGGCCGTGATTTCACGGCACGGGTCACATTGGCCGCAGGGCGTCTCGGTCGGCCCCTTCACGCAATTAAGCGCCTTGGCAAAAATGCGCGCGGTCGAAGTCTTGCCCACCCCGCGCGGACCGACAAAGAGGTAAGCATGGGCCAAGCGTCCGCTCTTGATCGCATTGCGCAGGGTGCGCACCACGGTGTCCTGGCCAAGGACTTCCTCGAACAGCTGGGGGCGGTATTTGCGGGCGAAGACTTGGTAGGTCACCCGCGCAATCTAAGCCAAGCCATGGCAGGATGCGGAGGAATTAATGCCGGAAGTGGCGTTTCCCGGTCAGAACCATGGCCAGGCCGCGCTCGTCGGCCGCCCGGACCACCTCTTCATCGCGCACCGAACCGCCCGGTTGCACGGCCGCCGTCGCGCCCGCTGCAGCGGCGGCAATCAGTCCGTCGGGAAACGGGAAAAAAGCGTCGCTGGCCACCACACTGCCCGCCAAGGACAAGCCCGCTTCACCCGCTTTCCACACCGCGATGCGCACCGAATCAACCCGCGACATCTGGCCGGCGCCGATCCCGAGCGTCCGGTCCGGACCGGCAAAGACAATGGCGTTGGATTTGACGTGTTTGACCACCTTCCATCCGAAGTCCATGGCCCGCTGTTCCTCCGGCGTGGGGGCGCGACGAGTGGCCAACTTGCTCCCGGCCAACTCCTCACCCCTCGCGTCGTGGTCCTGCACGAGGAGACCACCTACGACCGAACGCACGTCGCGCGAGGCCACCTCCGGCAAGCTCCGGAGTTTCATCAGGCGCAGGTTTTTCTTTTTTTGCAGGATGTCCAGCGCGGCGGGCGGAAAATCCGGCGCGATGATGACCTCGCTGAAGATGCCGGCAATCGCGCCGGCCAACGCCTCGGTCATCGGCCGGTTGGCAATGATGATCCCGCCAAACGGCGCCTGACGATCGGTCGCGAAGGCCTTGTCCCAAGCGGCGAGAAGATCCCCGCCGCTCCCCACCCCGCACGGGTTGGTGTGTTTGAGGATGGCCACCGTCGGCTCGGTGAATTCCGCGATGAGATCCACGGCGGCCGTGATATCGAGGATGTTGTTGTAGGAAAGTTCCTTGCCGTGCAGTTGCTCGAGATGGTCGGAAAACCTGCCGTAGAGTTCGGCTTTTTGGTGCGGGTTTTCACCGTAGCGGAGGCTCGCCGTGAGCGGGATCGCGCAGGAGAAGGACGAACCGCGGGGAGATGGGCCACCCAGATAATCGGCAATGGCCCGGTCGTAACGCGCGGTAAGGTCGAACACTCTGGCCGCGAGGCGCGCCCGCAAGCCGGACGACGTCGCCCCGCCGCTGGCCTTCATCTCGCGCAGGACTTCCGCATAGTCGCCCGGATCGCACACTACCGTGACCGCCGCGTGATTCTTCGCTGCGCTGCGCAGCATGGAAGGGCCGCCGATGTCGATGTTCTCGATCGCCTCCTCGCGCGTCACACCGTCGCGGGCGACGGTCTTTGCAAAGGCGTAGAGGTTGACCACCACCAGATCGATCGGCGCGATGCCATGCGCCGCCGCCTGTGCCTCGTGGGCCGGAAGATCGCGGCGGAAGAGCAACCCGCCATGGATCACGGGGTGCAGGGTTTTGACCCGGCCGTCGAGCATTTCCGGAAAACCGGTATGCTCGGCGACATCCTTCACCTCCAGGCCCGCCCCGCGCAGAGCTGCGGCGGTTCCACCGGTCGAAAGCATTTCCACTCCGGCGGCGGCCAGGCCGCGGGCGAATTCGACCAGGCCGGTTTTGTCGGTGACGGAAAGAAGGGCGCGGCGGATTTTCATGGAGCGAAGGACACTAGCAGGCCGATCCGGTGGGGCCAACCCTGACGCGCATTGACCGTGCAGGGCGAAGACCGCCATAGTGGGTCGGCATGACCGATCAGCCTCTCCCCGGATTCCACCTGGTGCGCCACCCCCTGGCCGACCTCAAGGTTTCCGCCCTTCGCGACAAGGCCACGCCACCGCCCGAATTCCGGCGCCTGCTCCAGGAACTCTCCCAGCTTGTGGCCTACGAAGCACTGCGTGATTTCGAAACGCAACCGGTCACCGTGCAGACCCCACTCGGGCCCGCGCCCGGCTTCCGCGCCGCACGACCACTGGTCCTCGTCCCCGTCTTGCGAGCCGGCCTCGCCATGTCCGACGGCGTCCTGCGCATGTTCCCTTCAGCCGCCGTCGGACACATCGGCATGTTCCGCAACGAGGAAACCCTTGAGCCAGTCAGCTATTACTTCCGCCTTCCCCCCGGCGCCGGCAATGCCCATGTCCTGCTCCTCGACCCGATGCTGGCCACCGGCAACAGCCTTGCTGCGGCGGCCGACCGCCTCAAAAAAGAAGGGATCCCAAAAATGACCTGCGCTTGCATCGTCGCTTCCCGCCAAGGGGTCGAACGCCTGCGGGCTGCGCACCCGGACATGACCATCTACGGAGCCGCACTGGACGATGCGCTCGACGAGCGTGGCTACATCACCCCCGGCTTGGGCGACGCGGGCGACCGCATCTTCGGGACGTAAGCCGGAACCTTTCAGCCGTCCGCCAACCTTACAGCCGCGGCGCGCTGCGCAACTTGTCTTCCCATCGCGTCAGCAGGTGGATCACTATATTGGTGCCGAATTTGTAGGTATCGAGGATGCTCTCGATGGGGGGGCGGGGGTCGACATTATGGATGTAGAGCCCGCTGTTGATGTAGAGGCCCCAGTCCAAGGCGACACGTTCCCCCCGCTCGTTGCGGTCGTTGTTGATTTCCCATTCGCGCGGCCCCTTTTGCTTGATGCCGAACTGCCACATGTCGCCGTAGTCGTTCGCCGTGTAAATGATGGCAATCTCGCCGAAGTAACGCATCACGTAAACCGGCTCGTCATAATAATTCAGGCCCGGCGGCTGCTGTTTCACCTCGGGAAAGTATGGCGCTCGGCGGAACATGGAATCGTTCGGCGAGAGGGCCTCGAAATCTTTGTCCTTGTCCGGCATGACCCGTTTCATCTCCCGCCGGAAGGCAAGATCAAAACGCGAACCGCGGCCGGGCACAGAGCTGTCGCCCCAGATGGCCCCGCCCAAGCGGACATATTTTTGCAAGTTCGCCACCTCCTTCTCGCTGAGCACAAAATCGCGCGACCCGGTGAAGAAAATGAAGGGCGGTTTGGCCGCGAAGATACGGTCGCTGTCCAGCGGCACCGGTTCCACCATTTTGTAGTTGGTCTTGATCTTGTCGCGCGACTCCTTGCTCATGAACTCGAGCAGATTGGGCAGCGCGCCCTGGGGAATGCCACCGGCCATACGGAAAACGGAATCCCAGTTGCCGCCGCCGTATTTGGCGATGAAAGCGGTGAAGTCGAACTCCCGCTGACGCGTCCCAGTGCCGCTCCCCGTACCCTTGCCCCATCCGCCGGTGAACTCGCGGATTTGTCCGGCCGCCGCCGCACTCATGCCGGCGACACCCGCCACGGAAGCCGGCGCGGCCGCCGCTGCGGTCGTCGTGGTCGGCTTGACCATGGCAGACGGCGTGATGATCGCATCCATGGAAAAGTTCAGCGGGTTCTGCCCCGTGGTGGTGATGGCCGCCACCGTCGTGTTTTGCACCGTGGGTGTACTCACCGTGAAGGTGGTCTCCTGCGGCTGCGTCTGAGCCGCAGTGGGAGGGGCCGCCACCTCTTCGCCGACGGCCAGAAATCCACCCTCCCCACCCTCGAAATCGGGCGGCTCCTGCATGGCTTCAAAAAGAACCGTCCCGCCGAAGATGACAATCAGGAGCGCATGCAGCACGAACGAGATCGTGAAGAAACGCGAGTTGTTGAACTTGTCGATCAGACGGTCGAGCAGGGAATTCTTCTCAGGGGCTTCCATGGGCGGGACCTCAGTATCCCCGGACGGCAGGGGAAATCAACGCCCGACTGGACGCTTGGCGCAGCCGCGGCGCTTTGCCAATCTCCGCATCCGTGTCCGCGCACCCAGACCGTCCTCCCGCCACCCAACGTGCTGCCGCCGCGGGAGGCGCCGCCTTGCTGCGGATTCTCTTCGCCACCCTTCGGATCCGCATACACGACCCGCATGGCTTCCTCGCTTCGCCACCCGCCACGCCGGTCATCTGCGCCTTCTGGCACAATCGCATCCTCGCCATCACCGCCGCATTTCTCAGGTGTTATCCAGCCGGCCGCCGCGGCGTTCTCGTCCTGACCAGCCCGAGCAAGGACGGCACGTGGCTCGGCTTGGTCGCCGGGCACCTCGGCATGGGGTCCGTGCGCGGCTCGAGTTCCCGGCGCGGCGCTCTCGCCATGCGCGAACTGCTTGAACGCGTGGCCGCGGGATACGACATCGCCATCACCCCCGATGGTCCGCGCGGACCCTGCTACGAACTCGGCCCCGGCCTGACTTACCTCGCGCAAAAGGCACAGCTTCCCGTTCTCCCCTGCCACGCCGCTTTCCGGAGCGCCTGGCGGCTGCGCACGTGGGACCGCTTCGCCATCCCCAAACCCTTCTCCCGGGTCGATGTCACTCTCGGTCCGCTCTTGTCCGTGCCCGCGACCGAAGACGAGGCCGCATTTTTGGCCGAACACCGGAAAATCGAATCGGTTTTGCGGGCCGGAGCCGATTAACTGAGGAACTGTGACAACCCTTATCGACGGAAAAGCCATTGCCGCCCGCTGTCATGCCGCGACGGCGGACGAAATTGCCCGGCTGCGAGCCCGGGGCATCACGCCGGGTCTCGCCGTGGTCCTCCTCGGCGACCATCCCGCCTCGCGGGCCTATGTCCGCAGCAAGGACAAGACCTGCCGCGAGCTTGGCATGTATTCGCGCAAACTCGAACTCCCCGCCTCCACCACGCAGGAAGAGCTGCTCCGCCTCATCGCCGGTCTCAACGCCGATCCGGCAATCCACGGCATCCTCGTGCAGTCCCCGCCCCCGCGGCACATCGACGAGGCGGCTGTGGTCCGGGCGATCGACCCGCGCAAGGACGTCGACGGATTCCATCCGCTCAATGTTGCCGCCCTGGCCATGGAAGATCCTTCCGCCCTCGTCCCCTGCACACCGCTCGGCTGCCTCGAATTGCTCCGCGCCTACGACATCCCGACGCGCGGAGCCCGCGCCGTGGTGGTCGGGCGCAGCCTCATCGTGGGCAAACCCATGGCCATGCTGCTGCTGGCCAAGGGCACGGACGCTACGGTCACCGTAGCCCACTCGCGCACCGCGGACCTCGCCGCGGTTTGCCGCGAGGCGGATATCCTGGTCGCCGCCCTCGGCCGCCCGAAATTCCTCGGTGCGGAGCACGTCCGCGACGGCGCCGTGGTCATCGATGTGGGGATCAACCGGGTCGAAGATCCGGCCGATCCCCGCGGTTACCGTCTGGTCGGCGACGTGGATTTCGACGCGGTGGCCCCGAAGTGCCGCGCCATCACCCCCGTGCCCGGCGGCGTCGGGCCGATGACCATCGCCATGCTCATGGCCAACACGGTGCGCGCCTGCCGCGCACTGACCGGCGGAGAATGAGGAATTTTATGCTGGCCAGCAATGCGCGCCGTGCGCATTGAAGGGGCGTGGCGATGACGGATGCACCCTCTTTGGTGCCCCCCGGGCGGCGTTGGTGGCTGCCCCAGGGACCAGCCGTGCAGCGCGCCTTCTTCGGCGGCTGGACGATTGCCGTCTTTGCCTTCCTTTATCTCCCCATCGTTCTCCTTGTTGTTTATTCGTTCAACGACTCGAAACTCAACCTCTACTGGGCGGGCTTCACCACCAAGTGGTACGGAATGCTCTTCGGCAATGAAGTCCTGCTGCGGGCCTTCCAAAACAGCCTCATTGTCGCCACCACCACCACCGCGCTCTCCGTGGTCATCGGCACTTCGGCCGCCTGGCTTCTCTACCGCTACCGCTTTCCCGCCCAGCAGACCCTCGGCCTTCTCATTTTCATCCCCATGGTCATGCCCGAAGTCCTCATGGGCGTCAGCCTCCTGGTACTTTTCGTCTCGCTGGGCATCCCCCTCGGCTACACCACCTTGATCATCGCCCACACCACCTTCTGCTTCCCCTTTGTGCTCGTGGGCGTGCAGGCGCGACTGCAAGGCATCGATCCCTCGCTGGAGGAAGCCGCGATGGACCTCGGCGCCACCCCGCTCAAAGCCTTTTGGCTCGTCATCATCCCCTATCTCTTGCCCGCCATCGTGGCAGGGGCCCTCATGTCCTTCACCCTCTCGTTCGACGAATACATCGTCACCATCTTCACCAGCGGAGCCGACTCCCAAACCTTGCCGCTCAAGGTTTACGGCATGGTCCGCGTGGGCCTCAATCCGCAACTCAACGCCCTCAGCACGCTGTTTATCGCCGCTACTGCGGTCCTCGTGATCGCCAGCCAAGTATTCACCCGTAAGAAAACCATATGACAAAACACAAAACCAAACTGATCGCCGCGGCTTGCGCCGGAGCCATGCTCCTCGCCGGTTGCGGGAAAAAAGACGAAACCCTCAAACTGTTCTCCTGGAGCGAATACGTGCCACAGGCCGTGATCGACAAATTCACGAAGGAAACCGGTATCAAAGTCTCGGTGGAGAATTATTCTTCCAACGAGGAAATGCTGGCCAAACTCCTCGCCGGAGGAGGGGCCTATGACCTCATCCAGCCGAGTGAATACACCGTGCAGGCCATGATCAAAGAGAATCTGCTGCAGGAGCTCGACCAGGCGAAGATCCCCAACCTGAAGAATCTCGCCCCCGAGTTCCGCAACATGTCGTTTGATCCGAACAACAAGTTCTCCGTCCCATGGTTGGCCGGCTTCGTCGGCGTGGTTTACAATGCCGAGGTTGTTGCCGGCCCGGTCGTCGGCTACAAGGACGTCTTCACCGACGAGCATGCCGGCCGCATCGTCATCCTTGACGACGCCCGCGAAACCGTCAGCTGGGGCCTGGCTACGGCCGGCATTCCGATCAACAACGTGAGCGACGAAAACCTCGCCACCATCACCCCGCTTCTCAAAGACTGGCTCGGCAAAGTGAAAGTCTTCGACTCCGACAGCCCGAAGACCGCCATGAGCAACGGTGATACCGACATTGGCATCGTCTGGAGCGGCGAAGGGGCCCTGCTCTTCGCGGAAAACCCCAAATTCCAATGGGTCATGCCGGTGGAAGGCGTTCACATGTTCGTCGACAACCTCGCCATTCCCAAGACCTCGCAGAACAAGGACAAAGCCGAGGCCTTCATCAACTTCATCCTTCGCCCGGATATCAGCAAAATGATTTCCGACGAATTCCCCTACTACAACCCGAACCTCGAGGCCCGCGCCCTGCTCAGCCCCGAGCAACTCAACAACCCGGCCAGCTATCCGCCGGGCTTCGACGTCACTTCGGCCCAACTCTTCACCGACCTCGGCGAGCAGGCCTCCAAAGTCGACGAACTCATCACCACCCTCAAGGCTCAGTAACGTCCCAATGGCCGTTGCCGCCGCAGCAGCAGCTTTGGCCGCCGGCCCGTCGCCCCAGCGACGGGCCGGACTCGGGCCTTGGTTCGCCGTCACCCCCATGCTCGGATGGTTGGCCCTTTTCGTCATTGTCCCGACGCTGATGCTTTTGGTCATCAGCTTCTGCGAGCGGGATGGTCTCGGCCGCATCGTCTATTCCTTCACCTTCGAAAATTACACCCGCGCCTTCGATTGGAAATGGCTGAAAATCCTCGGCATCTCCGTTTGGTATGCCTTCCTCACCACCGCCATCTGTCTGGTGCTCGGCTACCCTGTCGCCTATTTCATCGGACGCTCCAGCGAGCGCGTCCGCGGGCTTCTCATCATGCTGGTCATGATCCCCTTCTGGACCAGTTTTCTTATCCGCACCTACGCGTGGATCTCCATCCTGTCACAGGACGGTCTGCTCAACGCCCTGCTCATGACCCTCCAGATCACCAGCGCGCCCATCGGATTCATGTACACGCCCTTCGCGGTCATTCTCGGGCTGGTTTACAACTTTCTCCCTTTCATGATTCTCCCCATTTACACCAGCGTGGAAAAGCTCGACGGTTCGCTGATCGAAGCCGCCTATGACCTCGGGGCCCGCCCGGCCCGCGTCTTCAGCAAGGTCGTCCTTCCCCTCACCCAGCCCGGTATTGCCGCCGGCATCCTCCTCGTCTTCGTTCCCGCCATCGCCATGTTCGCCATCACCAACCTGATGGGCGGCGGGGCCAATCCCACCATCGGCGAGGTCATCCAGAACCAATTCACCCGAGCCCGCAACCAACCCTTCGGCGCCGCCCTTGGAGTCCTTCTCCTCGCCATCTTCATCATCAGCCTCTGGCTGAGCAGCAAGTTCCGCCGCAGCGAGCAAGAGTAGTGGAGCCGACGACGGGACTCGAACCCGTGACCTGCTGATTACGAATCAGCTGCTCTACCAACTGAGCTACGTCGGCGCGGATAGGCCAAAATATCGGCCTTCCGGCCTTCTTGGCAAGCCCCGCCTCTTGCCACGGAACCTCGCGGCCACCATAATTAACGCGATTTTATGGAAACCCTCCTCCGCCTCTTGCAACAGGACGCCAACACGTCCCGCGAGGAACTCGCGCGCCTGCTCAATCTTTCGGTCGAAGAGACCAACGCCCGCATCGCCGCCCTCGAAAAGGAGGGGGTCATCCGCGGCTACCAGGCCATTGTCGACCGCGAGCGGTTGGACAAGAACACGGTCACCGCCTTCATCGAGGTACGCATTACGCCGGAGCGCGGCGGTGGTTTCGATCGCATCGCCCACCGCATTGCCAAGTTCGACCAGGTCGTCAGCTGCTACCTGATCAGCGGCGGTTACGACCTCCTCGTGGTCGTGGAGGGCGGCAGCCTGCGCGAAGTGGCCAGCTTCGTCTCGGAAAAACTCAGCACCATCGAGTCGGTTATTTCCACGGCAACGCACTTCCGTCTGAAGACCTATAAGGAAAACGGCGCACTCTTCACCTCCGACCTGCCGGAAGACCGCTTGCCGGTCAGCCCGTAAAGTCTGCCGGCCATGGAAGACAAAATTGCCGCGCACGTGCGCGACATCCCCCGCTCGGGGATCCGCGACTTCTTCGAAATCGTGCAGTCGATGCACGATGTCATCTCGCTCGGCATCGGCGAACCGGACTTTGTCACCCCTTGGCACATCCGCGAGGCGGCCCTCTTCTCGCTGGAGAAAGGTCGCACCGGTTACACCTCGAACCTCGGCCTGCCCAAACTCCGCGAAGCCATCGCCGGCTATGTCTCGCGTCAATTCCACGTCGACTACCACGCGCCCTCCGAAGTGCTTGTTTCGGTGGGTGTCTCCGAGGCGATCGACATAGCCCTGCGCGCACTGATCAACCCCGGAGACGAGGTCCTCTTCCATGAACCCTGCTACGTGAGCTACGGCCCAAGCATCACCCTAGCCCACGGCAAAGCGGTCTCCATTCCAGTGCACGGGAAGGACAACTTTCAACTCCGTGCCGACGAAATGGCCAAGCGCATCACGTCGAAAACCAAAGTGCTCCTGCTCAATTTCCCGACCAACCCGACCGGCGCGACCATGCCGCGTGAAGCACTTGAGCCGATCGCCGCCCTCTGCCAGAAGCATGACCTCATCGTCCTCTCGGACGAAATTTACGCTGAACTGACCTACGATGGTGCGGAGCATGTGTCGATCGCCGCGCTGCCCGGGATGCGCGAGCGGACCGTATTCCTGCATGGACTTTCTAAAGGCTGGGCCATGACCGGGTTCCGCATCGGCTACGCCTGCGCGCCAGCGCCGCTCATCGAGGCGATGATGAAAATCCATCAATACGCCATCCTTTGCGCGCCCACCATGACCCAATATGCGGCGATCGAGGCGCTCGAGCACGGCGATGCCGCCGTCGCCCACATGCGCGAGAAATACGGACTCCGGCGCAACTACATTGTCTCCGCGTTCAACGAAATGGGCATCCCCTGCCCGACTCCGCGCGGCGCATTTTATGTCTTCGCCGACATCCGCTCCACGGGTCTGACCAGCCGGGAATTTTCCCTCCGTCTGCTCGAGGAGCACAAGGTCGCCGTGGTGCCCGGCACGGCGTTCGGGGCGGACGGCGAGGGCTTCGTCCGCTGCAGCTACGCGACTTCCTTGGAGCAAATCAAAATCGCCCTGCAGCGCATGGCCGTCTTTGTTGCCGGACTGAAGCACTGAACAACGCCGCGCGTCATTCGCGCCGCAACGCCTTCTTTTGTTCTGCAAGTCCTTTGACCTTCGTCCGGTTGGGGCGTATGCAATGGGCCATGAAGGGCAAGTCGGATTGGACGAAAGCGGGTTCGTATCTGCGGCATGCCATGGTACTGCAGTGCCCCGTCTGCGGCCAAAGCCCGATGTTTCCCAGCGTGGCCCGCACGCGCACCCTCCGCGATTGGTTTACTCCGCTCGATGGCTGTCCGCGCTGCGGCTATGCCTACGACCGTGAACCGGGTTATTTCCTGCTCTCCATCTGGGCGATCAACTACGGCATCGCCGCCCTCTTCGGATTGGTCCTCTATGCCTCGTTCGAATGGTTCTTCGACTGGCCGGTGTGGACCCTGATCGCCGCGGTGGTCGTCCCAGTGGTGGTTTTCAATCTCCTCTTCGCCCGCCACTCCAAATCCATCTTCGTCGCCTGGGACCATTTTTTCGACCCGCATGAGAGGGAGGGCGGTGACGACGGGGGAAACAAACCGGTGGAAGCGCCTCGGCTGCCCTCACGCCCCCCGCGCCGCGCGCGTCTGCCGGTCGATGCGGGCGTTTGAGTTCCGGCGGGCTGGGAGCTTAAATTGGAGCCATGCCTGATCTGCTCAAGGCCCTTCTCGTAAGCGCCTCGCTCGGCGCCCTCCTCGGCCTTGAGCGCCAATGGAGCGGCCAGCGCGAAAATCCCGCCTCCGACACACTCGCCGGGGCGCGCACCTTCGCTCTCTGGGCGGCCCTCGGCACGCTTTGTGCCT
Source organism: Chthoniobacter flavus (assembly GCA_945871065.1). GTDB lineage: Bacteria > Verrucomicrobiota > Verrucomicrobiia > Chthoniobacterales > JACTMZ01 > JACTMZ01. The sequence goes on along the minus strand of CAMBUL010000006.1, from coordinate 14,744 downwards.
GGTTCGCAGAGCAGCACCAAGCAGGGTTTTTCCTCGCCGGCTTCGCAGGCATGAATGTCTTTCTCGCCCTATTTCTTTACCGGCGGGCCGCCCACGATCGTGACATCGGCCTGACCACCGGGGCCGTGGGATTGGCCACCTACTTGCTGGGCGGCCTCGTCTGGCACGGCCAAAGCAAGGCGGCCGTGGTCATCACCGTCACCATGGTGGTCCTTCTCGCCTCCAAAGAGTGGGTGCACAGGCTCTCCCGAAAATTCTCCCGCGCCGACGTCTATCAGGCACTGCAGTTTGCCGCGGTCACCGGCATCGTCTTGCCCCTCGTGCCGGACCATCCTTACGGACCCTACGGCGCCTTCAATCCTTTCAAAATCTGGCTCATGGTCGTACTTGTTTCGGGCCTCGGCTTTGCCGGCTATGTCGCGGTGCGCATCTTCGGGGAGGACCGGGGGATCGCCATGACCGGACTCCTCGGCGGTCTCGCCTCGAGCACGGCCACCACCTTGGCCATGAGCCGTCAAAGCCGGGCATGGCCCGAGACCGGGCGCGTCTGCGCTCTGGCCGTGGTTCTGGCCTGCACCGTGATGCTCGGCCGTGTCGCGGTGCTGGTCGGAGCGGTCAGCCCGTCGCTCCTGGCACGAGCCTCCCCCGGGCTGATACTCACGGCTCTGCCAGGCCTCCTTTTTGCCGCATGGAGTTGGCGGCACTTTCTCCGGCCGTCAGGGTCGGTTCCCGCTCCCCCTTCCGAGGTTCGCAACCCGCTCAGTCTGCGCATGGCCCTCCAATTCGCCATCCTCTACGCGCTCGTCGTTCTCCTTGTGCGATGGGCGCAGGCCGGTTTCGGCGGGGCCGGACTTTACGCCGCCAGCTTTTTCTCCGGCCTGACCGACCTCGATGCGATCTCGCTTTCCCTGGCGCAAATGCAAAAGAGCGGCAGCGTCACCGCGGAGCAAGCCGTGCGCGCGCTGCTTGTCGCGGCGGGGGCCAATTCCCTGCTCAAGGCCGGCATGGCCGTGGCGCTGGGTGGACCCTCCATGCGACGGACGGTTGTCTTTGTCCTCGGGGCCACCACGGCCTGTGCCGCCGGCGCGGCATGGCTACTCTGAGCGGATCACCGCCGCCTGCTCCTGCCCGGCCGGCGCAGGAGGTGCCGCGGGGGAGTCTTGCAGGGCAAGCAATTGGCTCACCGTGGCAAAACCGAAGCCCTTGGCTTTGAGATCACGGATCGTCCCGGGCATGGCCTCGATCGTTCCGGGATGAATGTCGTGGGCCAGCAGGATTCCTCCCGGCTTGGCCCCGTCGACCAACCGCTGGCGGACCACCTCCGCGCCGGGACGACGCCAATCGAGCGGATCGACCGACCACATGATGACATCAAGCCCGTGGTCGTTGAACATGCTTTGGCGCACACGCTCGTTCACCGCGCCATAGGGCGGACGCATGTTGGTCGGGCGGCGGCCGGTCACGCGTTGGATGATCTCCGTTGTGCTGGTCATTTCTTTGTCGAGGCGCGCGGCACTTATGGCCGTCAGGGTCGGATGACTCCACGTATGGTTCGCAATCTCGTGGCCCTCGGCCACGATGCGTCGAGCGATCTCCGGGTAAGTCTGCACGTTGCGGCCGATGACGTAAAAAGTGGCACGCACGCCCTCGTTGCGGAGGATGTCGAGTAGTTGCGGGGTCAATACCGGGTGGGGCCCGTCATCAAAGGTCAACGCGACGAACGGACGCGAGGTGGCGACCGCATTGTAGCTGGCCGGGGAACGGCGCTGGCGGGGTGCCGTCGAGGCCGGTGCGGCCGCAGTGATGCTGATCGAGGGCTCGTGTCGGGCGGAAGCAGGTCGGTCCTGCGCGCAGGCGGCAAACGACAATCCGGCAGCAACAGCAAGGGGCGCGGTGAATCTCATGCAGAATCTGTCAATTACCATAAACTGCACTAATCCGCCAGAAGGCGCTACTTGGCAAGCTTGGGACGGAAGGACGCACCGCGCAAAAGTTCGAGAAACCGCCGCAGGGCCGGCGAGCCGGCGCGGTTTCGCTTCATGACCACACCGACCGGGCGCCACATATCCGGCGAGGCGATTTCCACCGGAATGAGCGAGCCCGCGCGCCGCTCGTTGGCCAAGGCCGCCTCGGGCAGGATGGAAACCGCGCCCTCGATCTCGACCGTGCGCTTGACCGTCTCAATGTTGTCGAACTCCCGCTCGGGGCGCACGGTCACGCCCGCCGCACGCAAGGCCCGGTCGAGCGCTTTGCGCGTCGGGAGATCGGCCGCGAAGGCGATGAATTTTTCCGCGGCCAATTCGCTCAAAGGCACCCGCGCCCGCCGCGCCAACCGGTGCGAGGGGGCGCAAACCATCACCATGCGGTCACGCCACAAAACCTCGGACTCCAAACCGCGCCGGGGTGCAGGGAAGGCCACCAACCCCGCCTCGGCCCGACCGGAAAGCACCGCCGCATAAACCTCGGCGGAGCGGAGATAATCGGTCCGGATTTTCACCTGCGGATAGAGACGCGTGAATTGGCGGGTGAAAGGAGGCAACTCGTGCAGTCCGACACTGAGCACCGCGGCCAGCGGCAAGTCGCCGGCAATCACCTCGCTCAATTCGCGCAGTCGCGTTTCCAAACCGTCGACCACCGCAAGGATTTCGCGCGAAGCCCCCAAAAAAACCACCCCCTCGGCGGTGAGGGAAAAACTTTTTTTGCCGCGCTCAATCAGCCGGACCGCATGGCGCTTCTCCAACGCCTTGACCTGCTGGCTCACCGCGCTTTGCGTGATGCCGTTGAGCTGCGCGGCCTGCGAAAAACTGGCGGTTTCGGCCAGATCGCGGAATACTTTGAAAGGTAGAAGCTGCACGGGACTATGAGACAATCTTATGGCCTGCGGTCGCTGCATAAGCAAATCTAATGACCGACATTACCGCCCGCCTCGCCCGCGCCCGGAAGGAGATCGCCACCGCCGCCCGGCGCGCCGGACGCGAACCGGACAGCGTCCGCCTCGTCGCGGTCTCCAAAACGCACCCCGCCGAGGCCGTCGAGACCGCCGCCGCCACCGGCCAACGAATCTTCGGCGAGAACCGCGTGCAGGAAGCCCGGGAAAAAATCCCGGCCTGCCCTCCAGGACTCGAATGGCACCTCCTCGGCCACCTGCAAAAAAACAAAGTCCGCCAAGCTCTCTCCCTCTTTTCTTTTTTCCACAGCATCGACAGCCAGGCACTGGCCGGAGCGATCGACCGTATTGCCGGTGAAACCGGACGAAAAGTCGACGGGCTCCTCGAGGTCAACGTTTCCGGCGAGGAGACGAAGCACGGTTTCACCCCGGCCCAGCTTCGCGAGGCCTTCCCCGGGCTGGCCGCCCTGCCGCACCTCCGCATCCGCGGGCTCATGACCATGGCGCCCTACAGCGAGAACCCCGAGGCGGCCCGGCCCGTCTTCCGGGCTCTGCGCGAATTGCGCGACGAATTGCAGTCCGGCCACGGTGCCGCCCTGCCCGAACTTTCCATGGGAATGAGCGGAGACTTCGAGCCCGCCATCGAGGAAGGCGCCACCCTCGTCCGGATCGGCTCGTCCATCTTCGGCCAACGACCCCAAGTCCAAGCCAATGCCGAATAATGAGCGAAGAAAGAAAAACTCCCCGGCACGCTACCTACCCAAACTTCATCATTCTCCATTCTTCCATCCCCCTTTCCCCATGACCCCGCAGATCACCACCTTGCAAACCATCGGCCGCGAATTGGCCATCGCGTGGAGCGACGGGCACGAAACTTATCTCGCGTGGGAAGACGTGCGCAAAGCCTGCCCCTGCGCCGTCTGCTGCGGCGAACCCGACGTCCTTGGCCGGGGCGACAAGCCCGAGGTTAAGCACACCCCGGCCAGCTTCGAGTTGGATTCTTACGAAATGGTCGGCGGCTACGGCTGGAAGCCCAAATGGGCCGACGGCCACGCCACCGGCATCTATTCCGTCGGCTACCTCCGCCGCTTGGATCCCACCGCCGTCTGAAAATCCGTCCTTTGCTTTGACCCCGCCGCGCAGCGCGCTTTAATGGCGGACATTTTATGCCGACCAAGCCCACCATCATTTACACCAAGACGGACGAAGCCCCGCTGCTCGCCACTTACTCCTTCCTCCCGGTCATTGCCGCCTTCACCAAACCGGCAGGGATCGGGGTCGAACTTCGCGACATTTCTTTGGCGGGACGCATCCTTGCGTCCTTTGCCGACCTTCTGCCGGCCGGACAAAAGACGGCCGATGCCTTGGCCGAGCTCGGCGCTCTGACCCTTCAGCCCGGCGCCAACATCATCAAACTTCCCAACATTAGCGCCTCGGTGCCCCAGCTCAAAGCAGCGATCACCGAGCTGCAGTCACAGGGGTTCGCCCTCCCCGATTACCCCGAAACACCCGCCACCGGCGCGGAGGAAGAGGCCAAGACGCGGTATGACAAATTAAAGGGCAGCGCAGTCAATCCCGTCCTGCGTGAAGGAAACTCCGACCGCCGGGCCCCCAAAGCGGTCAAAGACTATGCCCGCAAGCATCCGCACAAGATGGGGGCATGGTCGCCGGATTCTAAAACCCGCGTGGCCACCATGGAGGCAAACGACTTCTTTTCGCATGAGCAATCCGTCACGGTCCCCTCGGCCACCACGGCGACCATCGAATTCCTCCCCGCCTCCGGAGGACCTCCGGTCGTTCTGAAGAAGGGGATCAAGCTGGAGACTGGAGAGGTTTTCGACGCGACCTTCATGAGCACCAAAGCTCTGGTCGCATTTCTCGAAAAACAAATCACCACCGCAGCCGAACTCGGCCTGCTTTTCTCGCTCCATCTCAAGGCCACCATGATGAAGGTCTCCGACCCCGTGCTCTTCGGCCATGCGGTGAAGGTTTTTCTCGCCGACTTCATCCGCCAGCACAACGCAACGCTGGAAGCGCTCGGCGTCGATTTCAACCACGGACTCGGTGACCTCGTGGCCAAAATGGGACAGCTGCCCGCCGCGGAAAAAGTGGGGCTCGAGGCCGCTTTGGCTGCGGCGCTCGCCGCCCGACCCGCCCTGGCCATGGTCAATTCGGACAAAGGCATCACCAACCTGCACGTGCCCAGCGATGTGATCGTCGATGCGTCGATGCCGGCCATGATCCGCGAAGGCGGCAAGATGTGGAATGCCAGAGGCGAGACGCAGGACACCCTGGCCGTCATTCCGGACAGCGCTTATGCCCCGGTTTACCAAGCCGTCATCGATTTCTGCCGCACCAATGGCGCGCTCGATCCGGTCAAGATGGGTTCCGTGCCCAATGTCGGGCTCATGGCGCAGAAGGCGGAAGAATACGGTTCGCACGACAAGACCTTCGAAATCCCCGGCGATGGCACCATCCGCGTGACCGATGCGGCGGGAAGCATCCTCACCGAACACAAGGTGGAGGCCGGTGATGTCTGGCGCGCGTGCCAAACGAAGGACCCTGCGGTCCGCGATTGGGTCAAGTTGGCAGTCAAACGCGCCCGCGCGAGTGGCGCACCCGCCATCTTCTGGCTGGATCAACGCCGTGCCCACGATGCACAGCTCATCGCCAAGGTGCAGACCTATCTGCAGGAGGAGGACACTTCCGGACTCGATCTCCGCATCCTGTCACCCTTCGAAGCCTGCCGCTTCAGCCTCCAACGTATCGCAGAAGGCAAGGACACCATTTCGGTGACCGGCAACGTCCTGCGCGACTACCTGACCGACCTTTTCCCCATCCTCGAAGTCGGCACCAGCGCGAAGATGTTGTCCATCGTCCCGCTGATGAACGGGGGCGGACTCTTCGAAACCGGGGCCGGAGGTTCCGCGCCGAAGCACGTCCAACAATTCACCGCAGAGAATTACCTGCGCTGGGATTCGCTTGGCGAATTCTTCGCCCTCGCTGCCTCCTTTGAGCACCTGGCCGAAGTGACCGGCAACGAACAGGCCAAAGTCCTCGCCGACACCCTCGACACCGCCACGGCGAAATTCCTCGAGGAAAACAAAAGCCCCGGACGCAAGCTCGGCACCCTCGACAACCGCGGCAGCCATTTTTACCTCGCGCTTTTCTGGGCCCAGGCTCTGGCCGGGCAAACCGATGACCTCGCGCTGCAGAAATATTTCGTCTCGGTGGCCGGTGAACTTGCTGCTCACGAAAAGCAAATCACGGACGAGTTGGCCGCCGTGCAGGGCAAAGCTGTCGATCTCGGCGGTTATTTCCGTCCGGATGACACCAAAGCCTCCGCCGCCATGCGCCCGAGCGCCACGTTCAATCGCATCATCGACGCGGCGTGAAGCCCCGGTCGGCGGCGCGCGCGTTTTGCCCGCGCGGCTTTATCCATTGTCGAGAAACCGCCCGCGGCAGAGATCACTCCACCGTCACGCTCTTGGCCAGATTACGCGGCTTGTCGACGTCACAACCGCGATTCACCGCGATGTGGTAGGAAAGCAGTTGGAGGGGAATCACGGTCAGCACTGGCATGAGCCAATCCGGCGCAGCCGGCACCCACAACGTGTCGTCGGTAATCTCCGCCAGTTCGCGGTGTCCCTCGGTGCCGACGCCGATGACCGGGCCCTTGCGGGCGCGGACTTCCTGAATGTTGCTCGCGTTTTTCTCAAAGAGGGCATCGTCGGGCGCGATGAAAACGGACGGCATGTCGGGATTGATCAGCGCGATGACACCATGCTTCAGCTCCGCACTCGGGTAGCCCGAGGCGGACATATAGCTGATCTCTTTGAGTTTGAGCGCGGCCTCCATCGCCACCGGGTATTGGAACTGGCGGCCCATGAAGAGCATGCCGTGGGCGTTTTCGTATTTTGCCGCGATCTCCGGAAGGTGCGGGTTCATCTCGAGGACCCGGGCGACTTTGTCCGGCAGCTTTTCCATCTCCTCAATGATGCGGAGACCATCCGAACTCGAAAGATTCCGGATGCGGCCCATGAGGAGCGACAAAAGAGTGAGGATGGTGACCTGCGAGGTGAACGACTTGGTCGCGGCTACCCCGATCTCCGGACCGGCGTGCATATAAACCCCACCATCGCTCTCGCGCGCGATGGTGCTGGCCACATTGTTGCAAATGCCGAGCGTGCGGTGCCCTTTGCGCTGGCTCTCGCGCAACGCCGCCAAGGTGTCGGCCGTCTCGCCACTCTGGCTGATAACAAAGGACAAGGTGTATTTGTCCATCGGCATGTTGCGGTAACGGAACTCGCTGGCGATCTCCACTTCGGTAGGCAGACAGGCGAGGCTTTCCATCAGATACTCACCGACCACCGCCGCATGGTGGGCCGTGCCGCAGCCAATGAGGACGATACGTTCGACTTCGCGCAATTGCGCGGGCGTCATGTTGAGTCCGCCCAACTTGGCCGTGGCTTCCTCCGCGGAGAGGCGCCCGCGCATGGCATCCCTCACCGTCGAGGCCTGCTCGTAGATTTCCTTGAGCATGTAGTGCGCATAGTCGCCCTTGGAAACTTCCTCCGCCTCGAAATCAACCCTGCTGATCTCGTAGTCCTGGCCGTCGCCAGCCAGCGACTGGATTTGAAAATTGTCGGGCCGCAGCACGACAATCTCAAAGTCCTTCAAATAGACGACATCGCGCGTGTGGTTGACCAAAGCCAAAGGGTCGCTCGCCAGAAAGTTTTCGCCCTTGCCCACCCCGAGCACCAGCGGACTGCCCCGCCGCGCCCCGATCAGCAGATCCGGGACATCGCGGTGCATCACCGCAATCCCGTATGTCCCGTGCACCTCGCGCAGGGCCAGACGCACCGCCTCGACAAGATGATCCGCCGAGGGTTCGCCGAGTTGGATGGCGTATTTGCCGATGAGATGGGCCAGCACCTCGGTGTCGGTTTCGGATTGAAAAACGTGCCCCTCACGCTCCAGTTCGGCGCGGAGCTTGAGGTAATTTTCGATGACCCCATTGTGCACCAGCACGATGCGTCCGCTCTGGTCGGTATGCGGGTGGGCGTTCTCGCCAGTCACGGCGCCGTGCGTGGCCCAGCGGGTATGGGAGATGCCGCGATTGCCGTGCACCGGTTCGTCGATCACCAATTGCGCCAGGTTCTGGATGCGGCCAACGGCTTTGCGGATCTCAAGCGCCCCGTTGTTGCCCAAAGCAAGCCCCGCGGAATCATAGCCGCGGTATTCCAAACGGCGCAACCCGTCCAAAAGGATGGGTGCCGCCTCGGCCGGGCCAACATAACCGACAATTCCGCACATAAGAGACCTGCTATACTGGGGCATTGCGCCGCAGGTAGCAACTGCGGGGATCACCCCAAGAGGGGGGGACGGCAAATCGCGGCGTGACATCCGATCCGCTTTGCGCGAACCCATTAGTGGATTATGGCCGACTCAGATGCTCCCCGGACCGGCGCTGCCCTTGCCCGGACGCTAGGCATCATCATGGGTGGTGGCGCAGGCCAGCGACTTTTTCCCCTGACCAAAGATCGTTCCAAGCCGGCCGTTCCCCTCGGCGGCAAATACCGTTTGGTCGACATCCCGATCAGCAATTGCCTCAACTCGGGCATCCGCAGCATCTACGTACTCACCCAGTTCAATACGGCCTCGCTCCACCAGCACATCAACGGCACCTACAAGTTCGACATCTTCAGCGCGGGCAGCTTCGTCGAAATCCTCGCCGCGCAACAAACCCCGACCGGCGCCGGCTGGTACCAAGGCACGGCCGATGCGGTGCGGCAAAACTTGAACTATTTCCTTGAGAAACCGTGGGACTATTACCTCGTTCTCAGCGGTGACCAACTTTACCAGATGGATTTCCGCGAATTGATGGAAAGCCACCTCGCCTCCGGAGCCGACCTGACCATCGCAACCTTGCCCGTCAACCGGCAGGACGCGCCGGGATTCGGCATCATGCAGACCGATGAAGCGCGTCGCGTCACTCGCTTCGACGAGAAACCGACCGACCCTGCCGTGCTCGACAGCCTGCGCATTCCCGGCCCGCTGCTGACCGAACTCGGCCTGGCCTCAGGCAGCGATTATTACCAGGCTTCGATGGGTATTTACCTTTTCAACCGCTCGGTCCTCGCGGGCTGCCTCGAAAACCAACACGATGACTTCGGCAAAAATATCATCCCTGCTGCCATCTCCGACCGGCGCGTGCAGGCGCACGTCTTCCAAGGCTACTGGGAGGACATCGGGACGATCCGTTCTTTTTTCGAAGCCAATCTTGCCCTCTCCGAAGTCGAGCCGTCCTTCAGTTTCTACCGGCCCGACGCGGCTATTTACTCGCGTCCGCGTTTTCTCCCCGCGAGCAAAATCAACAGCGCCACAGTCCATCGAGCCGTGGTCTCCGACGGATGCATCATCACCGATGCAAACCTCGAACGCTGCGTGGTGGGGATCCGCAGCATCATCGAGACCGGCGCCGTGCTGCGCAATGTGGTCATGATGGGGGCGGATTTCTACGAGTCGCAGACCTCCGCGCCCCCCGGTGCACCTCCTATCGGCATCGGACGAAACACGACCATCAGCGATGCCATCGTCGACAAAAATGCGCGGATCGGCGAGCGGGTGGTAATCAGCCCGGACGGCAAGCCCGCCGAATACGATGGCGGCAACTACTACATTCGCGATGGCATCGTCATCATTCCGAAAAATGCCGTCATCCCTGACGGCACATGGATTTAACCCCTCCCAACACCCATAGCCCTCACCCCCCCCTCGCCTTATGTCCTCGCCCATCCCGCCATCCTCGTCGTCCACCTCCCTTCCGCTTGCCGGAAAAACCAGACCGATCGTTTACTTCGTCGGCCTCACCGCCGCGTTGGCCGGACTTCTCTTCGGTCTCGATGTCGGGGTCATCTCCGGGGCCAACGAATTTATCCAAAAAGATTTCGGCGTTGATGACCGCATGGTGGAGAAAATCGTCAGCTCCCTGCTCTGGGGTGCGGTTTTCGGCGTGCTCATCAGCGGGTTCTTTTCCTTCCGCCTCGGTCGCCGCGGAACCATCCTGATCAGCGCACTTGTCTTCGCTGTTGGTTCCATCCTCTGCTCCATGGCTCCTTCGGCCGGCGCGCTCATCGCGGCGCGCTTTTTCCTCGGCATCGCGGTGGGTATGGCCTCGTTTGTTGCCCCGTTGTACCTTTCGGAAATCGCGCCGCGAAACGTGCGCGGAGCGCTTATTTCCATGTACCAGCTGATGATCACCATCGGCATCGTGCTCGCCTTCCTCAGCGACACCTTCTTCTCCACCTACGCCAATCTCCAACCGATTGCCGCCGAAATGAGCCAGTCACTCAGCACCCTGGCCGGTGGCCGCGGACAAATGGTCATGCATGCCTACTTCGCCATGCCTTGGCGTTGGATGCTCGGGATCATTGCCGTTCCGGCCCTCCTCATGTTCCTCGGCATGCTCTTTCTGCCGGAAAGCCCGCGCTGGCTTGTCCTCAAGCAACGCGGCCCCAAAGCGCTCCAAGTGCTGCGACGTCTGGCCAACAGCGATGCAGAGGCGGAACGCGAATTCGCCGAAATTGAAGCGAGCCTCAAAGTCGAACAGAAGGGTTTCCCCCTTTTCCGTGACAATCGCAACTTCCGCCGTGCCGTCTTTCTCGGAGTCGGATTGCAGGTCATCCAGCAATTCACCGGCATCAATGTCATCATGTATTACGCGCCGCGCATCCTCCAGGAAGCCGGCTTTAATACCACCGCCGAGCAAATGTGGGGTACGGTCCTCATCGGCACGATCAATGTGCTGGCCACCTTCATCGCCATTGCTTTTGTCGACCGGCTCGGACGCAGACCGATGATGTTCGCCGGTTTCGTCGTCATGGGCCTGGGCATGCTCTCGCTCGGTGCCCTCTTCCATCTGGGCATCGGTGCCAATGCGGGCGGAGGGCTGACCATGAGTTACCTCGCCGTTGCCGCGCTCGTCGTCTTCATCGTCGGCTTTGCCATGAGCGCCGGTCCGATCATTTGGATCCTCTGCGCGGAAATCTTCCCGCTGGCCGGACGTGACTTCGGCATCACCTGCAGCACGGTGACCAATTGGACGGCCAATGCCATTGTCGGCATGACCTTCCTCACCATGTTGAACACCCTCGGCCCGGGAAACACCTTCCTGCTCTACGGCGCGCTCAACGCCGTCTTCATCGTCTTCTTTCTCACCCTCGTGCCCGAGACCAAAGGCGTCTCCCTCGAGTCGATCGAGGAGAAACTCCTCGCCGGCACCCCGCTCAAGCATATCGGCCGCTGAAACGGTTTTGCGCCTACTCATCGCGCCGGGACGGCGCGATCCACCCGTTACTCTGTCCTCAAGTCTCCTCGCTCATCCCTCTCCGTCCTCCCCCTACTCCTCGATCTTTACCGGCGTGTCCTGCTTCACGCGCTGAAAAATGAGCGGCGCAATATCCGCCGGCAAGCGCACGGCCCGATCCGCGGAAGGATAGCCCGGCAACCGTCCGGCATGGAGGGCGAGTCCGGCATCATCAAGCCGCAGAAAATACCGCACCGGCACCGGGCGGAAAGTCGTGCCGCTCGGCGCCGCGTCGATGCGTGTGCTCGCGCCATGGCGGACCGCATTCCCGTCACGATCGACAAAGTCCCCGTGCAAATTCGAACTCTGCTCCGTCGCTTTCTCCAGCACCGTGAAGTCCCCCGTCGGGGTTTGTCCGCGGCGTTTCCCCGTGGAGACCGGAGTGTCGATCGCCACTTCCTCATCCACGTAAAGATAGGCGCGCTGCCGTCCGAGAGAGACCACGACCCGCGTGTTGTCCGGAGTGGCACGGTCCAACACACGCGGCACCACCTTCGGGGGATCCTGCATGACGATCAACTCGACGGGCCCCGGAAACACGGGATGGGATGGTTCCTGCCCGGAGGCTGCGGGCGCGACAACCAAGACGGCGGCTGCCAGCGCGTGCCTGAAGACTTTTCCCATGGGCAGAAAATAGGGTTCGCCTCGCCTTTTTCCAACCCATTTGCTTCTGTGGCCTAGTGACTGCCCGCCTCTTCGCCTGTCTGGCCATTTTCTTCGCAGCCCAGAGCGCGGATAGCCCGGCCAAAAAGCCGGAACGCGTCTCGCCCAAGGCCCAAAATATCGAAGTCGAGGTTGCGCGGGGAGAAAGCGTGCGCATTCCGCTGCGCGGATTCGAACGCAATCTCAACCCGCTGACCTACCGACCGCTGGGCAGGCCGCAGCACGGCAAGCTCTCGGGACTGGAGCCATACAATGGCCCCGAGCGCCAAGGGCCCGCTTACATTACCTACACTCACGGCAACGACGAAGATTCGGTCGCCGACACCTTTGCCTTCGAGGTCAAAGCCGGGATCACCAAACTGACCGGACGCGGACGCGTCATCATCAAGATCCGCGATGCCGCGCCGCTCCTTTCCATCACGCCGGAACTGCTCGATTTCGGACCGGTTGCCTTGGGTGATCCTCCGGTGCGGTGCGTGGTGGAACTGGCCAACGCGGGCGGCGGGGTGATCACCGGTTTCCTCCGGCCAACCGAACCGTTCACCCTCGAGGACGATGGCGGCTTTGTGCTGCGCCGTGGCAAGAAAACCCGCATCCCTCTACTTTTCGCCCCGGAACGCACCGGCGAATTTGTTTTCCGCCTGCAACCTTTCGCCAACGATCCGGCCCTCCTCGTCCTCAAAGGCCTGGCCATTGCACCGCTCGTCCTCGAGGTGGAGGAGGCCGTATTCTCAGCCGCCCCGGATCAATCACGCCGCGGCATTGCCGTGGTAAAAAACCAGTCCAAGCGACCGCTGACCGTATCCGTTGGCCTTCCCCCGGAGAGTCCCGTCGAAGCCGTTGCCGACTTTACCCTCGGACCTGGCGAAAGCACGGAAGTCATCCTGCGCATCCCGCCCGACCGCAAAGAATACGTCCCGCCGTTCGGCGCCAGCTTCGAATGTGACGGCCATGCCGAGTTGCGGGAATTCACCGCGCCCGCCATCCCCGCCGCACTGCGCATCGTCGCGACACCCGACTTCGGCGAGGTCAGACCTCGGACTGTGGTCAGAGCATCCTTGATCCTAATCAACGACGGGGGTTCGCCCGCCGAAGGCAAGTTGCTTCCGTCCGAATCGATCCGTCCGGCCAGCGGCGCTACCGCTTTCACTGTCCCGCCTGGAGGAGAGTTGGAAATTCCGCTCGAACTGCGTCTCAAGCCGGACCAAGCCCCTCCCACCGAGATGACCGTCTCCCTGCTCGGAAAAGAAGTCATCGTGAAGGTCACCGCGCGTTTAATCCCGCGCACCCCTACGCCTCCGCCGACACCAACTATTTGTCCGAAAACAGATGATTATGTCCTCAATTATGTCCTCAACATCGACATCCGCTATACACCGACCCCGGAAGGTCCGGCCATTACTTGGGTTGAAAAACCGGGTTGGCAAGATTTCACCCTCCAGCACCGCAGGGAAAATGATGGCCTGTGGCAGGATTACCATCCGCCCGCACCACACGAAGGGCCGCTCGGGTGGCTGCAGAGGTGGCTGCAGAGCCTGGCCGGCCTAATTCGTAAATTCCTCGATACACCGATCGAAAGAGCTGACCCCACCGCGGAACCCTCCAACGAAGCCCCCACCGGCCAACAACTCATCGCAGAGTCCCACCTCGCCGCCGACCAATGGCGTCTGGTCGCCACCCTCGAGGGCGGCGACAAGCGCGACGTTGCCCTACCGTTCCGCATCCGCGACAACACCCTCGTTGGTATCCCTGCACAGCCCGACCGCCTTCCACCGCCTCCGACCGGACCGGTCACGGCCTTTGTATACGTCGACAAGAAGGCCGAGCGTCTCGGTGCCTTCCTCGAGATCTTTTTCGCACACGATCTCGGCGTCTCCAGCTTCCGCCTTGAACGCGGTATCCCCGGCGCACCCACATTCAAAATAATCGATCGAGGGGAAAAGAACGGCAACATCGGGAAGGTGACGGGGAATGGACTCGAACTGACGGTGTGTAGGGCCCGCATCGACGGCCTGCCTCGTGGCACGCGCACCTACTGGCGCGTTGTTCCGACCGGACCATCGGGCGAGCTTGCGCCGACCATTGGGTTCTTTGTCGACACCCTGCCCGTGACCCCTTTTCCTTGGCGCACCGTGGCGATCAGCGCCCTTTGCGCCGTGCTTGCCGGGGCGCTTTATCTCCGCTGGCGCCTCAACCGTCCGCCTCGCTGAGCGGCCCTGTTTCTGCTCGAAAGCGGCCCGCTGCCCCGCCAATCTCGGGCTATGACATTTCGCCTGGCCGGTTGCCTTGCTTCGGCCGGATTGCTCACCGCCTGCACCTCCCTGCCCCCTCCGCAGACCGTTCCCTCCGTCGATCTCGCGCACTACGCGGGCCCCTAGTATGAAGTGAAATCCTTCCCGAATTGGTTCCAAGGCGGCTGCGCCGACACCAAGGCCGAATATACCCCGAGGCCCGATGGCCGCATCCGTGTGGTCAAGACTTGCCAGCGAGGCGGCCGTCCCGTCCGGGTCGAAGGCACCGCACGGGTCTTCCCCGGCAGCAACAATAGCAAACTCAAAGTCCGTTTCTTCTGGCCGTTCATAGGCGACTACTGGGTCCTCGACCTCGATCCCGCTTACCGTTGGGCCGCCGTCGGGCACCCCCCAACCACTCCCGCCTCGCCGCCAAGAACTACGATGTTAGAGCATTTTAAATAATATTGTAGCCGTTAGAAGTTGGTGGCAGGGTTCGGTGATGAAAACACTCTCGCTGGATCTACGCCAACGCATCCTCAAAGCCTACGACGGGCAAGACAGTACCCGCGACCAAGTGGCGCGACGTTTTGAT
>CAMBUL010000005.1 GCA_945871065.1 Chthoniobacter flavus | reverse complement strand
GAGATCGATGGGGTTAAAGGCCCGGACAAGTTTCTTCCCCATTTGTTGGGCCATGAGGCCGGGGCGATTGTCCTCGAGGTTGGTGAGGACGTGACGCACGTCGCACCTGGTGACCGTGTAGTCTGCCACTGGCGTCCGGGGGCGGGGATCGATGCCGGCGGGTCGGTTTACGATTGGAACGGCACGAAAGTAAATGCGGGCCCGATCACTACGTTCCAAAAATATGCCGTCATTTCCGAGAACCGACTGACCAAAGTCCCTCCGGACACCGACTTCGACTTGTGTTGCCTGCTCGCTGACACGCTCACCACGGGTTTCGGGATCATCAACAATGATGCAAAGGTGCAACGCGGCGAGTCTGTGGTCATCTTTGGGGTAGGGGGCATCGGGCTGGGTGCCGTGCTCGGTGCGAAGCTGGCTGGGGCCAATCCGATCATCGGCATCGATCTTCATGATCACAAACTGGCCAAAGCGGCCGAATATGGCCTCACGCATCAGATGAACGCCTCGCGCGAAAACGCGGCTGATCGTGTGAAGGAAATTCTTAGTGGCTTGGCCGATGTCACCATCGACGGCACCGGCAATCCCAAAGTCATCGAAACCGCTTACGATCTGGCCAAATTGCGCGGAGGTCGCTGCATCCTTTTCGGCGTCATGCCCAGCGATCAGCGCGTCAGTATCCACACTCTGCCTCTGCACTTCGGCCGGACCATCACCGGCTCCGAAGGCGGCCAGAGCCGCCCGTATGAGGATATTCCAAGGATCCTCGCGCAACTGGCCAGGGACGGAACCGAGTGGCGCGGCCTCATTACCTACCGGGCTGCTCTGGGCGAGGTCAACGGGCTGATGGCCAAGATGCGCTCGGGCGAGGTCGTCCATGCGATTGTCACCATATAGGACTGTTCACGCGCTTCGCGACGAGCATGATAAACAAACCAAAAGCCAAACAAGAGCAGGATCCAGCTGGAGCCCTTTTCGCCTGGTGCACGGCGGGCGTCTTTTTTGTAGTTAATCTTTTTTTTGCCACCAGACACGTGATGTGGCGCGACGAGTGGATGCCCCTCGTCGTTAGCAAACACACATCTGGCTACGCAGAATTTTTTGAGCACATCAAATACATTGGCCGGCTGGCGTATTTCTCTTTCGCTTGGATTCTTGTTCAACTTGACGACAGCCTGTTGCTTTTCAAGTTCGCCATTGTTCTCATCTCCACCATCGGAGTTTTTCTGCTGTGTCGTTACGCACCTCTCAGCAGACTTCAGAAAATCCTTTTTTCATTCGGATACTTTACCCTTTACGAGTATGGGACGATACTTCGGGATTATTCCGTCATCCTTGCGCTCAGCATCGGCTGCTGCGTGGTTTTGTGTTCGCGTAAGTGGCGTCCGTTGCTCTTCTGCGTGGTTGTCGCTTTGCTGTTCCAAACCAATCCCTTTGGGCTGGCCTTGGGCTGTGCTCTCGCGCTGACTTTTGCCTTTGATTCATGGCGAAACGGACGATTGACTCGATCAAGTTTAAGGGATCCCCAACTGTGGCTAGGAACCGCTGTCGTCATCGTCAGTTTCGTGGCGGCCGTGACCACGATGATTCCGCCGCCCGAGATCACCCCGATTATTCTCGGGCAGGACCTCCGCACAGACTCGCATCTAGCGCGATTGGGCGAGAGTCTCGCGTTTCCTATCCGTGCCTGGTTACCAGTTCCGATTTTCGGCAGATGGAATTCACAGGTTCTCGACCCGTGGCCTTGGCTCCAAGTCTTTCTTAGTATAGGAGTTGCAGCCTTGATCGCTTGCGTGATTGCGACATCGAGAACCGCGTTGTTCCTGTTTCTGATCGGCTTGTTGGGAGTCGGGATGTTGCTTTGCCACCTTCCTTGGACGGCGATGCGTTACCATGGCCCGTATTTCATCCTAGCCGTGCTCTCTTATTGGATTTACCTGCGCGACTCGGCGATGGGTCGATTGGCTGAGGATGGTGCTCGTTGGAGGGAGTGGCTTCGAGCAGGGGCCGGGTCGGTGCTGACTGCTGTCCTCGCTGTTCATGTTTCTGTCGCGGCGCTTTTGCTTGCGCAAGAGCACCTCGTTCCTTTTTCCGGCAGCCGAGATGCGGCCCGGATCATAAGCGAAACAGGCGGCCCAGACACCGTGGTCGTTGGTGACCCCGATTATCTCATGATTCCCTTGTCCGGCTACCTCGGAAGAGAAGTGTATATCGCCAGCAGGGGCGAGATGGGCTCCTTCACGAAAGTTGACGCGAAGCGCAGGGGGACACCGCTTTCGCCGCAAGAGTTGTCGCAAGTCGTCAGCGATGTCATGGCCAAGCATCAGCGGGACATCATTCTGGTCACTCCATACGAACTTTCGCTTCCTTCGAGTGTAGGAAGTTTGCTTGGTGCAGCGCGTGGCTCCACGGATGAGTCCTATATGATCTACAAGCTTTTTTGTCCCCGGGGATCACCTTAAGTGGTCCCTCTTTGTTTTGTTCGCCGCCGGTCTGGTTCAGCACACTTGATTGGCATTGGAGAGTCGGACTTGCGGATTTCGGTCAATTTTGACCCCTTGGGTCTAAGCAAAAGCCGGAGTCTTCTCAGTAGCAAGGCTTACGCCTGAATAATGTCCCGACATTTGCCGAAATTCTTCATCACGGGAGCAGCCGGGTTTGTTGGTCGCGCTATTTGCCTCCAGTTGCGCTCCGCCGGGCACGAGGTCGCTGGCTTGGTTCGCCGGCCTGACGCGGAGCTTGCCGAGCTTCGTGTCAAGCAGGTCGTCGGGGACGTAACTTTGCCTGGTGATTGGATGCGTGCCGCAAGTGGTTCTCAGGTCATCATTCACTGCGCGGCGAACGCTGCCTTCGGGTCGAGTCGTGCGGAGGCACAGCACAATGTGGAAGGGGGCCTGAAGATTCTCGAGGCGGCTAAGGCAGCCGGCCCCGAGCTGCAACGCGTTGTTCTCGTGTCCAGCATCGGCGCGGTGGACCGGCCTTCGGGCGATGATTGCAGGGTCCCTTTGTCGGCAGACTCGCCGCTGCATCCCGCATCTTTTTACGGGCGCTCCAAGGCCGAGTGCGAGCGACTCTTCCGGGTGTCTGGGTTGCCTTTTTCCATCGTTCGCCCAGGCATGGTTGTTGGCGGCGAAATGCGCGCCGATAGTCATTTTTCTGTGTTCGTGCAGATGGCGCTGCGCAACGCACTGCCCGCGAAGTTTGCGTGGCCAGGTCGCTTCTCCGTCGTGCATGTGACCGACCTTGCGGCGGGAGTGATCGCCGTCTCCACTCACCCGGAAGCGGCGGGGCGCACATTTTTCTGCTCTGGCGAGCCGGTAGCTGTGAGTGAGGTCTTCGAAATGGCGAGTCCCGATGCATTCAGGCTGCCGATGGGATGGCTTGAACCCATGGCCGGGATGCTTCCCTTCAAACTGAAAGCGCTGCTCCGGCCGGCGCTTACGGCGGATGATGCGCCGCTAAGGGCCTTGGGCTGGCAGCTGCGCGTGCCGGCGCGGTCAGCATTGCTGGAGGTGGTTGCCCGCGAGAGGGCCCGGCATGCCCCGCTTACCGATGTGCCTGGCCAGTGCGTGATCACCGGTGCAGCCTCGGGACTGGGGCGGGCGATGGCTGAGCGCCTGGCACCGCTTCGCCGCCGCATTCTGCTCGTCGACCGCGATGCGGCCGGCATCGCCGAATTGCAAGCCGCGCACCCGCATGCTCGCACCTATGTGCTGGATCTCGCGAGCGAGAAAGAGATTCAGGAGTTTCTTCATTCTCCCTCGTGGACTGAGTTTCCGGTGAGCGAGTTGATCGCTTGTGCCGGCCTCGGCCTGCGCGGAACTGTGGACGCGTCAACGACGGCGGACCACGCCCGGCTGTTTCGGGTCAACTTGGAAGCGCGGTTGGCCCTTGCGCAAGCCGCGCTGCCTGCGATGAAACGCCAGCACTTCGGGCGGATCGTGTTTATCTCGTCGTCCTCTGCGTTCCAGCCGTTGCCGGGCATGGCATCCTACGCTGCGTCAAACGCGGCCCTGCTCCTGCTTGGCGAGGCTTGGGCCGCCGAAATTTCGGGCAGCGGTGTGGAAATCCTGACTATTTGTCCCGGTGGCATGCAGACCAACTTTCAAGCGACAGCCGGGGTGCGCCGCCTCGATTCGGAAAAATTGATGCAGCCAGGCGAGGTCGCCGATCGCATTATGCGAGAATTACCGCGTGCAAGTCGCACTGTGGTGGTATCTGCTCGAGCCCATGGCATGGCCTTGGCAGCGAGGTTGCTACCTCGCGCATGGTCGGTGGCGCTTTGGAAAAGGCTGATGAGCGGTTTGCGCTGATCCGTGACTACCGGTTGTTTCATCTGTGGGAGCGCGGGATTTTCCGAGCGAACTCCCGGCTACCGGCGCTGTGAGAACTGCGGCCACGAAGTGCTTGTCGCAGGGCAGGAGCAGGTCTTTATGGTGAATGACGACCTTGGGTCGCCAACCGCCTCCCGGCCCTCATGGTTGGAGAAATTCCAAGCCCATGTCCTCTCCACTTTCTCAGACGGCGGCCATGGCTCTCTGGTTGATGTCGGCTGCGGCGCGGGTCGCTTCCTCATCGCGGTGGCCGGCCGCTTCAAGCGTGTTTGCGGAGTGGAGATATCCCTGCCGTCCGTGGATTTCGCTCGCCGGCAGGGTTTGGAGATTGTGGGTGGTCTCGACGGCGTCGACGGGCCCATCGATGTCGCCACGGCTTGGCATAGTTTGGAGCACTTCCCCGCAGCGGCCTTGGAAAAGTTGGTCGAAACTCTTTCCACCCGTCTAGCCAGAGGAGGGTGCGTGATTGTTTCGGTTCCGAATGCTGCTTCCTGGCAGTGCCGCTGGCTTGGCCGGCGATATGCTTTCTATGACCCGCCGGGACACCTTCAACAGTTCACGCCTGACTCATTGAATCGACTTTTCACCCGCCATGGGTTTGTGCGCACAGGCGCTACGATCTCCTGGCCTTACAATGTGTTTGGATGGATTCAAGGTCTGCTTAACCTCGTCATGCCCGGGCACAACTATATCTACTACCGCTTGAAGCGTGGCATCTCGCGCGTCTCAGCGGCGCGTGACGCGGTCGGTCTTCTTCTAGTGCCGATCGTGGCGGGGCCGGCGCTGCTGCTCAGCATGTGTGAGGCTTTGAATCCCGACGAGCAGTCAGTGTTGACTTGGCGTTTCGCGATGCGACCGTAGTGCCTCCAATGTTCCCTGTTTCCTCAAAGCTCACGCTTGCCCGTGCCGCCCTTGTTCAGGACGCCCCGGTCTATGTCCAGTTTTACATCACGGCCCGCTGTAACCTGACCTGCCAGCAATGCAACATCATTTACGCAAATTCCGACGTCCGGGAATGCACCTTGGATGAGATCAAACGCATCGCGGACAACTTCGCCCGCATGCGGGTGGCGATGGTCTTGCTCACTGGAGGAGAACCCTTCACACGCCTTGATCTGCCCGAGATCATCCGTGCGTTCACCAGCAGGGGAGTCCATGTTCGCATGCAGACAAACGGCCTTGCCACGCATGAACGCATACAGCAAGTCATAGAAGCTGGCGGCCGCGACATTTCGATATCCTTGGATTCTCTCTGGCCGGGCAATCAGGATGAAATCAATGGTGGATTCACGAAATCCTGGCATGACGCGCTCCAAGCCATGGCTTCTTTCACCCAGTTCCTGCCAAAGGAGGGAAGTTTCGCCTCCCTGGGATGCGTGCTCCAGCGCGACAACCTAGGCGACGTCGAGGATGTCATCCGGTTCGGCACCCAGATCAGTTGGTTCACCTCGCTGGTGCCGATCCATCTCACGACTTTCGACAAACCCATGAGCTTCCGTTCTTTCGACCAGACCAAACGATGGCGCCCTGACGAGTTGCCCTATGTCAACACTTTGGTAGAGCGAGTGCGTGCCATGCGGCACGAAGGGTTCCTGCTCTACGACAGCGACCAATACCTTGATGACGTCAAGCGCTTCGCGGCTGGAGACCCCACAACTTGGAGGCAGAAGAATGCGGGGGTCTGCGACAGCCCAAATCTTTATTTTGCCGTCCTGCCAAACGGGGACTTTGCTCCTTGTTGCGACCACCGCATCCCCTCGCAGATCCACACTTACGACGCCGATTTCCCCAAGATCTACCGTGACAAGGTTTTTCGTGACGAGGTGTTGCGGGTGACGAAGGCCTGCCAAGGATGCATGTTCGGCAGTTATCCCGAGATGACGATCGCCATGCGCTACCTTGCCGCCAAGTGGGATCGCGTGAAGCTTTTCCTCGCCGCACCGCCGGTCAAGAAATGGCCTTTCACCTACGAGAAGCTGGTTGAAATCGCGGAGCGGATCCGCAACGAGAGGAGGGAACGCATCGAGTTGCCAGGCCAAAGCCGCTCCTTGGAAATGGCTGCGACCCACTGACCGGCATGCCCAAAAAAATTCTGTACGAAAGTGCCGTCCACCAGCTATCCGCTGCCGGTTGGCGTCTGCAGCACAGGCTGCCACGGAATGAAGCGGATTCAGTCGCTCGCTGGATGTCGGCGTTGGCCTTCGACCAACCCGCCCCAAGACAGGTTCGCGTCTGTTGGACCTTTCCCCAGCCGGGTGAACATATCGTCACTCTCAAGTCCGCCCGCTTCTACACCCGGGGTGACTCGGCCACGCATGCCGTCAATCAAGAGGCTGTCGGCCAGCTTTTCGCAGATGATCGCGTTATGGAGGCTAATCGAAGTTTCTTCGATTCGGAGCTTCTAAGCATGCTGAAAGCGTCCGGGCTCCCGACTAGGGGCGCTTCTGCCGCGTGCGACGAGCGGCGAAAGCTGGCCGAGGAGAATTTTCACGATGAGTGGGCCGCTAGTGAGGATGTGGCCTCCATCGATATCCGGCGTCGCAACGAGGCATGCACAGCTCCGGAGATGCGCCACATCCGTTCCGTGCTTGGGGATCTCGGTGGTCGTGAACTTCTTGATGTCGGCTGCGGCCTGGGCGAGGCAAGCGTCTATTTCGCCTTGGAAGGGGCGGCTGTGACTGCGACCGACATCTCTCCGGGCATGTGCGCCACGGCTCAAAAGCTCGCAGGACTCAACGGAGTCAACCTCCGCACTCATGTCTCCGCGGTGGAAGACCTTGGGCTGCCTCATGATCGTCAGTTCGACATCATCTACACCGGGAACACACTTCACCACGCAGACATCGAAGCTATGATGGATCAACTGCTTCCACATCTTAAACTCGGCGGTGTCTTTGTCAGTTGGGACCCGGTGGCATATAACCCGGTCATCAACCTGTACCGCGCCTTGGCCACCAAGGTGCGAACTCCGGACGAACACCCCCTCCGCCTGCGTGATGTTCGCGCCATCGCTAGCCGGTTCGAGCAGGCCGAGGTTCGCTGGTTCTGGCTCACGACGCTTCTCGTCTTCATCTGGATGGCGGTGGGGCAAGGCAGAAGCCCGAACAAGGAGCGCTACTGGAAAAAGGTTATTGATGAGGCCGACCAGTGGGCGCGGATCTACCGGCCCCTCGAAGCGATCGATCGGAAACTGTTCCAGTGGCTGCCTTTTCTTCGTCCGCTTAGTTGGAACGTCGCCATCGTCGGCCGCCGGCCGCGCCCCTCCCGCCCTTGAACAGCGCACCTCGAGCAATACGCGAGGCGACACTTTCCGTCGTCGTGCCTTGCTATAATGAGGCGGAAAGCTTGCCGGAATTCGCGCGCAGGACCAAGCAGGTGCTCGCTGCTCTCGGCTGTCGGCACGAGATACTGCTCGTTAATGACGGCAGTCGAGACGGCACGTTGGCAGTCGCAAAATCACTTGCGGCCGCCGATCCTTGCATTCGAGTCGTTAATCTCCTGCGCAATTTCGGCCACCAAGCTGCAGTCACTGCGGGCCTTGATCTCACGGAAAGTGACATTGTCGTTCTGATCGATTCCGACCTCCAAGACCCGCCCGAGGTCATTGTTGAGATGGTGGCAGAGTGGGAGAAGGGGGCCGACGTTGCTTACGGGAAACGTCGTCACCGCAGTGGGGAGACGGGCTTGAAGTTGTTCACCGCCGGAGCCTTTTACCGCCTCATGCGCTGTCTCACCAAGACCCATATCCCTGAGGACACGGGTGATTTCCGGCTGATGGACAGCCGGGTGGTCAAGGTGCTGCGGGGCATGAGAGAACAGCACCGGTTTATCCGCGGCATGGTCGCATGGATCGGCGGGGTGCAAGTGCCGGTTTACTATGACAGGGAATCCCGCTTTGCCGGGCTGTCGAAGTATCCCTACGCAAAAATGATCTCTTTCGCCATCGACGCGATCACGTCCTTCTCCATCGTGCCATTGCGGCTCGTTACCTGTCTCGCGCTGGGAATCCTTCTCCTCGCGCTCGTGGCCGCGGGCATTGTCTTTGTGATCAAATTGGTTAACCCGGGCTTTTTCATTCCTGGTTTCCCGGCCATGATGATTACCGTTATCTTCTTCGGCGGGGTGCAGCTCCTCGCGC
The DNA here is from genome assembly GCA_945871065.1 of Chthoniobacter flavus. GTDB lineage: Bacteria > Verrucomicrobiota > Verrucomicrobiia > Chthoniobacterales > JACTMZ01 > JACTMZ01. The sequence goes on along the minus strand of CAMBUL010000005.1, from coordinate 57,430 downwards.
TAGGAGTGATCGGCGAATACACCGGACGAATGTATGAGGCGGTCAAATTGCGTCCTCTCTACATCGTGGAAGCTGTCTATGGGGGGACCGCCAGTTCCCACGCCGGTTGCCTGAATCCGGATCCATCCACGACCTCAAAAAGTGGTGGGTAATTCGCTCCGTCCGTAGGACGTCAGCAGACCCGGTCCGAGAATGTCGGTCTTCCTTGCGACCAGCCTGACGTTGGTGGCTGGCTTCTGCCAGTTGACCTACACTCTGCCATGAAGGGGGACAGTCCCACGGGGGCTCACGCGGGCGCTGGAACAGGAAGAGTCTGGCAGAGCCAGGTTTGGGTCACTGCCACGTCGTGGCGAGTTTGGCGCGAAGTCAGTCGAAAGCATTGCCTCCAGAATCATCTTAGCTCGTGCTGCTGTTCGTGTCTGCATGTTCGTGATGAAAACCCTCCCGTTGGATGAAGAAACCTACGGCCGCCCGAAAGCTTGGAAACGGGTAGCATCGTGGACCTAGTCGCTGACGCGCGTTGTTAAAGGCTTCGCCTCCGTGAATCCTGCCTTTGCGCTCCCCGTGCCTCCGTGAGAGACATGCACTAAAGTATGATTGTCTTGTTTCTGATGGTGGCCACACTTTTGGCTGCATTTCTCTTTCACCTAGGCCTGTGGCGGTTGCGGGTGCCGGTGCATCAGCTCAAGGCGTTGCTGATGATCTTTATGGTGTTTTTTGCCGGGGCGACGGTGGCGGTCGCGATGCATTCGTCTTGGATCGGGTTTGGTGATGAGGGAACCGCACCTTGGCTTGCATGGCTCTATTTCGCTTTGTTCTACTGGGTGGCTGCGTTCTGCTACGTGATCACTTACTCCGCAATGGAGGGAGATAGTCCGACGCTGAGTCTCACGCGTCACTTGCATCGGAGGGGCTCCGAAGGGATTTCGCATGACGAAATCGAGGAGTTCTTCCGTCAGCGGCCATTCGTAGGGGCGCGCGTGAAGGCGTTGGTGACAGACAACGTCTTCATTGAGGAACAGAGCGGTTACCGTTTGTCGGCGGGACGATATCTATTTTTCCGGGTCATCCTAGGCTACCGGCGGATTGTCTTCGGCCCGATCAAATCCGGGGGGTAAAAAAAGAAAGGGATGAGACTTGAGTTTGAGGCTTGAGTGAGTTGCTCCAGCCTCCAGCTGCCTTTATTTGACCCAAGTTTCAGGTCTCAGCCTTCATCCCTCTTCCACAATGTCAGCTATTTTTCCCGAATGGTTTTATTTGCTGAGCCCGATTGTGGCTTTGGCGGTGATGGTCGTGGTCCAGGCGGTCGTTCTGCGTCTGCGCCGCGGTGAGCAGTTTTTTGGCTCGGTTGTCGTCGGACTTGTCGTCGGTCTGCTGGTTGTGCTTGCTCTTCAGGCAGTGTTGCTGCTGGTATTTCCGCGCAATTTGGACCGCTGGGCTCTGGCGCTCGTCGCCAATCCGGCCATTTACGTGATGCTGGCGTACTGCTTTTACAACTTTATCAACCTGGGGCACGCGTCGATCCGCATCCGCATCTTCAAGGAGTGCGACGACCGCGGCGGATTCATCACCCGCGAGGAATTGCGCGCGGTTTACGACGACGAGCTGATCAAAGAGGCGCGGCTCCAGCGTTTGCTCGAGGGTGGGGACGTCATCCGGGAAAATGGACGCTGGAAGCTGGTGAACCCGCGCTTGGTTCCAGTCGCCAAGATGGTTTTCGGCTTGAAAAAGTTCGTCCTACGACGCGAAAGCGAGTTTGATTCGGCGCCATGATACCCTTCGGTCCCAAGGAAGAAGCGACGCCTGCGGCGGCAGCGCTGAAGCCTCCTGTGTTTTTGAGTCTTTTTGTCGCCTGCTACAACGAGCAAGACAACATCATTGGCACCCTTGAAACGCTGGTTGAAGCCCTGCGGAAGACGGTGCCGTCATTCGACATCATCGTTGTCGACGACGCATCGAAGGATGAGACTGTGCCGCGCGTCAGGAAGTTCATGGCTGAGCATCCAGAGTTGCCTGTGCGCCTGTTACTCAACGGACACAATGAGGGCGTGGCCAACAACTATGCTGAGGCGGCCTTCCGAGCCAAGGGCGAGTGGTATCGCATGATCTGCGGTGACAATGTCGAACCAGTCGAGACGCTCGAAACCATCTTCAAGGCGGTGGGGAAGACCGAAGTCGTGGTTCCCTACACGGTGGAGATTCGTGGACGTGGCATCTTTCGTCGGTTGCTTTCGAAAACCTACACGGCTTTGGTCAACGCGATCAGCGGCTATCGGATGCATTACTACAACGGGCTGCTTGTCACGCGCACCGATTACGTCCGCCGCTGGCACTCGAATTCGCACGGTTTTGGATTCCAGGCGGACCTACTGACTCGCTTGCTCTCCAAAAACCTGACCTACGAGGAAGTGCCGGTCTACGGGAACGAGCGACTGACGGGCGAATCCAAAGCACTGACCATGCGAAATCTGGCGTCGGTTGCTCACTCGCTGCAAAACGTCGCCATTCGTCGGATCTCCAAGACCCTTTACGGACAATGCTGATCGGGATCGATCTTGATAATACCATTGTCTGCTACGACGGGGTGTTCGAGCGTCTCGCCTCGGAGCTTGAGCTGCCTGGGCATGTGGCTTCGGCCGGTAAACAGGCTATTCGGGATTATTTGAGGCAGCAAAATCGCGAGGACGAGTGGACATTGATGCAGGGAAAGGCCTATGGGTCGCGAATGGATAGAGCACAGCCGTTCGAGGGCGCGCTTGAATTCATGGCCTGCGCGCGCGATCGCGGCCACGCACTCTGTATTGTCAGTCACCGAACCAAGCAGCCGTTTCTTGGCGATCCGGTCGATCTGCATGCCGCGGCCCAAAAATGGGTTCGTGATCGGGGTATTGATCGATTGGCTTCTGTTTTTCTCGAGGAGACTGCCGCCGACAAAGCCGCGCGAATCACTGCCCTAGGTTGTGACGTGTTCATCGATGATTTGCCCGAGTTCCTCGGCCGGCCTGATTTCCCGGCCAAAACGAGGAAGTTGCACTTCAGTCCATCGGGGGCAGGGGAGTTTGGAGGGACGGAGAGAGTTGGCGCTTGGGAAGATGTCGCGAGGCTTTTGCTAGACCAGTGATAGCAATTGATGATCTTTCGCCGGGAGTGGCGGCCTGGGCGGAAAGCAAAGGGTACTCCAAGCCCGAAAGGGTCTCAGGGGGACGAAACAACAGGATCTTCAAACTTCGCGGCCAGAGCGGATCGGCGGCCCTCAAGGTCTACTATCGTGGCTACGAGGACCGCCGCGATCGTTTTGCCGCAGAGCGTGCCTTTTACGAAATCGTCGCGAAGCGGGATGTAGCCGCTCCGCATTTGCTGGACTGTGATCACCAGCTCGGAGTCTCGCTGCTTAGCTGGATCGAGGGCGAACCGGTCGGCGAATCAATCGGAGATAAAGAGATTGCTGCTGTCGCGGGCTTCTTGGCCGGAGTCAACGAACCGATTCCGGCGGAGGGGGTTCCCTTCATGGCAAGCGAAGCGTGTTTCTCCACAGCCGAGCACTTCCAATTGCTCGAGCGGCGCATTGCCAAGCTCCAAAACACCGCGTCTCAAGCCCCTGTCCTGACGCATTTTCTCGATTCAAGCTTGGCTCCTTTTGTTACGCGGGTCCGACAATCTCTTGCGGCCAATAGCAAAGCAGAGTTTCGCTCCATGGACCGTAGACATATCTTTTCGCCTGGAGATTTCGGTTTGCACAACGCCATCCGCGGCGCGGACGGCACCATCGTGTTTTTCGATTTCGAGTATTCGGGGTGGGACGACCCCGTGAAAACGGTCGCTGATATTTTTCTTCAACCGGAAAAGCCGGTGGATTGGAAGTTGCTTCCGGGGTTGTGCGCGGAACTCAGGGCGTGGCCGGATTTGCACGACCGGGTTCGCGCATGGCTGCCGTTCTTCGCCGCGAAGTGGGCGGTAATTTTGCTCGGACCGGCGGCTAATGACGCCGCAAAGCGGCGCCGCTTTGCCGGCGAAGAAACAGGTGCGGGAGCAATCGAGCGGCAGATTACCAAAGCTGGGAGCGTAATGGAACGCGCGGGCGAGTTTCTTGGATGACGGAAGGAAGGCGATGGATTGCGAAACCTTGAAGTGTCACCACTGCTCGGCAGAAGCCGGAACAACCGCGGCGATTTACTCGCTTGAATCGGGAGTGACCTCGGATTGCCGGCCATGGAACGAAAAGGTGCGGATTTTCGTGTGCCCTGCCTGCAGCGCGGTGCAGGCGCCAATCAACGAAGCATGGCGTGGGAGCGTGGAAAAAATTTACCGTGACTACGACACTTATGCCGCAGCAGGTGGCGAGGAACAAAAAGTACTTGATAGCGATGGAATGAGTGCGCGGTCGCGCGTTATCATCGGATGGCTGGCTTCGCTCGGTCTTTTGTCGCCCCGAGGCGAGGTGCTGGATGTCGGTTGCGGGCGGGGAGCTTTCTTGCGCGAGTTTACAGGTCAGTTCCAGGAGTGGAGCCTGAGCGGTACGGAGTTCGACGACCGCAACGCGCGAATGTTGCAGCAGTTACCGCGGTTCAAGGGGCTCCAGACGGCGCGGTTCGATAAGTTATCGGGTGAATATGACGCTATATCGATGGTTCACGTGTTAGAACACATCGAGGACCCGGTGGCGTGCCTCGAGGCATTGCGACGCCGTGCGCGCAATGGCGCGCTGTTGCTCGTTCAGGTGCCGGACTGGTCGGAGAACCCTTTCGCTTTGGCGATCGCCGATCACGCCACCCACTTTACCCCCGCGATTCTCGAGCGGGTGGCGCGTAGGGCGGGATGGGAGCCGGTTGTGACCCCGGGTCAAGTGGTTCCGAAAGAGCTCACCCTTCTGGCCAGAGCGGGCGGCGATTGCACTGCGAGTAACAAAGCGGACGAGGAGGTCGAATCGCGACTGGATGAACGACTGTCCTGGTTGCGGGGGGTGAGGCACCAAGCGCAAGCCCTCCGTCAGAACGCCGCCAACTTCGGCATTTTCGGCACGGCAGTGGCGGGCACATGGCTGGCGGGAGCTCCCGATATGGAGGTGGAGTTTTTCGTCGATGAAGATCCGAGCCGCATCGGGGCAAAGCATCTCGGCATCCCGATTATATCCCCGGGTGACGCTGCGGAAGGCTCGGATGTCTTCGTCGGTATGGCGCCGGCAGTTTCCAAGCGGTTAGCCGGAAAATATCGCGACGCCGCTGCGCGTTTTCACGCGGTCAAACTGCTCGACGCCTTGTGATTCTCGTCGTCGGAACTGATGGGCTGATCGGCGGTGCCCTGTGCCGGTTTTTGGCTGAGGCGGGCGAAACCGTGGTTGGCACCAGCCGCAAACAGCGACGCGATGCGGTCATTCTGGACTTGGAGCAGCCGGAATCTTTTGCTGTTCCGCAAAATGTGAAGACGGCCGTCATCTGCGCAGGAATTGGCGGTTTGAGGGAGTGCGCGGATGATCCAATGGGAACCTCGAGGATCAATGTCGAGGGTGCGGTTGAAATCGCGCAAAAAATCGCCGCTGCTGGAGGATCGGTCATTGCGCTTTCCACGAACTTGGTTTCGGACGGCAGGCTACCGTTCCCGACGGCTGGCGATTCCTTGAGGCCGTGTTGCGAATACGGGCGGCAAAAAGCCCGCATGGAGGAGAAGCTAAAGGGGCCGCAATTCGCCTGCGTTCGCCTGACAAAAGTGGTCGAGACGCTCGGGCCGCGTTTTGCGACGTGGAAAGAAAGTTTGCTCGCGGGGCGCAATGTCTCCGCGTCTTCAGAGCTCCCTTTTTCCCCTGTTCCACTCGTCGAGGTCTGCGTAGCCCTTGCGGAGTTGGCTCGGAATTTCCGGTCCGGAACCTTCCACATCTCGGGAGACCGCGATTTTTCCTACTTCGCTGCAGCCCGTAGGTTGGCCTCAGTGCTGGGGGTCTCCGAGAGCTTGGTCCACGCGGACAAACTCGGAGGATCCGACCTTTTTGATCCCGTACCGAATTTCGGAACTTTGGGCATTGCCGCGCCATCCGACTGTTCTCGCTGGAGATTTTCACCGTCTTCGGACACTTTGACAGGTTTCCTTACCAGCCTCTGAAGAAGCCGCAACAGCATGTTAGTTAAATCCACACCCAAAGCGCACGCTGGGGCAAACTCGGCCAAGATCTTCCTTGCCACATTTGTGGCGCTCTATTGCGTGGTCTTAGGCTTCGGTTGGTTGTCGCAGACTCCGTCTCAAGAGGAGTTGTATGGGGGGGGGGGACGGTTTTTGAACGAAGTCGTGCACAACTTCCGGACGACCGACGGCATCCCGTGGTGGAGCGCCAACTTCATGCAGGGGCATTCCATGGCGAACTTCGCGCTCTGCGCAGTTCCGTTGATCTGTGGTATTATGAGTTCGGCTGTCTTTGGGGACCCGGCGGGCATCAAAATTGCCGCATTGCTCATCATTCCGCTCGCGGCGCTGACGATGTTCCTCTTCGCGAGGAGGCTCACGTCCAACGAGTGGACGGGAGCTATTGCCGCCGTTTTCTATGTCTTAAGCGGCCAGATGCTCGTCCGTATCGGCAACTTCGAGCATTGGATGGGGAGCTACTCCTACATCTTCCCGCCGCTGATTTTGTGGGCGTTCCTCAAAGTTGCCGGGGAGGGTTCCTGGCGGGCCTCTGCGTGGTTGGCCTTCGGTTGGTCGGCGATGATGCTGTCGTATGCAAAGCTGACTTTCATGTTCGCGCCAATGGCGGCTGTCTTCTTTGTTTGGCTTTTGCTCGATCAGCCGGAGCGACGGGTCGCTCTCGTCAGAGGCACGCTGGTTTCTCTGGTGTTGGTTTGTTTGATGGCGGTTATCCTGTTGCTGCCTCTGACGCGAGAGTACCAGTGGGTCTCGGCGTTTTCTTTCGACAACTTCGCTGGCTGGCAGCAGGCATTTTCTTTGAAGAACTTTACCTCCGTGCTCGATCGGGCCAATGGCTTGTTCGCCAATATGCGGCCGGATTTTGTGGCGGATCGCGGACAGTTTTATCTCGGATTGGTGACATTGTTCGCGGTAGGGGCCGTGTTCTGGTGGTCGCGCAGGCACTCGGAGTGGCTGGCGACGCGTAATGGCGTGCTGCTGCGGTTGTTTGTCGGGATGACGCTGCTGGCGCTGTGGCTTTCGCAGGGGCCGTTTTCGGTCTTCACCGGGGTGCAGGAATTTCTCAAGGGCTCACAAAAAGCGCCGGATTGGATTGCGGCGTTGATGTGGTTGATGACTTTCATCCCGTTTTTTCTCATCTATGCCCTTTTGCCGGCGGGTCCGCGGCGCGGGATCTGGGCCACAGTGCTCATCTTAGTCTACCTTTTCGTACCGGGGTTTGTGCTGCTGGAGAAGTTACCGATGTATCGCGACATCCGTGCACCGTGGGGCTTCTGGGAGGTAGGCTTCTTTGCTGGTGCGGTGGCGGGGGCGCTTGCTTTGCAGCAGCTTTTTGTTTCGTTGATCGAGAAGCGTGACCGGCTCGTTGTCGCTGGTCTGCTCGGCGTGATCCTTTTGCTCGATTCTTCGGCTTATTTTTCGAAGTTTTTTGCGCCAGGCCTCCCGGCGCAGACCTTTACTGATTTCGATCGTTCACAGGACTTCTTAAAGACATCACTCATCGAAGGCCGCGTCTATCCGATGTCCGGACGGTATTTTTACCTGCGCACGCCGATGCAGTCGGGGCGGGGGATCAATAGCGAGGCAGCGTGGAGCCATTTCCAGATGCGGGGGATCCGGGGGCTGGTCAATGGGGCCAACTCGTCGCCGGGGGCCATGCAGACTTATATGCGGGTGGCGGGGATTTCGCATGTGCTGCTGGACAAGAAGGATCCGTTCACGCCACCGGAGATTCAGAACGCCTTCGCCCAAGCTTATCCGACGGGGTTCGACTCGGAATACATCCGGGTGCTGGAGAACAAGGACTCGCTGGCGCCGGCCTTTGTCGCGCGGGAATACATTGCGATGGACCCGGACACGGAGGCGCTGGCGCCGGGCTTTCTTGATGCAGCAGGACGAATCAATGCGGTGCCGCTCGAACTCGGACCGAACGAACGCAATTTTCCGTTCCTTGCCGGCACGGGGTCGACGCAAAACGGAATCCAAATTGCCCAGAAATACGCGCAGGGTCCGGGCGCTCCGTTCCAGCGCGTGTCCTTCAGCACGCCGCGGAAAGATCCGTCCAGAATGTCCTTCGATCCCTTCGGAACGCGCGAAGGATGGTTGGTGGTGACCGAAGCATGGCACCCGGATTGGCGCGCCTACTCCGACGGTACGCAGATTCCGATTTTCAAAGCCTTTGGCGGACTTATGGCCGTGCCCCTCGGGCGGACCAATGGCGCGATCGAATTCGTCTTCTCGCCTCCGCGCTGGTATGACCTTGCCGTTTGGATTTCCGGCCTTTCGTGGGCCGGTGTGCTCGGCATGTTGCTCATCATGCCCTTGCCTTTCATTCCTAAGCGGTGGAAGGATTGGTGGACCGGAGCGAACAAGCAGACTCTCCTGATCACCCCGCCGGTCGGGACTATTGACAAGGTGGTGGTGGTTATTCCGACCTACAACGAGCGCGAGTCGATTAACAAGGCGATTGACTTAGTCCTCGGACTCCCGCGTCAGGCGGACGTTCTGGTCGTTGATGACGGGTCGCCGGACGGCACCGCGGGCGTGGTTCGCGCCCGCCCCGAGTTCAATAAGCGCATTTTCCTGCTCGAGGGTAAAGGTAAGGCGGGGTTGGGCACGGCTTACCGCCGTGGATTCCAATGGGCGGTCAAAAACGGTTACCAGGCGGCAGTCGAAATGGACGCCGATCTCTCGCATGACCCGACAGACATTCCCAAGCTGCTCGAGGCCCTAGAGCAGGGGTCCCACCTCGCGGTTGGTTCGCGTTACCTCGGCGGCATCTCGGTGCTCAACTGGCCGCAGAGCCGGCTATTCATCAGCACGTTCGGTGGATTTTATGTGAGGACACTGACCGCACTCCCCATGAGCGACCCGACGAGCGGATTCAAAGCGATCCGCGCCGACGTCCTGCGCGATCTCGATTGGGACAAGGTCCAAGCCGAAGGCTACGCCTTCCAGATCGAACTGCACCACACCGCGTGGAAGCAGGGCTTCACGATTAAAGAAGTCCCCATCGTCTTCACCGAGCGCCGCGAGGGAGACTCGAAGATGTCCACGGCCATCTCACTCGAAGCCGCGTGGCGTGTGCTTCGTTTGGCTGCGGTAAGTTAGGACCGCGTTGGTTGACCTGTCTCGTCACGGATCCACATGTTGCTTTTCTTATGAATCTCCTCATCACCGGCGGCGCCGGATTTATCGGAGGAAACTTTGTCCGCTTGGCCTTGCAATCCCCCGGGTGGAAAGTTGGAAAACTGGTCAATCTAGATTTGCTCACCTACGCGGGTTACCGCGGTTCGCTGGCCGACCTCGACGGGGATTCGCGGCACGTGTTTGTCGAAGGCGACATCAGAGATGCCGCGCTCGTGGCCAAGTTATTGCGCGAAAACCAAATTGACGCCGTCCTCAATTTCGCCGCCGAGTCGCATGTGGATCGTTCGATTGACTCGCCGGAGCCGTTTATCACTACGAATGTTCTTGGAACTCAGCGGTTGCTCGATGCGGTGCGCGGCTACTGGAAGGACCTCGGAAATGAGCGGAAGACGAAGTTCCGGTTCCTCCATGTTTCCACGGACGAGGTTTACGGTACCCTGCAGGCGGGAGACGCGGCCTTTACGGAGCATACCCCCTACGCACCGAACAGTCCCTATGCGGCGAGCAAAGCAGCGAGTGACTTTTTGGTGAGGGCGGCGTTCCACACGCACAAGCTGCCGGTGGTGACGACGAATTGCTCGAACAACTACGGGCCTTACCAATTCCCGGAAAAGCTTATCCCGCTGATCATCCGCAATGCGATCGAGGGTAAGCCGCTGCCCATCTACGGCAAAGGAGAGAACATCCGTGATTGGCTGTTTGTCGAAGACCATTGCCGGGCCATCTGGACGGTGCTGCAAGGTGGGGTCTTCGGGGAGACCTACAATATCGGGGGTGCGGCGGAGAAGATGAACATCGATGTGGTTGATACGATTTGCGCGCTCCTCGACGAGTTGCGTCCGGATCCGGCTGGCCCGCATACTCGGCTGAAGACTTTTGTCACCGACCGGCCAGGCCACGACCTGCGCTACGCCATGGATTTCTCCAAACTGACCCGCGAATTGGGTTGGAATCCGTCCGAGTCCTTCGAATCCGGCATCCGCCGCACGGTCGAATGGTATCTAGCTAGCAACACGTGGTGCCAGGCGGTTGAGGAACGCAGCTACGGGCGGGAAAGATTAGGACTGGCGGAGAAGGCGGAGACTTGAGTCGGAAAGCTGAGTGCAAGGCAGTTGAGCGCGTCTAAAAGTGATGAAATGCGGGTCCGTACCAAACGGTTCGGGGGTTCGGTCGTGCGGTTCTTTGTTTCGCTTGATAAAAAGAGGGAGGAACTGCGCGTTCTGGGCAAGCAGATGCTTCGAGCTGGGACCTCGGTCGGAGCGAATTACCGTGAGGCCTCGAAAGCGCGCAGCGACAGCGAGTTTGTTGCCAAGATCGAGTTGTGCGCCCAAGAGGCCGACGAGACGCAGTATTGGCTGGAATTGCTCCGGGACGATTGCGGGCTGAATTCAGACGAACTCGAAAAAGTCTGGACTGAAGCCGATGAGCTGATTCGAATCTTTGTCACGATGTCGAAGAACACGAAACAAAGGAACCAAGGCTGAAACTTGAGTCGGAGACTTGAGTAAGAAGTTATCGGCCTCCGGCCGCTGCAATATCACTCAGGTTTCAGGTCTCCTCCTACATCCCTAGTCGTCCCCATGCCCATTTACGAATATTACTCCGCTGATACGCACAAGATTTATAGCTTCTACGCTCGCAAGCTGGTCGGTCCGGATGTCGTGCCGCGCTGTCCCGAGGGTGAAGGGCAAAAGATGGATCGTGTGCTCTCACCATTTGCCATCACGGGACGGGCCAAAGAAAAGACAGAGGAACCCGGTGGCGAAGGCATGCCGGATCTCGATCCGCGGCAGGAAGCGGAAATGATGAAGCTGGCCGGCGAAATGTCCGGTATGGATGAGGAAAATCCGGACCCGCGCGCACTGGGGCGCATGATGCGCAAGATGATGGACATCACCGGCGAAAAAATGCCCGAGCCGATGCTTGAAATGCTGGCGCGCATGGAAAAAGGCGAGGATCCGGAAAAGCTCGAAGCGGAATACGGCGATGTGCTCGACGAGGATTCGATGGGGGATTTCGGGATGGGGAAGGGCGAGGGAGAAAAAGGCGCCGCGGGGGCCTTGCGTCGCCGGCTGCCGCCGCGGCGGGATCCGCAGCTTTACGAGATGGCGGAGTATCTTTGAGTGGTCAGATGAAGTTGACCACGTATGACACTGATTGCACGAATGGTGTCAGACGGGGGTTGGAAGAGTGGAACCAGAGTTTGTTCTTACCATCAGTGACATTCGTGATATCTGTGGTCAAAAATTTCTGATTCAGCTCGCCAGTTCGTGAAAAAATTTTCATACGCGGAAAATACCAGCAGCTTTGACCGGCTTTCGGACATGGTTGCTGAAGAGGGGCAGCCTGTTGTGGTTTCCCGCTGGGGAGCAGAACCTGTGATTATGATGCCATTGAGCGAGTGGCGAAGCGTGTAAGAGACGTTGCACCTGTTTCGCTCGCCGACAAATGGTCTGCGGCTTTTGTCGGCTCTGCAGAGGGTGGAGGCGCAATCGATCAGAACCAAAGGCTGCAGATCAGGCGGCTCGCGGGGACGCTCGCCCTACAGGGGAGTTTGAGAGCCGCTTTGGATTGACGCAGGCTGTGTTTTGTGTTCTGTGTCACACAGATGAAGACGATTTCTCTGACTGAAAGTGCCTACCACAGGCTGGCTTCTTGGAAGGACGGGAGGACCTTTTCTGAAGTGATCGAGCGGATGATCCCGCCCAAGGGGACGATCGAGGCGGCTTTCGAGGCGGCCGAAAAATTGCCTTCCATGTCCGCCACCGATTTCGACGATCTCGAGCAGGCTCTCAATGCCGGGCGGCAACACATTCCTTCGGCGTGGACCTGATTGCTGACACCACCGTGCTGATCGACCTGTGGCGTCATCGCCGGACGCCGCAGCGGTTGGAGGAGCTGGTGCGCAAGGCGCGGGGCGCATCGTTGGTGGTGCCTTGGATCACGGAAGCCGAGTTTTCTCGCGGGGCGCTGCACAAAGGCGTCGGCCGGGAAGCTCTCGAATCTTTTTACCGCGGCTTCCTCCGCTTGGCGCTGGATCAACGCACTATCGATCGCTACTGCGATCTTTGGGTGACCATGGCCCGGAAGGGCAGAGCCCCCGACTATCCTGATCTGTGGATCGCGGCGTCCGCCTCGGTGCTGGACGCGCCGGTCTTGACGCGAAACCCGGCGCATTTTACCGCGGTGCCCGGTCTTTCGGTGGCGGCATACAAGTTGCTATGATGAACTCGTGTCGCGGCTCGCGGGGACGCTCGCCCTCCAGAAGTTGCTTGGCTGAAAACTGAACACTGAACCACGGAAAACTTAGAGAAATGAAACGCAAAGGAATCGTTCTGGCCGGGGGCAGTGGCACGCGGTTGCACCCGTGCACTTCCTCCATCTCCAAGCAACTTCTCCCGGTATTCGACAAGCCGATGATCTACTACCCATTGAGCGTGCTCATGCTCGGCGGGATGCGGGAAATTCTGGTCATTTCGACGCCGCGGGATTTGCCGCGCTTCAAAGAATTGCTCGGTGATGGCTCGGCCTTCGGCGTCGAGTTCACCTACGCTGAGCAGGCCAAGCCGGAGGGGCTGCCCCAAGCCTTCGCTATCGGGGAGGAATTCCTCGCCGGTTCTCCTTCCTGTTTGGTCTTGGGCGACAATCTTTTCTATGGCGCGCGACTGAGCGAAAGCGTCAAGTCGGCTGCCGCGGCGCAAGGCGGGACTCTTTTCGCTTACCATGTGTCCGACGTGCGGGCCTACGGGGTGATCGAACTGGATGACGCCGGCAAGGTCCTCTCGCTCGAGGAGAAGCCGCCGCATCCCCGGTCCGGCTACGCCGTGCCGGGAATTTACTTTTTCGACGGTCGTGCGCCGGAGTTTGCCGCATCGCTCAAGCCGTCGAATCGAGGTGAAACCGAAATTCTCGAGCTCGCCCGCTGCTACTTGGATGAAGGATCACTGCGCGCGGAGAAATTCGGCCGTGGCACAGCGTGGCTGGACACAGGCACGGCCGAGTCGTTGCTCGATGCCGCGTCGTTCGTTCATGCTATCCAGTCGCGCCAGGGCCTGATGATCGCCTGCTTGGAGGAGATCGCGTTCCATCAGGGGTGGCTGAGCAAAGACCAGCTGGCCGCACGCGCTAACCGTTTCGGTAAGTCTTTCTACGGGCAGTATCTGCGCCGCATCGTGGAGTAATTTGGCAACCCAAGGGGCCGGCAGGCCGCAAAGAATCTCCCGGATGAAGGGTTGTCCGTAGATTTGCCGCGGTTTTCCGGCCCTCTCTATTTTTGCTATCTGATGAATATCCTCGGTATTTCCGCCTTCTACCACGACAGCGCGGCCGCGCTGGTGCGCGACGGGGAGATTGTGGCCGCAGCTCAAGAGGAACGATTTACGCGGAAGAAGCACGATGAGCGGTTTCCGGAAAGCGCGGTTCGCTATTGCCTCGAAGCCGGCGGAATCACGAACGGTGATTTGGATGCGGTGGTTTTCTACGAGAAGCCATTGCTGAAGTTCGAGCGCTTGCTCGAGACTTACCTCGCCGTTGCCCCCCGCGGGCTCCTCTCCTTTTTTCGGGCCATGCCGCAGTGGTTGCAAACCAAGCTGCACCTGCCGCGAGAAATCGACAAGGGTTTGGGCGGCGACTACGCGGGCCCAATTTATTTCAGCAGCCACCACGAGGCGCACGCGGCGAGCGCCTTTTTTCCCAGCCCGTTCGAGGAGGCAGCCATTCTCACGATGGATGGGGTGGGGGAGTGGACGACGACCAGCTGGGGGGTCGGGCGGGGCAACAGGATTGAACTGCGCGCTGAAATCCGCTTTCCCCATTCTCTCGGGCTGCTCTACAGCGCTTTCACCTCTTATTGCGGATTCCAGATCAATTCGGGTGAGTACAAACTCATGGGCCTTGCTCCTTATGGCGAACCGCGCTTTGCCGACCTGATTCGCGAGCATCTCATCGAGATCAAGGACGATGGTTCTTTCCGGTTGGACCAGCGGTTTTTTAATTATTGCGAGGGCCTGACCATGACCAATGCCCGCTTTCACGCGCTTTTCGGCGGGCCGCCCCGGAAGCCGGACGAAAAGTTGGCTCAGCGCCACATGGATGTGGCGGCGAGCATACAGGTGGTGACCGAAGATGTTGTCCTCAAGATGGCGGGTCATGTCCGCCGCGCGACCGGGTTGCAGAATCTTTGTCTGGCCGGTGGAGTCGCCCTTAATTGCGTCGCCAATGGCCGCCTTCTCCGTGAAGAGCTTTTTGAGAACATCTGGATCCAGCCGGCGGCCGGCGATGCCGGAGGAGCACTTGGTGCCGCATTGTGGTGCTGGTACCAAGTGCAGGATAATCCACGCCGCCCCAAGCGGGAGGATTCCCAGCGGGGGTCGTATCTCGGGCCGGAATTCACCTCACGAGCGGTGCGGGAGGAACTCGATGCCGTGCACGCGGCCTACGAGGTTTATGCCAAGGAGGAAGATCTGGCCGAAGAAATCGCGGCCGAGTTGGCTCAGGGGAAGATCGTGGGTCACTTCTCCGGTCGCGCGGAATTCGGTCCCCGCGCACTCGGTCATCGTTCTCTGCTCGGTGATCCGCGCGATCCGGATATGCAAAGGCGCATGAATCTGGCCATCAAATTCCGAGAGTCATTCCGTCCCTTTGCCCCCGCGGTGCTGGAAGGCCGCCAGTCCGGGTATTTCGAGATGACCGCGGAGAGTCCCTACATGCTCCTTGTCGCGCAGGTCCGCCCGGACCGGCGTGCGCGTCTTGCCCCGGAAAACGACAAACTCCACGGTTTCGAAAGGCTCAAAGCGGCGCGCAGCGATATTCCGGCCGTCACTCACGTCGACCATTCAGCCCGGGTGCAAACGGTCAGCGCGGACCGCTCCCCCCGCTTCCACGCCATTCTCAGCGCCTTCGAGCGTCGCACCGGCTGCCCCCTGCTGGTTAACACAAGTTTCAACATCCGCGGTGAGCCGATCGTGCATTCCCCGGGTGATGCCTACCGTTGTTTCATGTTCACGGACATGGATGTCCTTGTGGTCGGCGATTGCTTGATGAGGAAAGACGGGCAACCCAGGATGCCGGGAGCAGAGGAGTATCGGCGTCGGTTTCTGGCCCGCGACTGAGTGGCGAGGGGAGAAGGGGTTGGCGTGGCAACCACCGCAGGCATCTCAGCGCCGATAGTTCATCGTGTACTGGACACCCGATACCGAAAACTGAACACTTCCCCGAACATGGCCCGTCGCCGCTCCTTTATTGCCGAGTTGTTCGATTTCATCCTGTCGAATAAAGCGTATTTTATCGCCCCCATCATCATTGTCCTGCTGCTCGTCGGTGCGTTGATCATCCTTGGTGGGACAAAAGCAGCGCCTTTCATTTACACCCTGTTTTAAGAAAAAGCGGGTCTCGGTGAACGCAGCGGTGAACTGGAGATTATGATCATCATCAATTGGAGTCCTTCGCCGCGGGAGATGCGGCAGTGGGCTGTTCTTCTGGCGGCGGCTCTAGGCCTGGTCGGTTCGCTATTTTATTTTCTTGAGTGGGGTATTTTCCGCGGCGGCGAAGGATTGGCAAAGTTTCTTTGGGGCTTCGGGGCTTTCGCTTTTTTGACTGGTGTGACCGGATCGAAAGCCGGCCTGCCGGCTTATCTCCTTTGGATGGGCTTTGTTTATGCCGTGTCCTGGACCATCGGGCACCTTGCCCTGGCCGCGGTTTACTTTCTGGTCGTGACGCCGCTGGCAGCTGTCGCCCGGATGATCGGTCGTGACCGGCTGCAAATCAAACCGGCGAGCCGGACAAGCTATTGGCATGTCCTCGACACGGTGCGGAAGCATCATCCCGAGCGACAGTTCTGACTATTTTATGATCCTCGACACGCATAACAATCTTCCTCACTACGCCCCGCTCTTCCGTGGTGTGGACCCGGCGCCGCTGTTTGCCTGGCTGCGGAATTGCCGCGATGTCGGAGGCGACACCAGAGTGGAGTTTGCCGGCGACAAACTTTTCGTCAGAGTGCTCCGCCGGGAGACGGGGGCCCGCGAGAGTTTCAAGTGGGAGACGCACCGGGAATATGTCGACCTGCAATACATCCTGGGCGGCGGCGAGGTGATCGAGTGGGCACCGGCGGAGAAGCTGAGTGCGGATGCTGCCTATGACGTGGCCGCGGATTTGCAATTCTATGCCCCGGCGGCGGCTGATGCTTTGCTTGCCATGCGGGATGGTCTGTTCGTCTTTTTGTTTCCCGGGGACGGACACAAGCCCCTTGTTTCCGACGGACACAATCGTCAGATCCACAAGATCGTCGCCAAGATTCATAAATCGCTTCTGGTGGTTTGAGGCACCGGCGCCGGTTTGGCGCCGCAGCCAAAATGCAAGACGCCCTACGGGGCGTCTTTTTTTTTGCCCGGATCAATCGAAGATCAGGAACAGATAAACTCCGAAGACGAGCAGGTGGACGGCACCTTGCAGCATGTTGGTTCGTCCCTGGCCGAAGGTGAGCATGGAAACGGCGAGGATGATCAAAAGCATGGTGACTTCGGCCGGCGCGAGGCCGAGGGTGACTTCTTGTCCGGTGAAAAGCCCAATAGCCAGGGCAGCAGGAATGGTCAGGCCGATGGTGGCCAGAACCGAGCCGAGGAGAATGTTGACCGAGCGCTGCAGTTGGTTGTTAAGCGCGGATTGTATCGCGGAGAGGCCTTCGGGGGCGAGGATGAGGGTGGCGACAATCAGGCCCCCAAAGGCGACGGGCAAACCGCTGGCCTCCGTGGTGAAGTCGAGAACGCCGGCCAACTTTTTGGCGAGAAGGACCACGGGGATCATGTAGATGACGAGCAACGCAGCGTGGAGAAAGTTGGAGCGTGAAGATTCGACGTGCGGGTGCAGTCCTTCCGTCTCGGCGGGAACGGTGAAAAAACCGCGGTAGCGGCTCGTTTGCATGAGAAGAAAGACGGAGTAGATGGCGACGGAAAGAATGACCAGCGCCATGGCGTGCGGCGGAGAAAATACCTGGTATGGTGACGATCGGGTGAAATCGGGGAGGACGAGCCCGATGGCAGCCAAAGGGATGATCATGGAGAGATAAGAACTGGCGCCACGCAGGTTGAAGGACTGCTCGTGGAATTTGATCCCGCCAAGCAGGAGACAAATACCGACCAGCCCGGCCAGAACGATCATGATGACCGAATACATCGTGTCGCGCGCCAAAGTGGGCTGTCCACCCTCCAGCATGAGGGCGGAGATCATGAAGACCTCGAGGCTGATCACGGCGAAGGTGAGGATCATCGTGCCGTAAGGTTCGCCGAAACGCTCGGCGAGAACGTCGGCATGTCGCACCACCGCGAAAGCGGAGAGTAAAATGGCCAGACAGACCCAAATGAGGAAACCAGCGGCGCCGAGAAGGGAGGAGAGACCGTCGATCCAGGCCTTGCCCTGCAGCAACCAAGCCAGTGCGGAGGCCCAGACAATGAGCAAGGGCCACTCGTCACGCCAAAGGGGGCGGGAAGAACTCATCGGGCGGCACTGAACAGAAGAGATCTACTCTTGGGAAGCACAATCGTCACGAATGTGTTTGCCCTCCTGCCGTCCGCCAGATTTGTTGGCAGAAGGTCCGGTCCGAGGGACTGTGCATGAGTGTCCGATCTGTGATTGTTATTGGCGCCGGAGCCGCGGGGTTGGCCGCGGCGGAGCGTCTGGTTTCCGACGGTTTGGAGGTCACGGTGCTCGAGGCCAGCGGTCGCGTGGGTGGCCGGATTCGCCATCTCGAGGGCTTTGCCGATTTCGACATCGAGCTGGGGGCCGAAGAAGTGCACGGGCTGGAAAATTGCCTCGTGCCTTTGGTCGAGGCGTCCGGTGCGGACTTGATCCGGCATGAGACGGCGCACGACTACATCCGCTATGACGGAAAGCTTGTCTCCCTAGGAGAGGCGCGGGCCGGAGAGGACCTTCGCGAGGCGTTCGACTTCATTGCCAAGGTAAGCAACTTTTCCGGGCCGGCCTGGACCGTTGAACAATGCTTGGTGGCACGGCACGTGCCGGGCCGCGCCTGGCATTACCTCGATTCGCGGCTCGGGGTGGAGCATGGGACGACCCTGGATCGTCTCGGGATGCGTGGGTTTGCCGGATACGAGCCGAATTGGCAATCGCGCGAGGAAAATTACACGGTGCGCCAGCCATACGTGCGACTACTCGACCCGCTCCTTGATCAAGTGCGCGACCGGATCCGCTTCGGCGCCGTCGTGGCGCGCATCGAGTGGGGCGGTCCGCAGGCCTTGGTCCGGTTGGCCGGAGGGGAGGATTTGCGAGCCGACGCGGTGATCTACACCGGTTCGGTCGCGGTGCTGCGCGATACGCCGCCGGAATTCTTCCCGGTCCTTCCCCCCGAGAAGCGTGAAGCGGTCGCCAGCATCGGAATGGATGGGGGAATGAAGATTGTCCTGAAATTCGACCACCGCTTCTGGCCCGAGGATATGTATTTTTTACACGCTGACACTTTTTGGCCGCAGTTTTGGACGCCGGGGAAGGGGCGCGGGGGCCGGGCGCATGTGCTCACGACCTTTGTCAGTGGCGCACGGGCCGATTTTCTGCGTCAGCTTGAAGTGGACCGGGTGGAGTTTGCCCTCGGGGAATTGGACCGTATTTTTGGCGGGCGCATTGCCTCGGATCATTGCCTGGACGCTCATGTGGAGGACTGGACGGCGGAGCCGTATGTGCGCGGACTCTACAGCTTTCCGTTGGCGCACACGGAACCGCGTCACCGCGAGGCCCTGGCGGCGCCGCTCGGTAGGAGGCTGTTCTTTGCCGGTGAGGCGACGGATCTTGGGGGCCACAGCGGCACGGTGCACGGTGCGATCGACAGCGGGCGGCGGGCAGCGGAGGAAGTGAAGACGAACCTTGAAACCTGAGACCGTAAAAAGTCGGTCAAGCTCAGCACACGGCGGATGACAGGCCAGCCCCGAGGGCTAGCGGGGTCGGCGGTGTGCTCTTTCACCAGAGCGCGTTCGGAAGCGGAAGGAACCCGCAGGTCATCGCAGGGCAGAGGCTCCCCGCTGGCGTTTAGCTCAGGTCGCCGCCCGGATCAGAGTTTGAGGATCCGCGCGCTGACGATATCGGGGTCGGAGAGGAGATCTTTCATCACGTTCTCGTCGGGCGCGGAGTCGAGGTTGAGGACGGTGAGGGCGGTGCCGCCTGCCTGGTCACGCCCGAGCGACATGCTTGCGATATTGACCTGATGTTTGCCGAGGAGCGTGCCGATATGGCCGACGATACCCGGACGGTCTTTGTTTTCGAGGAGGAGGAGAACGCCTTCGGGTTGGGCCTCGACGTGGCGGCCGTTGATGACGACCACGCGCGGTTTTTGCCCGAAGAAGGTGCCGGCAGCCGCCGCGCGATGGTTGCCATCCTCGGCGGTGACCTCAATCAAATCGCTGAATTCCGCGCTGTCGCTGACCCGTGACTCCACGACTTGGAGGCCGAGGTTGTGTGCTAGTCCCGGCGCATTGATCTCGTTGACCTCATCGCCGCTGATGTTGGCGAGGAATCCTTTGAGTACGGAACGGGTGATCGGGGTTGTGTCGAGGTCGCGGGCTTTGCCGCTGTAAACGATGCGCAGGGTACCGCAGCGTTTCGGCGCGATCTGGGCCACGAAGCGTCCGAGTTTTTCGCCCAGCCGCAAGTAGGGTCCGAGTACGGCGAGTGTTTTGGCGTCGACGCTCGGGGCATTGACTGCGTTGTTGATTGTACCATCGAGGAGCGCGGCGCGGATGGCGTGTGCTATTTCGATGCCCACGCTTTCCTGGGCTTCCGCGGTGGAGGCCCCGAGGTGAGGAGTAAAGACGATGTTGGGCGCGTTGCGCAGCGGATTGGCCGCGTCGGGAGGCTCCTGCTCGAAGACGTCGATCGCCGCGCCGGCGACGTGGCCGGAGGCAAGGGATTCGGCCAGCGCCTGCTCGTCGATCAGCCCGCCGCGCGCGCAGTTGACAATGCGGGCGCCCTTTTTGAGGAGGGCGAGACGCTTGGCGTCGAGCATGTGGCGGGTTTCGTCGGTCAGCGGCATGTGCATGGTGACGAAATCGGACTGCGGGAGGGCGTCCTCGAGGTTTTCGACCAATTCGACCTGCAGGGTTTTGGCGCGCGCCGCGGAGAGGTAGGGGTCATAAGCGAGCACGCGCATCCCGAAGGCGAGGGCGCGTTTGGCCACTTCGGCGCCGATGCGGCCCATGCCAAGGATGGCCAGTGTCTTGCCGTTGAGTTCGACGCCTTGAAAACTTTTACGATCCCACTTGCCGGACTTCACGCTGGCATCGGCCTGCGGAATCTTGCGGGCGACAGAAACGAGGAGGGAAAAGGCGTGTTCCGCAGTGGAGACCGTGTTTCCGCCCGGGGTGTTCATCACGACGATGCCGCGCTGCGTGGCGGCGTCGACGTCCACATTGTCCACCCCGACCCCGGCGCGGCCGATAGCTTTAAGGTTTTTCGCCGCGGCGATGACGTCAGCCCCGACCTTGGTCTGGCTGCGGACGACAAGGGCGGAAAATTCCGGGATAATTTTGAGCAGTTCCTCGTGCGGCAGACCGGGTGAAAAGGTGACATCGAGAAGACCGCCCTCCGCCAGGGCGTCGACGCCGGTTTGCGAAATGGGGTCGGAAACGAGAACTTTGGGCTTGGACATGGGAGGGAAACTACTACCGGCTGGGGGCGGCATCGTCACGCTTACAATGGCATTGTCTCGTATTCCGAGCAGAGATAAACCCGCAGGATCTGGCCCGAAGGGGTGGTGATCTCGGCAAGGAGCCGGTTGTTGGCGAAAGCCGCAGTGATGGCCTGGGGAAGGTCTTCGGCCTTTTGCGGCGTGACGTAGAGCGCAGAGCGCCACAGAAAGGGATTGATTCCGTCCTGCTCGGTGAAAGGATCCTGGGCCGCCTCGACCCCCGGTTGCGGTGCCTCTACGAATTGGTCATACTTCGGCCAGAGGGCGAATTGGCTGTCCGCATAGGGCGATTCGACGACATAGACAGGAGGGTGCCCGGCCGGGACGAACGAGGTGTCGGGCAAATACAGGGCCAGTGCCGAGGCGAGAGCGGCGTCGCGTGCGACGAGAAAGACGGGGGCGGCGGGATCGGTTGTCCCGGCGGTGCGCAGAGCCTCGATTTCGCGAACCACCCCGGCCGTCACGGCTGGGGGAGAGGGTTGCCTCAGCGCGAGTCCTCCAGCGGTCCACAGCGCGGCGCCGAAGAAGAGGACGGCAACCACGGCAGGCGGCGCCGGCAGACGCACCACGAGGGGAATAGCCAGCGCGGTGGCCACCAGACCGGCAGCCTCCGCGGGAGAACCTTGGAGGGCAAGGTATGCGGCGATGAGAGCGGCCAAGAAAGCGGGCAAGGCGAGGAATTTTCCGGGACGGGCGTGAGGCAGGTGCCTGAGGGCAAACCACAGACCGACCGCGAGGGCTGGCAGTACGAAAGGCGAGGCGCCGAAGGCCGCTGAGGCAAGAGCTTGAGGCACGCGCCGAAGGTCGAGCGTGGTGGCGGTTTGCCAAGTGCCGCCGATGAAATGGACCCATCCATGTTCCATATTCCAAACGATCAACGAGGCGAGGACGGCGAGAGGCAAAATGAGGGCGAGCCAGAAACCGGGTTCGAGGAATTGGGGGCGCCAGCGATGCGAGGCGAGCATGATTACGGCCAAGGCCGGCAGAAAGAACGAAGCGAGGTAACCGAAGAGCAGACCACCGGCGGCACACGTTCCCACCCCCAACCACCATCGGATGGCGGAAGTCTCAAGAGCCCGCCAGGCGCAGGCGGCAAAGCCGAGCGCGAACATGGTCACAGGCATGGCACACGTTGGGTACAACGCCGCCGCATTGAAAGCGGGCAAGAGATTAAGCAAGACCGCGGCAGCCGCTGCCCCCGGCCGTCCCATGAGTGGAGCGACCAGAAGGTACATGGCCAGGGTGGCCAGCGCGGCGAAGACCGGCCAAAGCAGTGCCGCACCCAGCGCGCTTGCCCCGGCCCACCGTGTGCCGAGAGCGACGCCCACGGCGGTGGCGCCCGGGCCATCGAAATAAGCGACAGAGGGGGAGTGACCGCACAATGCCAGATAGGCTCCGGAGGGTGGAAGTTCTTGCGGGGCCAGCCACGTCCAGCGCAGCAAAGTGAGCAAAGCCAGCGAGAGTAAAAGCAGGCCGCGGGTTTTCATGCGGGGGCGGTGAGGCGAGGGTGGCGGGCGGCCAGCGTGGGGACCAAACGCGGAGCCAGGGTGCGCCACAACCGGTTGTAAAGGGCGAGAAGGATGAGCGTCACAACAACCGATCCGGCGGCGGAGAGCAAAATGTCGGAAGGCCAGTGTGACCCAGTGGCGACGCGCGAGAGGGCGACGAGGGTCGCGGGGACAAAGAACAACGCACCGCGCCAGCGGTAGAAGACGGCCAGCACCGTGGCGAAGCAAAACATGTTCGAGGTGTGTCCCGAAGGCAGGGACTTGCCGACGGCGGGGGCTTCCGCGGGATTGCCGGCGCGGACGACGGGCGGTCGGATGGCCGCCAGCCAGCGTGGCGTGGTTTCCTCCAGTTTGACTACGCGCGCCTCGGACAGAACGTGGGAGGGGCGTTGTTTCGAGATGATTTTTTTTAGCGGGTTGATCATACCGCCTTCCATGATTCCGATGGAAAGAAGCAGGCAAGCGAGCATGGCGCGCCCCCGAAAGCCGCCGCGCCAGACGAGGAGCAGCCCGGCGACAAGGAGCAGTGGCAGCCAAAAGTCCAAGCTGGAAAAGACGGCCCAAAGGGTGTCTGCCCAGGGGCGCCCGCGGTCCGCGTTAAGCAGAAAAAACAGTTGCTGGTCGAGACTGGGTGCCACATGTGGTAGTGTCCGACGAAGAAACCGATGAAACAAGGCAGGAAGAGTTCAGAGCGGCAAGTCGAGGGCAGGGGCTCGGGAGCCGTTCTGGTCGCGGCGGTTTTGCTCCTTATGGCGTCCTTCCGTATTGCGGCTGCGGACGGCCCCGATCCGCAAGACCTGCTCAAGGTCGCGCGTCTGGCCTCCACGCAACAGGAGGCCGTGGTGAGCGGCAGGTTGCGCCGTGGTGCCGATGCCACGCCTTTTACGCTGACGGTCGACTTCGGCCGCATGCGTTTCGCCTTCGAGAATCCGTCCCGCGTTTATGAAGTGCGGCTGGATGAAGAAACCTCCGGGGTTTTCGATGCCCAAGGCCGTCCCTTGCAACGCGGCATGCGCGAGCCGGTGGCAGAGGGCACCCGTGTCACGGTGGAGGATCTTTCGTTGGGGTTCCTTTACTGGCCCGACGCACGACTACTCGGGAAGGAAACGGTCCGCACGCGGCCTGCCTGGAAAATTGAACTCCGTCCGCGCAAACGAGGATCGGAATTCGCCATCGTCCGCGTTTGGCTCGACGAGGCAAGCGGTGCGCTGCTGCGCATCGAAGGCTTTGACTGGCAAGGACACCTCTCGCGCCGTTTCGAGGTGGTATCCGGCCAGCGCATTGACGGTCGGTGGATGCTCAAACAAATGCGCATCGAAAGTTTTGCGCCGGATAATGCCTCGCGACCGCTCCAGCGCTCCTACCTCGAAATCCTCGGCAAAGAGGGCTTGTAACCGGCGGTTGCGGGGTTTGCCGTGGTGGCCGAGTCTCTGCCGGGCAGGCAGGGCGAATGCGGCGCCGGTACCCTTGCTTGCCCTGCGAAGGGTGGGCGCTAAACTCCCCGCGGCATGATGATCAAACTCTTTTCCATTGGAGCCGCATTGCTGGCGGCAGTGTCTTCTTTGGCTGCGGGGGAGCCCATCCGCATCGGGGCGATTTATTGCGACTCGGGCGAACTGGCCCCCCTCGATCTGCCGTCCCTTGCCGGTGCCCGCACAGCCGTGGCCCTCTGCAACCGTTCTGGCGGCATAGGCGGAAGAAAGGTCGAATTGATCCATCTTCCCACCGCGAGCAGCGCCGAGTCGGTCGCGGCCTCGGTGCGGATGATCGTCGACAAGTTTCCCGACGTGGCGGGGTTTGTTGGACTGTCGGATTCCGGGCTGGCCCTCGCGGCCGGCCGGGAAGCACGCCGCGCGAAAAAAGTTTTCATCACCTCGGGTGCCACCTCGCCGTTGTTACCCAAGCAGGTCGGCGGGGGGTTCTTTCTGGCGTGTTTCGGCGACAACGTGCAGGCCGCCGCCGCGGCCGAGTGGCTGTGGCACCACAAGGGTGCCCGTCGGGTGGCTGTGCTCTACGAACCGCGCCGCATTTACACGCGTCTGCTCCAACGCTACTTCTCCGCTGCGTTCGAAAACCGCGGGGGCACAATCACGGACGTGGTCGCCGTTCGTCCAAACGGCGAACTTGAGCTGCCGAGCGGTTTGGCCGGCAATGATGCAGTCTTTCTTTCGATGGAAACCGCCTCCGATGCACAGACGGTCATTGCCAAGCTCCGTGCGGCGGGATTCCGCGGTCCGGTGGTCGGTGGCGACGGCTATGACAATCCTTCCGCGTGGCGCGGCAACGCGCTTGCTCGTAATGTCTTTTTCACCACGCACGCGTTTCCCGCGACGGGGCCGGGGGCGGCCGGGCCGGCTGTGCTCTCCGATTTCCGCCGCGCCTTCCGGGGCGGAGTGCCCGGGGCATTTTCCGGCTTGGGTTACGATGCGACTCGTTTGCTCATCGCGGCCCTGCAGGGCACGGATGGCAAATTGACGAACCGCGTGCAGAACGGTCGAGCTTTGGCGGGGGTGACGGGCCGGATTGCTTATGCGCCGGACAGCCGCGTTCCGGCCAAGCCGGTGGCCATCCATGAAGCAGTCCGTCCGGACCGGACCATCTTGCAGTTGACTCCGGCCGCTGTTCCCGCGCCCTGAGCTGACCGCCACCTGCTGGTGCGGGGGGAGGCAGTGACGATCAATTGTATTTGACCGAGCAGCCGTAGGGTTCGGTTTTCGGGGTCGAGACGGGCTGGCCAGCCAAGGCTTCGTCCAAGGCTTGTTTGACGTAGTTCGTGGCGCCTTCAACGTCGGCGGGGTCCACGGACTTCTTGTCGTCGATCGCTCCGGAGTAGATGAGATCGCCCTCGGGGTTGATGACGTAAAGTTCGGGTGTGACCCTGGCGCCGTAGAGTTGGCCGACCGTGCCATCCTCGTCGAGGAGGACTGCAGTGGCGGCGGAACCTTTTTCTTCTTTCGCTTGGTTCGTTTCGGCGGGGCTCATGTGGCCTTGTTTACCGGGAGCGGAGGAGACGATGGAAAGCCAGACAACGTCCTTGCCGGTGTATTGCTTCTGCAATTTCTGCATGCTATTGCTGTCATAGTGCTTCTTGACGAAGGGGCAGCCGTGGTTGAGCCACTCGAGGACGACGAACTTGCCTTTGAAGTCCGCGAGGTTGTGGGATTGGCCGTTGGAATCGGTGAGGGTGAATGCGGGGGCGGGTTGTCCGACTTCCGGCGCGGCGAGGCCCGTGCCGGCGGCGACGGCGAGGGCGACGGTGGTTTTAATGATGATATTCATGGTTGTTGTTTCAGGGTTGTGCGCCGATGGCGCGGAGAAGGATTTGCTCGGTGAGCAGTTCCGGAAGGATGATCGGGTCGTCTGCTTTGCCGGGCGCATAGAAGAGGTAGAACGGAACGCCGACCCTGTCAAATTGTGCCAGCTTGCGGGTGATCTCGGGGTTGCTGTTCGTCCAGTCGGCCAGCATGGGCACGATGCCGAGCTTTTCGAACGCCTCGCGCACGGCTTTGGTATCGATGGCGGTGCGTAGGTTGAACTTGCAGGTGATGCACCAGTCGGCCGTGAAGTCGAGGAAGACGGGCCGTCCCTCGGCAAGCAGACGCTGCAGTTCGGCTTCGGAGAACGGGACCCATGGGATGCCGTCCGTTGGTGTGGCGGCGGATTTGTCCGGCATCATGGCGGCGGAACGGGCGAAGAGGTTGCCGGTGAAATAGCCGAGGCCGAGAAAGAGTGAGAGCAGGATTCCCAGCGTGGCGAGGGTCTTGGCCCGGGTTGAGGAGACGGGTCCGAGGAATGCGCCGTAGAGCCACGCGGCGAGTCCGAGGCAAAGGTAGCTGGCCGCAGCCCAGATGACAGCCTCGGTGCCGCGTTGCTGTCCGACGACGTAAAGCAACCAGAGCAAGGTGGCGAGGAGGGGGAAGCCCATGAACTGCTTGAGGCGTTCCATCCAGGCTCCGGGTTTGGGCAGGTATCGCATCCAGCCCGGTTGCGCGGAGAGCAGGAGGTAAGGGAAAGCCATCCCGGCCGCGATAGCAGCGAACATGGCGGCAATGACCGCGGAGGTCTGGCTGAAGGCAAAGCCGAGCGCGGTGCCGAGGAAGGGTGCGGTGCAGGGGGTGGCCAGTAGGGTGGCGAGGATTCCTTGGGCAAAGGAACCGGCCAACCCGCCATGGCTGCCGGCTTCGGCCATGCCTTGGGTGGCACGTCCGGGCAGGACGATTTCGAAGACGCCGAAGAGGTTCAGGGCAAAAACAAAGATGACTGCTCCTATGACATAATTGAACCACGGGTTCTGGAATTGGAAGGCCCAGGTGACTTCGCTCCCGGCGGACTTAAGGGCGATGATGACGGCGGCGAGTCCGAGGAACCAAAGGAAAATGCCGGCGGTGAAGGCGAGGCCGTGCTTGAGGATGTTGGCGCGCGAATCTCCCGCTTGGCGCATGAAGCCGAAAATTTTCAGCGAGATGACCGGCAGCACGCAGGGCATGAGGTTGAGGATGAAGCCACCGATCAAGCCGAAGAGGAGGTAGGTCCAGAGGCCGGTCTTGGGCGTGGCAGGTGTGCCTTTTGCGGCGGGGGCGTTCGTTTCGCTCGCAACGACCCAGCCGCTGCGTGCCCCGTTTTCGAGCACCACGATGCCGCGCACTGGCGGGGAGCCGGCGGCCGGAATGGCGAGGTCGGCGGCGCCTGCGACCAAATCGCGCGGTGCCGTGTGGCCGACCGGATGTTTGTCGTCGGCGTAAGGAAAGAAATCGGCCCGCGCCGCGGCACCGGTGTCGCGCAGGCCGAGGTTCCAACCGGTGGGTGTGGCGGTCCACGCCATGGCGAAAGGTGGCTGGCCCGCGGACGGAAGCTGTGCGGTGAATTTGGCGAAGAGCCCGGGGTTGGCTGGTTCGGCCGAAGAGGCCACCGGGAGGGTCAGTTGCAGGTCGGCTTTGCCCGGGATGCAGACTGCTTCGCAGACCAACCATGTTGCTTTGACCGGGATGCTGATTTCCGCGGCGTCCACGGCGGCCGGCGTGGTGATCGAGCGGACGAGAAGGACTTCGCCTTTGTAGGCGTAGACTTGGATGTCGCCGGGCTCGATGATGCGCTTCGGGAGCGGCCATCCGGTGGGGCCGGCCGTAAAGCCGGGGGGAAGTTGCGGTTCGAATTCGGTGGCGAGGCCAGAGTCACCGGGATTTTCCCAGTAAGTGTGCCAGCCGGGAGCCATGCGGAGAAGAAGGCCGAGCCGGAAGGTTTGCCCGGGGACAATCGCCGTGGTGTCGGCCAAAAGGGTGGCTTCGACCAATTTTTGACCTTGGTAGAGTTGGGCGGAGGAAGAAAAAGTGAGGAGGAAAAACGGAAAAAGAAGAGCGGCAAGAACCCGGCGGCCATGGCTGGCGCTTGATCTGGTGGTCCCCGGGCAGAGCGTTGTCTCGGGCGGGGAAGAAGCCTTAAACATGGCGGAGGAAGGAGGTAAGCGGGCTAGTCGGAACGGCGGTGTCCTCCTGAGCGGGGAGCCCGGCTTGGCGGGCCATCCGGCCGGCCTCGACCGCCATTCTGAAAGCGCGGGCCATGCCGACCGGGTCTTCGGCCACGGCGATGGCGGTGTTGATCAGGACGGCATCGGCGCCAAGTTCGAGAGCTTCGGCCGCGTGGCTTGGGGCGCCTAGTCCGGCGTCCACGATGACGGGGACGCGGGCTTGTTCGATGATGATGGCGATCTGTGCGCGGGTTTCGAGGCCGCGATTGCTCCCGATGGGCGAACCGAGCGGCATGACGGTGGCGGCCCCGGCATCCTCGAGGCGTTTGGCCAGGACGGGGTCGGCATTGATGTAAGGGAGGACGGTGAAACCTTCGGCAGCGAGGATTTCGGTGGCGCGCAATGTTTCAATCGGGTCGGGCAGCAGATACTGCGGGTCGGGGTGGATCTCGAGTTTGACCCACTTGGGCAGTCCGGCCGTGGCGGCGAGGCGGGCAAGGCGGACCGCTTCCTCCGCGTTCATGGCGCCGCTCGTGTTGGGGAGAAGGAGGTACTTTTCCGGATCGATGAAATCAAGAATGTTGGCGAAAGGATCGCTGGTGCCGCTCAAGTCGGCCCGGCGCAGTGCGACGGTGACGATCTCCGTGCCGCTGGCCTCGAGCGTGTCGCGCATGAGCTCGTTCGAGGCAAACTTGCCTGTGCCGAGGAGGAGACGTGACGAAAAAGTGCGTCCCGCAATAACCAGGGGCGGATTCACGGCGCGGGCGAGGTCTCGGGGGTTGCGAGGGGCGCCGCCTTGTCGCCCGCGACTTCCAGCTGGAAGCGGAAAGTGGCTGCGACTTGGTCAGGCGCCTCCCAAGGCCGGCGGTAAACCGCGGTGATCTGCTGAGTTCCCGCTTTGACCGCCTGCAGGGTAAAAACTGTATTACCGGGAGCGCCGACGAAAACATTGCCACCTTTTCGTGCCACCACGTCGCTGGCATAAAAATCCGCCGCGCCGTAATCGAAGTCGCGCAATTCCCAATTGTAGCCCGTGCTGGGGTTCGACTCGAGTGTGATGCGGACGAGGTTGCCCGGCTCGGCGGAGACAACTTTACCATTGTCTTGCGCAGTGACTTCCACCGTTCCGGTGACAGGCGGTCGCTGGGGCACTTCCTCATCGCCGGGCAGCTGACCGGTGATTTGGCCTGACGTATCCGGGTCGGTGGCATCGGGCGGCGGGGGAATTTCCATGGATTCCGAATCAGCGGTGTCGGCCAGATTCACCTCTTCGCGGAGGGCCGGCGCCAAAGCGGCGGGGTCCGACGCTTTGGCGCCGGCGTCGATTTCCTGCCCTGAAGGGCTCGGCGAAGGAGTCGCCGCAGGTGCCGGCTCCTGAGCTCGCATCGCTCCGACTGCCGTAAGGAAGAGGATGGGAACAAGAAGAACCTTCATGAGCTTTAACTATGGGGCCAATCCGGTCCGGGCTCAATCCCCAGCGTCAGGAAACGGCGACGATTTTCCAACAGGGCGGTCCATCGCTCCCGATTTCCAGCCAGGCGAAAGACGGTGGTGCACCATGGTTCGGCTTGCCGATGGTGCCGGGGTTGAGATACCGCACCGTGCCGACTGTTTCGTCGCGGGGCACATGGGTATGCCCGTGCAAAGCAAATTGGGCGCCGGATGGCACCACCGAGACCGGTTCGTGGGTGAGGAAAAAGGTGTGGCCTCCGCGGGTCAGAATCAGGCTCTCCGGACCCAGCCCGCGCGGATCGCAATTGCCGCGCACGGCATGCACCGGAGGTCCGAGCCCGCGCAGCTCCTGGAGGATGTCCTCGCGGCAAATGTCACCGAGATGCCAAATCTCGTCCGCTCCGGCGAGATGGGCCCGCACGGAGGAGGGAAGGTGGTTGTGGGTGTCGGCAATGACCGCGATGCGCACCTGTTCATCTTGGGGCCGAAGCGAAGCGCTCGCAAACCCGCAGTGGATCCGCTAATCTAAGGAGCATGTGGAAATATGCCAACCCGCAACTCCGTGATCTGGTCGCTTACGAACCGGGGAAGCCGGTCGAGGACTTGGCGCGGGAGTTGGGTCTTGCGCCCGGCGAGATCATCAAACTGGCCTCGAACGAGAACCCGCTTGGTCCGTCTCCCGCCGCCCGCCAGGCGATGATCGACACGATTGATCGAGCACACTTTTACCCGGATGGCGGAGGCTATTACCTGCGCGAGGCGGTGGCCGAGCAGTTGGGGCTTAGCATGGCCAATGTCATTCTGGGCAATGGCTCCAACGAGATCATCGAATTCTTGGGGCATGCTTATTTGCAGCCCGGCGACGAGGTGGTGGTGGCGAAGCATTCCTTTGCCGTTTACCGGCTGATGGCTCAACTCTTCGGCGCGAAGGTTGTCGACGTGCCCGATCCGGATTTCATCGCCGATCTTGATGGCATGCTGGGGGCGATCACGCCGCGGACCAAAGAAGTCTTCATTGCCAATCCGAACAACCCGACAGGCACGATGGTCTTCCAAGAGGACATCGACCGTTTCATGGAGCGCGTCCCGGAGCATGTCATGGTGGTCTTCGACGAGGCCTATTACGAATTTCTCGACGAGCCGCCCGATGTGCTTCAATACGTGCGGGCCGGGCGCAATGTGGTTGTGCTACGGACGTTTTCCAAAATTCAAGGATTGGCCAATTTGCGCATCGGCTACGGTCTGGCCGCGGCGGAAATCATCGAGGTGCTGCAGAAGGCGCGGCAGCCGTTCAATGCCAACGGCATCGCGCAGGCGGGAGCCTTGGCGGGGTTGCATGATCAAGCGCACATGGACGCGACGCGTCGGGTCACGCGCGAAGGGCGCAATTTTTTCCAGGCGCAGTTCCTCGAGATGAACCTCGAATTTGTGCCGAGCCACGCCAATTTTGTCCTCGTCCGCGTGGGTGACGGAAAAAAGGTGTTCGAGACTCTCCTGCGTCGCGGACTGATTGTCCGCGCGATGGGTAGCTATGGTCTGCCCGAATGGATCCGTGTTTCGGTCGGCACGATGCCTCAAAACAAGGCCTTCATCGCGGCCCTGCGTCAACTTGACGCCGAGGGAGCTGTCGACCGCGGCGCCTTGGTCGCGGTGCGCTGATGTCCGGTTTGGACACCATTGCCGCCCTCGCTACCCCGGCTGGTGCCGGCGCCCTGGCGGTTGTGCGGGTCAGTGGACCGGGTGCGTTGCAAATTGCTGGGCGGGTCTTTCGCGGTCGGCGATCTCTTCCCGAGAGTGCGCCCGGTTGCGTGCAGCGGGGCAGGGTCGAACAGGATGGTGCAGTGCTCGACGAGGTTCTTCTCACCGTCTTCCGGGCGCCGCGCAGTTACACCGGTGAGGATTTGGTCGAGATCAGCGGCCATGGCGGGAGCGTGGTGGCCGCTGCCGTGTTGCGTGCCGTGCTGGCGGCGGGGGCACACCCGGCCCCGCCGGGCGAGTTCACGCGGCGGGCCTTTCTCAACGGAAAAATGGATCTCACGCAGGCTGAGGCGGTCATGGATTTGATTGCCGCCCGTGGGGAGGCATCGGCCCGGGCGGCGGCTGGGCAATTGGAGGGTCGCCTTGGCCGTGCGGTGGAAGCATTACGCGGGGACGCGATCACCGCGGTGGCGCACCTGGAGGCTTTCATCGACTTTCCGGAAGAAGGTATCGATGCGGAGGGCGGCAGGGCTTTGCTTGAACGGGTCGATCGTCTCCACGGCGCGGTGGCGCACCTGCTTTCCACGGCCGACGAAGGGCGCATGCTGCGCGAAGGTGTGCGTCTGGTCATTCACGGCGAACCCAACGCCGGCAAGTCGAGCCTGCTCAATCTTCTCGTTGGTTACGACCGCGCCATGGTCAGCGAAATCCCCGGAACCACCCGTGACACGATCGAGGAAAGTCTTACCCTGCGCGGCATTCCTTTTCGCGTGGTCGACACGGCCGGATTGCGGGAGTCCTCGGATCCTCTCGAACTGGAGGGCATGCGCCGGACTCGGGCGGAACTTGAGCTGGCCGATGTCTCCTTGCGGGTTGTTGATGTCACGGCCCAAGCGGAAGCTGCGCGGCCGAATGCGCGGGAAATTCGGGTACTCAACAAGATCGACCTCCGGCCCGAGTGGGTGCCGGGCGCGGACGAAGTGGCCATGTGCTGCCTCGACGGGCGCGGCTTGGAGGATCTGGTTGCCGCGGTCATCGCGCGGACCGATCTGTCCACGCTGGATCGTTGCGGTGAGGTCATCGCGGTGAACGAGCGGCATCGGCACTGTCTGGCCGCGGCACAAAATTATCTCGGGGAAGCGCGGCGGTCTTTGCAGCGCGCCGATCCGCCGGAACTCACGGCGTTGGAATTGCGCTCGGCGCTGGCCGCCATCGGGGAAATCACCGGTGCGGTGGAGACCGAAGACGTGCTCGATAAAATATTCGGAAGCTTCTGCATCGGAAAGTGATGCCGGGTCGGTCGACTGGGGGACAACAGGCGGCTGGCCAGAAGCCGGAGAGCCGCTAAACTGGGGGACTTGATGGAAGTTGTCGACCAGCCAGTCGGGCGGACCCAATCGGAAAAGCGGAAAGGTGTCTTCCGTATTCTGGGCGAGGCCTTCAACCGCTATGTCATGGAGGGCGGAATGACGCACGGTGCGGCCCTTACTTATTACGCGGTTTTTTCCATCGGGCCGCTCCTCCTCATCGCCACGGCGATGGCCGGTTGGGTTTTCGGCGAGGCGGCGGCCAACGAGGAATTGCGGGACAAGCTGGCCGAGATGTTCGGCCCGGAAACCGCGGTGACGATCGAAGGTTTGCTCGTTGGCGTGCGTTCGCGGGCGGATTCGGGGTTGGCCGCGTCGATCGGGGTGATCGTTCTCCTTTACACCTCCTCGAGCGTGATGCGTCAGTTGAAGGAATCGATGAATTTCATCTGGCGGGTGTCACATTTAAGGGAGGCGTCTTGGTGGATGTGGGTTGAACACTACCTCGTCTCCGTGGCCGGCGTGCTGGTTGCGGGGCTGCTCCTCATTGTTTCTTTGATCGGCACCACCGTGCTCGCCGCGATGAAAAAATACGTTCCGGAAGAATTGCCCTACTCGAGCACCTTCCTCTTCTCCCTCGAATTCGGCGTCACTCTTGTCATGGTGACGGCGGTGTGTGCGCTGATTTTCAAGTCGCTCCCGGAGGCGAAGGTCCTCTGGCGTTACGTTTGGCTCGGAGCGTTCGGCACGGCGCTGCTCTTCGCCATCGGCAAGCTGGGCATGGGTCTTTACCTCGGATGGCTCAGCGCAGAGTCGTTCTACGGCGCCATGTCGTCATTCATGATCCTGCTGTTCTGGATGTATTTCTCGGCGCAGGTGCTGGTCATCGGCGCCTACTTTACGGAAGGATTCAGCCGGGCCCGAATGGCCGCCAAGGCGGAGCAGGGGAGGGCTTAAGCGTGGTTGTTCCTGCTGTGCTGACCCTGCGCAGTGCCTCAGCGGTGGCGGAATTGGCGCCGTCGGCCGGCGCGCGCCTCATGCGATGGTCCGTTGCCGGCCGTCCTGTGTTGCATTGGCCCGAGAGCGCGGACTGGTCGGCCCCGTCCAAAATCCGGGGAGGTAATCCGCTCCTCTTTCCCCTCATCGCCCGCACTTTTCAGGACGGAAAAATCGGATTTTGGCGGGACCTTGCAGGCCGGGTCCGTCCGGCACCAATGCACGGATTGGTCAGGGCCGCTCGGTTCGACGTCGTCAGTCAGAAAGTCGATCGCATCACCATGCGCATCGCATGGGATCGGAGCATGGCCGAAGCTTGGCCGTTTCCTTTCGTCCTCACCGTGGAGTACGCGCTGCAAGCAGAGGCTCTGTCGGTCGCTTTCACGGTGGAAAATACCGGGACGGATTCCATGCCTTATAGCGTGGGGAATCATTTTTACTTCGCAATGCCCGCCGCGGACCGGGCCGACTGGTTTCTCGAGGGAGCCTTCCAGTCATGGGCGCGGCAAGACGCGGAAGGACGCATCGTTCCGGCCCCTGCCCCGGAGGATGGCGGCGCGCTCTCCGCCCCGGATCTGGTCGATCTTTTCCATCTCGGGCCACCGGCCGGGGGTGTGACCCTGCGGAATCAAAAAAACGGACGCGAAGTGGTCTTCGATTGGCAGACCGAGGAGGGAGGCGAGAATCCGTGGTATGCCGTGACGACATGGACGGAGTCGAGGCAGTCAGACTTTTACTGCGTGGAGCCTTGGTCCGCTCTACCCGACGCGGTGCACAACGGCATGGGGCTGCGGAGGCTCAGTCCCGGCGCGAGGGAGACGTTGCGCCTGCGTTTGACGGCGCGGGGCTGGTAGCTTTTTTACGCGACGAGTAGGACGTTGTCTTGTCGGACTGACTTGATGCACTCCTCTTGCCCGCGACGTGCGACTTTCCGTTGAAAGTAGCTCCTTCTTCAACCAGAACCCGCGCGGCATGAATGTCGCCGTGCAGGGTGGAGGAACTTTTCAGCACGGCGCGTCCGGTGACGTGGATGTCGCCCTCCACCGTGCCGAAAATAAGGACGGACTCCGCCTGAATACGCGCCTTAACGTGGTTTTCGCGCGGAATGATGACCGTGGCAGGACTGTGGATTTCCCCCTCGACGCGGCAGGTGACCGTGCGCTCGTCCGGCAGCTTGAGGGTGCCGATGATCGTGATGTCGCCCGGGATTTGTCCGGAAGTCTGGGGCGGCGGCGGGCTGGCCAGGGGAGGCGCTGAAGCCAGAGCCAGTGGTTCGGCGGGAGCGGGGCGTTCCGGAAGAACGGAAGAAATAGGACGCCATTCGACCCAACCTTCCTGCCAGCAGAAATCCTCGGGCAGGAAATCCCCGGTGGCGACGAACATGGCCACCTCCTCCGGAGCGTGGGGCCCGAAGGTCTGACCGTTTTTGGTGACGAAGAGGGCCATGCGACAAAAGTGGTGCGCGATACAGGGTTCGAACCTGTGACCCCCTCCGTGTCAGGGAGGTGCTCTACCACTGAGCTAACCGCGCATGGGGTCGGGTAGAAACTAAAGCGCGCATTGGGTCCCGCTGCAATGATTTTTGGCGCGGCTACCTTCTTCGGGTCCTCCCGCAGCACGATTCGGTCCTCCGGGGAGAAGCGCGGACGGGATTGAGTTCCGCGGAGGGCTGGGGCAGTCTGGCCGACGATGAACACTATCGAAGCGATCAAGGCGCGCCGCGCGATTAAACATTACGTCCCCAACCACCGGATGACGTCCGACGAAGAGCGCGAGCTTCTCGAGTTGGCCATGCTTTCCCCCACGGCTTTCAACATTCAAAATTGGCGCTTCGTTGTGGTGCGTAACATGGAAATTCGCAAACAAATCCGTGCCGTGGCTTGGGACCAAACGCAGGTCACTGACGCCTCGCTGTTGATTGTCCTTTGCGGGAATCTCGATGCCTGGAAGGAGGATCCGGCCCGCTACTGGCGCAACGCGCCGCAACCGGTGCAGGATTTTCTCGTGCCGGCGATCGATCAATATTACGAGGGCAAACCCCAAGTGCAGCGCGATGAAGTGATGCGTTCCTGCGGCATGGCCGGCCAGACCCTCATGCTCTCCGCCAAGGCGATGGGTTATGATTCCTGCCCGATGGATGGTTTCGATTATGACGCGGTCGGCAAGATCCTCAAGCTGCCCGCCGGCCACGTCATCTCCTTCATGATCGCCATCGGCAAAAAGACGCAGGATTCCTGGCCACGTCCTGGTCAACTCTCTTACGACGAAGTCGTGATCGAAAACGGGTTTTAGGCGCCCATACGCTGGTGCACAATCCGCAGCGCATGAGCGAACCGGCGCGGCGGCGGGAGATTTTCGGGTGGTGTTGTTACGACTTTGCCAACTCGGCGTTTATCACGGTGGTGATTACCGTGGTCTATGGTCCATATTTCACCGGGGTCGTGGCGGCGGGATGGGTGGGGGCGAATACCTTGTGGAGCGTGATCCTGGCGGCTTCGCAGGTGGTGGTCATGGTGTTCGGTCCGGCCTTGGGGGTGCTGGCGGATGTCACCGGATCGAAAAAGAAGTTTCTTCTCTCCATGATGTGGGTGTGCTCGGCGGGGACCGCGGCGCTTTGGCTGACGGGACCGGGGACGCTGGCGCTGGCGGCGGGGTTGGTCATCGTGGCCTACGCGGCATTTTCCTTCGGGGAAAATTTCTGCGCGAGTTTCCTCAGCGAACTGAGCACGCCGGAAAATTGCGGACGTATTTCGGGTTATGGTTGGAGTTTCGGATATCTCGGCGGGCTGGGTGCGCTGGGCTTAGCCATGTTGGTACTGTCGGTTGCCCCGGACGGCGTGCGGTGGGTCTTCGTCGTCACGGCGTTGTTCATGGTGGCGGCGACCTTGCCGGTGCTGCTGCTTCTGAGGGAGCGCAAAAAACCGGAGCCCCACGCGGCGAGGTGGTGGCAACTGGGGTGGGAAGGCGTGTTGCGGGCGGCCCGGGATTTGCCGCAGCACCGGGATTTGCTCCGTTTTTTCTGGGCCTTCCTGCTCTACATGAGCGGGTTGGGGGCGGTGGTGGCGTTCGCCGCGATTTATTCGGCAGAGGTGTTGGGTTTCACCACGAGGGAGAATCTGGTGCTCTTTGCCTCCCTGCAGATCAGCAGTGCTCTGGGCGCGCTGGCTTTCGGTTGGTGGCAGGATCGTGCGGGCTCGGTCAATATGTTGACCGCGGCGCTCTTGCTTTGGTGTCTCGTCGCGGTGGGGGCTTATTTTTGCCAAACGAAAGAAATGTTTTTTCTGGTCGGCAACTTGGCCGGGCTGGCCATCGGTTCGTGCCAAGCCGGGAGCCGCGCGGTGGTGTCGTTGCTCTCGCCGCGGGAACGGGCGGCGGAGTTTTTCGGGTTTTGGGGAGTCTTCGGAAAATTGGCGGCGGTGGTGGGGCCGTTGTTCATGGGCGTGCTGGCCGATGTGTTCGATCTGCGCGTGGCGGTGCTCTCGACGTTGGTCTTTTTTGTCGGGGGGCTGATCGTCTTGAGGGGCGTAAGGATGGCGCGCTGAGGGGCGGGGGCGGATGACAACAACGCCACGTCTGACCGAGTGGCTGGTGTCTCCGGGCGACCGAATAGGGTCGCGTGGGTACAAGGGTAGATGTTTTAGTTCGTGGAGTGTTTTCCGGTCCCGAGCATTTGAATGAGCCGATTGTCACGGTCGCGCGACCGGACGTGGCTACGCTGCACCAAGACGATTCGGTGGGTGAGGCGCTGGCCTTCATCCGCGGGAGGGGTGAGGCGCTGGGGGAGAAGGTGGTGTATTTTTACGTGGTGGATGAAGAGGAGCGCTTGGTCGGCGTGCTCCCGACGCGGCGCTTGCTGACCTCGGCGCCGGATGTGCATTTGCGGGACATCATGGTGCACAAGGTGCTGACGATTCCCGCGACGGCCAGCATCATGGAAGGGTGCGAGGCTTTTGTCCTCCACAAGTTGTTGGCTTTTCCCGTGGTGGACAAAGACAAGCGCATTCTGGGCGTGGTTGATGTGGGGCTGCTGGCCGAGGAGGCGTTCGATATGGCGGAGCGGGAGGAAACGGACGCCTTGTTCGAATCGATCGGCTTCCGCATTTCGCAGGTGCGCGATGCTTCACCATGGCAGGCGTTCCGCTACCGCTTTCCGTGGCTGCTGGCCACGATTGTGAGCGGGACAATTTGTGCGGTGCTGGCGGGTTTTTTCGAAGTGACGCTGGCGGAGAGCCTGATCCTGGCTTTTTTTCTGACGCTGGTGCTCGGCCTCGGAGAAAGTGTGAGTATCCAGTCCGTGGCGGTCACTATCCAGGTTCTGCGCGCCGCCGAGCCTTCGTTTAAGTGGTATGCAAGGACGCTTCGGCGTGAGGCGGGAACGGCGTTGCTTCTCGGCCTTGCCTGCGGAGCTTTGGTCGGCCTTATTGCCTGGGCGTGGCGCGGCACGGGATTGGAGGGATTTGTGATCGGCGGAAGCATTTTTCTTTCCCTTTGCATGGCGTGTTTTCTGGGTCTGACTGTGCCGACCGTCCTTCACGCTCTGAAGCTTGATCCGAAGGTGGCCGCCGGCCCGCTCACTCTGGCGCTGACAGACATTTGCACGCTGCTCTTTTACTTTGGCGTGGCCACCTGGCTGCTCCGCTGATCGGAAGAAAGCTCGATGCTTTGTGGGCCCCACCCAGAGGGGTGGGCAAACTGTGTCGGCCGTGAAATGGGTTGCGCGCGGGGTGTTGTCGTGCGATCAACAGATCTTATGAAAGCCATCCCTCTCGTCCTCCTCTCCGTGGTTGCCCTCGCCCCTTGGGCAGAGGCAGCAGCACCGATAAATCCGCTGGATATCCCCAAATACGTCCGCGAGTGGTTTTCGGGCCACGATTTCACCGGCAAGCCTAAGGTGACCGGCAATTACCACCAGTCGCGGCTCAACGGCACGAACTTCCAAGGCATGAAGTTCACCGATGCATCATTCGAGCAGTGCGATCTGGCCGGAGCGAACATGAAAGGTGCGGTTTTTGGTCCGGGGACGAATTTCTACCGTTGCACGATGAATGGCGCGAACCTCGAGGGCGTGAACTTTGCGGGCGCGCACATTAACTCGGTGAATTTCCGCGGGGCGGATTTGCGCGGGTCGAAAAATCTGGTCGATGTCAAAAGGGCGAATTTCCAGCGGGCCGACCTGCGGGGTGCGGATCTTTCGAAAATGAAGCAACCGATGGTCGATCTGGAATGGGATGACGCCATCTACGATGCGAAGACCAAGTTCCCGGCGGGCTTCGACCCGGTCAAGGCGGGGGCCAAAGCAGCGCAATAATTTTTGCCAATTCCAAGCAGGGCCCGCGGATTTATCTCGCGGGCCTTTTGCTTGATCGGCGAGCAAGGAAACCATGCACGGATTACCCGCGAATCTTGAGGACGCTCTGTTGGGCTTGGTGCGCGAGAAGTTATTTGAGGGCGGCGCACCGCTGACGGTGGAGACCGATTTGTTCGCGGCGGGTCTTGATTCGATGGGTATCATGCAATTGATGATTTCGATCGAGGAACGCTTCGGGGTGAGGGTGCCGGAATCCGCGGTGACCCGGGATAATTTTTCCACGGCTTCCAGTCTGGCTGCCATGGTGCGGCGCTGCGCCGCGCCGGCATGACGCCGAGTCCGTCCCGCGCCAAGCTGCGCGCGCCCTTGGGCGGGTGCGACTGCTACCTGCTGGCGCTCGAGGATCTGATGGAGCGGTCCGGGCAGGGCCGTCATGTCGGGGTGACTGTGTTGGAGGTGGGACGCGGGTTCGAGGTGGAGCGTTTGAGGGAGGCCGCGGCGAGGTTTTCCGAGAGTCAGCCCATCCTTGGCGCCAAGTTGCAGCGCGGACTGCCGGGAGCGGTGCCCGTGTGGCGTGGCGACCAGACGGCCGAGGTGGCGGTCGAAATTCATCCCGCCGGCGCAGACTGGCGCGGGTTGGCCGAAGAGCGTTTGCAAGGCCAGTGGCCGGGCCGACTGCGCTTCGACGTGTGGCCGGCGAGCGAAGGTTTCGTCGTGCTGATGAGTTGGAGTCATTTGCTGCTCGATGCGCGCGGAGTGGAATTGGTTTTGGCCGAGGTGGCGCGGTTGGGTGAAGAGGTGCCGGCCAAGCCGGAGGTGAATTCCCATGCGCTGCCCTTTGCGCGCCACCGGTCATGGTGGCAAGAATTTCGCGCGGTGCGGCCTTTTCTCGAGCGGTATTGGTCTTTGCGGTCCGAGCGGGTGGTTTCTTTGGGCGGGGCGCCGGCGCGCGCGGGCCGGGCTTGTTTCGAAGCGGTGCGATTCTCCCGTGAGGAAACGGCGGCCATGAAACGGCGGGCCGATCCGGTGACGGGCGGGATCTTCGCCTTGCCGTGGTTTCTCGCGGTCACGATGCGGGCGCACGCCGCCGTGTTCCGGGCGCGGGGACAAGAGAACGGCTCGCTGGAATGTACGATTTCGGTGCAGGGACGGAAGAGGGGAGCGCGCGGGCCGATCTTTCAAAATCAGGTGTCGCAGTTGTTTTTCGCGCGGCCGCTGCCGGATCCGGCCTCGGTGGAGGACACGGCGCGGGCGTTACACGGACAATTCGCGGCGATGACGCGTGACAAGTTCGATGGGGCGTTTCTCGTCATGATCGACTGGATGCGTCGCTTGCCGGCGCCGCTTTACCGGCGATTTTTGCGGCGCGAGGCTTCCGGGCAGCTGGCTTCCTTTTATCACGCCCACACCGGAGAATTTCTGCCGGGGGTACGGGAGTTTTGCGGTGGCTCGATCGTGGACGGTTGGCATGTGCCTTCGGTGCCGCAACCGCCGGGGACAGGACTGTTTTTCAGCGAGCGGGAGGGGCGGTTGACGGCCTCGCTCTGCTGGCGGGACGGTGTTTTGTCCGCGGACGAACGGGCCTTGATGTGGTCCGCAATACGGGCCGACTTGCTGGGGGCGCAGTAGTCGCGGATTGAAGCGGTGGCGCGGACGGTTCAGTCTGTGCGATCCGTGAAAGCGTTATCGGACAGCATTGTGGAGGCGATTTTCGCCCGGGCGGCGGAGGAGCCAGAGCGGGCGGCCTTTGTCGGGCGTGACGGAGAATTATCCTTCGGCCGTCTGGTGGCCGAAGTGGAGAGGTGGGCGACGGTGATAGTGCGGTTGCCGGGGTTCCCCGCCGAGGGTGTGGCGCGGATCGGGGTGCGTTGTCCGGATGGAGTGCAGCATGCGGTGCTCATGTTGGCGGTGATGAGGGCTGGGGGGTGCGCGGTGCCGGTGGCCGGGGAACTGCCGGCGGACGAGCGCTCGATGTTGGCCCGAACGACGGCGTTGCACGGCGTGCTTTCGCAGGGAGGTCAGGAGCGGGCGGCCGACGAGTCGGAGCGCCATGAGATCGGCGGTGGTCTGCGGTGGGAACGCCTGGCGGCGGAAGAGCCATGTTTTCCGGTGGAGGATTTCGAGAGCGTTTGTCCCGCTTTTATTCGTTTCAGCTCCGGAACAACCGGCGCGAGCAAGGGGGTGGTGCTATCGCATGGGACATTGCGCGAGCGTTTGGATTCCGCGAACCGGCGCTTGGGGATCGGCGGAACCGACCGTGTGTTGTGGACCTTGCCGATGGCGCATCATTTCGCGGTGTCGATTTTGCTGTATTTGCGCGAAGGCGCGACCGTGGTGCTGCCGGAGGGATCCTTGGCCGGTGATTTGCTGACAGCCGCCTGCCAATACGGGGCGACGGTCTTTTATGGATCGCCGTTCCAAGCGGCGTTGCTCGCGGCCGAGGCGTCCGAGCGGGATTGGCCCGGGTTGCGTCTGGCGGTTTCGACCGCCGCGCCGTTGGCGCCGGAAACGGCCGGAGCTTTTGTCCGTCGCTACGGAGTCCGCTTGGCGCAGGGCTTCGGCATCATCGAAGCGGGCTTGCCGTTGTTGAGCACGTCGGGTGAAGACTCCATGGTGGTCGGCCGGCCGGACGATTTCGAACTGCGGTTGGAAGGGAACGGCAGGGAAGGTGGATTGTGTCTGCGCGGCCCGGGTATGTTTGACGCCTATTTGTCACCATGGTGTCCGCGGCAGGAGGTCATGGCCGACGGGTGGTTTCACACGGGTGATCTGGCGCGGCAGGAAGCGGACGGCAGTATCCGGTTGGTCGGCCGGCTGAAGTCCGTGATCAATGTCGGCGGGAGCAAGTGCTTCCCCGAGGAGATCGAGGAAGTGTTGCGCCGGCATGAGGGGGTGGTTGATGCGCGGGTTCATGGCGAGGAGCATGCGCGGTGGGGCATGTTACCGGTGGCGGACATTTTGCCGGTCGACGGGACCTTTCCGCCGACTGATGGCGAGTTGTCGGCTCATTGCCGCAGGCGGTTGGCCGGGTATAAAATTCCCGTGCGCTACCAGATGGTGAGTGAGTTGCCACGCACGGCC
This sequence comes from Chthoniobacter flavus, assembly GCA_945871065.1. Taxonomy (GTDB): domain Bacteria; phylum Verrucomicrobiota; class Verrucomicrobiia; order Chthoniobacterales; family JACTMZ01; genus JACTMZ01. The sequence goes on along the minus strand of CAMBUL010000005.1, from coordinate 15,648 downwards.
AGCGGCAAAGTCCGACGCGTTTAAGCAGTTGTTTTTCGCGGAGCGGTGAAGGGAATAAGGAGACCCCCGAGGAGGGCGACGGCGGCTTGGAGGGAGAAGCCCCCAAGGGAGGCCAGCGTGGCGGCCCCCGGGGCGACGCCGAAGAGTCCGCCCAGCAGATATTCGAAGAGCGTTTCCCGTAGTCCGATGCCGTAAAGGGTCACGGGCAGCATGGTGAGGGTGTCGACCAGCGGCATGATGGCGAAGATGTCGCCGGGCGAAAGCGGCAGGCCGAAGGCGCGGACGCTGAACCAATAGGTCGTGAAATGGGCCAAGAGGGCGCCATAGGAGAGCGCGATCGCGGCGAAAACCGGTTGAGGGCGACGACCCATCCACGCGAAGATGTGCCCGAGTCGCACGGCTTGGGGGCGAATCTTGGCCGGGGCGAGATGAATCCACTTTTGGTGGAGGCTGGGCCAGGTGGTCAACCACCAGAGGAGGACAAGCAAGGCGGCGATAACCAGCACGGTACCGGCGGCGGCAAGGATCGCGTAGGATTCGGGATGCGCCGCGAATTGCGCATAGCGCAAGACGGGAAAGACCACGGTGAGCAGCAAGGCGAAAAGTCCGCACAGGCGGTCGGCCAGCACCGAGAGAGCGGCTCGGAGTTTGCGCGTCGGATGAAGACGCATGACATAGATAATGCGGAAGGCATCGCCCCCGCCGGAACCGGGGAGTCCGAGGGAAAAGAAAAGTCCGGCTCCGGCGAAGGCGCAGGTTCTGCCGAATCCGACGGGTACGCCGAAGATCCGGAGCATGAGCCACCACCTCACGGAGCAGAGAAACTCGGTGAGTAAGGCGGTGAAGAGCCCGCCCAGCAGCCAGACGAGATCGGCCTCCCCGAGCAACCGCGCCGCTTCCTGGCGCAGGGTGGGGTGGCCGAAGATCCTCCAGAGCAGGAAGAAGGATAGCGCGACTTGGAGGATGAGGAGCCAGTGTTTGCGCATGCGGAGGGCGGGGAATTGCACGATTGCGTGCTTCACGTCGAGACACATATTCTCCTCAAGGCATGAAAGAGACAGCGGCAGAGGCGATCACCGAGTGTGACGTCGCGGTGATCGGCGGTGCGCTGAGTGGCGCGGCGGCGGCGCTTCTGCTCCGGCGCGAGGATCCCGCTCTGCGGATTGTGGTGATCGAGAAGAACGAGGCTTTCAAGCGTCGCGTCGGTGAGGCAACGGTCGAAGTGAGTGCCTATTTTTTGTGCCGCGTGCTCGGGCTGACGCAGTTTCTCACGCAGACGCAGCTGACCAAGAACGGTCTGCGCTTTTGGTTCGCCAACCGCGAGACGCAGGATCTCGGTGACTGTTCGGAAATCGGTGGGCGGTATTTGTCCGCCGTTCCATCGTTCCTCATCGACCGCTCGGTGGTGGACGAAGAAGTGCTCCGGCGGGCGGAAGAAGCGGGTGCGGAGGTTTGGCGTCCGGCTACGGTGGCGTCCGTTGCCTTGGCTTCCGGCGGTTATCAGACCCTCGAGGTGAAGACGGTGGCCGGTGCGCGAACGGTTCGGGCCCGTTGGGTGGTGGATGCCTCGGGGATCAAGGCCATGCTGGCCAGAGCCAACGATTGGCTCGAGCCCAACACGCGTCATCGCACGCTTTCCGCGTGGTCACGTTGGCGCGGGGCCGGGGACTGGGATGCGGCGGAGCTGACCGGCCGGCACGAGGGTTGGCAGGGTTCGTATGTCGGTATCCGCGGCACCGCGACAAACCACATCGCGGGTGACGGGTGGTGGGCTTGGTGGATCGCGTTGAAAGGCGGCGACACGAGTATCGGCGTGGTCTTGGACCAGCGTTGCGCCGATTGGCCGGAAGACAAGATGCCGGTCGGGGAAAAGTTGCGTGATTTTCTCGGCCGGCACCCTGCGGCCCGGGAGATGATGGCAGGTGCGGAGTTCGTCGGCGGTGACGTCCATTTCCGGCGCAATCTGCCCTATTGCTCGCGGCTGCAGGCGGGGGACGGCTTTGTCCTGACTGGCGACGCGTCGGCCTTTCTCGATCCGCTTTACAGTCCGGGCATGGATTGGATTGCTTTCACGGCGATCGGCGCGGTGCGCTTGATCCGGGCTTGGCGGGCTGGCGAGGACCTTGCTCCGTTGCTGGCCAAGCACAACGGGGATTTTACGACGAGCTACCGCCGCATGTTCGAGGCGCTTTACGAGGACAAATACGACTACTTGGGCGACTATGACATTATGCGTTTGGCTTTCCGGCTGGATATCGGTCTTTACTATCTGTTTGTCGCGCGTCCGGTGTTTTCCGATGGAACGGAGGGTTTCGCCGAGCCGCCCTATGCGGCGCGGGAGGCGGGTCCTTTCTTTGCCTTGATGCGAGGCTACAACCGGCGCTTTGCCGCCATGGCGCGGGAGCGCCGGAGGAACGGCACCTTCGGGCGGAGCAACGCGCGGCAGCGGGATCTTTTCCCGGGGTTCAATTTCCGCGTGCCTTATCTGCTCAAAGTTATTGCGGGCGGGTTGGCCGGTTGGGCGTGGCTGGAGTTGACCGAGGGATGGCGTTCGTGGGGACGAAGAAAGCAAGAGGTGGTGGAAGAACCCGCCGTCGTTGCGGGGCCCGAGGTCTTGGATTACGCGGTAACGCGGTAGGCCGCGACCTGCCGGGTCAGGCCCCAGACGGGGACAATGACTTCGGGAGATTGCCCGGAGGCCACGATGTCGAGCGCACGCATGGTGTCGGCGGCCGCCGAGAGGGTGAAGCCTTCCGTAAGCGTGGCTTTTGGTCCGATGATGGAGCGGCCTATTTTGGCTGCGGCGGTGCGGGTCCATCCGGTGGCGGTATCGAGCAGGGGGGTGGGCGGCGAGAATTCGGCGAGACAACGTTCGGCGGCTTCCAACACTTCTTGTCGGGTGCGAAAGTCATAGCCATCGGCGATGGCCCCAATCGTGGGGCCGCTCGCGGAGGGACCGAGCAACAAAGCGATGGCGCCCTCACACGGTTGCAGGCCGCCACGCAGGAGACCTCCGGAATGCAAGGCGTCGACTTCGTGCGGATCAAACTCCTCGGCGGCGAGGACGATCACGTGGTCGCAGTCGCCATTGGCGAGCCAACACTGCGCGGTGCGGAGGGAGGAGGCCCAGCAGGTTTTGTCCCCGATCTGCGAATAGACCGGCCCCCCGAGGCCGAGCGTGGCGACCACATGGCTGAGAGGGCTGTTGAAAACCGTTTCGGGAAAGAGGACAGGACTGGCAAAGCGGCGTCCTTCCTCGGTGATCTGGCGGTAGAAACGAACGCTGTAAACGAGGCAACCGAGGAAAAAAGAGGCAACGACCCCGGTGCGATCGCGGTCAAGGTGCGGAGCGCCTTGAAGGGCCTGCTCGACGGCCTCGATCATGAAGTAGGTGATCGGGCTGGCGCGGCGGAGGCGGGGTTCCTGTTGCCAGCGGAGGAGTGAGGGATCTTTTTGTTCGATCAGGCCAGCTTGCACGGGGACGCCCCCGTGGGAGTGCGTGGCGGTGACCGGCCAGGGCGCGGTGATCGCATCGGTTCCGAGACCAGCGGGCGTGACGCCGCCCGCGGAGAGGAGGGAAAGGTTCATGCGCGGGTGAAAAGGACTGCGGCGTTGGATCCGCCGAACCCGAGGTTCACGCTCATTGCGGCGGAGAGGTCGGCTTTTTCGCCAACCCCGACGAGGGCCGTGGCGACGAGGGGTTCGGGATCGAGAAGATTGATCTGCGGCGGGAGTTGTCCGCTTTGCAGGGCAAACAGACAAAGAACGGCCTCGATGGCACCGGCCGCGCCGAGGGTGTGGCCAAGAGCGGCTTTGGTCGAACTGAGTTTGGTTTGGCCGGCACCGAAGACGCGGTGGAAAGCCTGTGCTTCGGCTCCGTCGTTGAAAGGTGTCCCGGTTCCGTGGGCGTTGACGTAGCCGACTTGGGACGCGTTGATCCGGCCTTGTTCGAGTGCGCGCCGCATGGCGCGTTCGAGCGGAGCGCCGTCGGGGGCAGGTCGGGTCAGGTGGTGGGTGTCTGTGGTCTGGCCGTAGCCAGCGAGATACCCAAGGATCTTCGCGCCGCGCGCACGCGCACGGCCGGCATTTTCCAGCACAAGAAAGGCGGCGCCTTCGCCGAGCATGAGTCCACGGCGTCCGCGGTCAAAGGGACGGCAGGCCTCTGGTGCAAGAGACTGGAGTCCGTCAAAACCGGCAAAGACGAGTTCGCTCAGCGCCTCGTAGCCGCCGGCCAGGACGATATCCGTCATCCCGCTGCGGATAAGGTCCGCGCCGTGGCCGATGGCATTGCCGCCACCGGCGCAGGCATTGGCCACTGTCATGACCGGTCCGTCGAAACCGAAGAGATCATGAATCGCGCCGGTCTGAGCTTGAGACTGGTATTGGGCGACGCGCGCGGATTGGCCGGTGCGGGTCTTGCTCCAGAGTGCGCGGAGGAATTCTTCGCCCTTTTCCATGCCGCAGGCCGTGGTGCTGACCGACATTTCGAGTCGGGGCAGCAGGCAGCGGTCATTCGCATCGAGCAAGCGGGCTTCGCTTAGGGCCTGACGGACGGCCGGCAGGGCGAGACGGGTCGAGCGGCTGAGTCGTCGCAGGCGTTTTTCCGGCCACGAGGGCCAAGAGGGGAGGCTTGCTTCTGCCCCTTCGGTGACGCGGCAACCGTCGACGGCGATGGCGGTCAGGGGGCCACGTGCCGAACGACCGGTGTGGAGTGCTTCCCAGGTCGAGGTCGCATCTCCGCCCAAGGCGGTGACGCAGCCGAGGCCGGTGATCGCGATTTGGGGAGTCGGGGTGGCGGACACTTCTTTATTTCAACCCACCGCAGGGGCGATGAGGAGGCATTTTCTCTTGCTCACGCGCCGGCCAATTGCCGACTCATCATGAATCGTCCGCGGGCTACGGGGCGATCGGCCACGCGGGACTCGGCTTCGAATTGGGCGAGAGCGCCGAGTTCCTTGACCAAGGTGATGTGTGTTTCAAGGGTCTCCCCGGGTGCGACGGGCCCGAGGACACGGAATTGGTCGATGCCGGCGAGGAAAAGCGGCGTCTCGGGTTGCGCGGAATCCTGCATCCAGAGAACGCCGGCGGCTTGGGCGGCGCACTCGACAAGGAGCACGGCAGGCATGAGGGGGCGTCCGGGAAAATGGTCGGCGAAAAACGGCAAGTCGGGGTCGAGGGTTTTCCAACCCGTGCCGCTGGTGGCATCATGTTTCACGAAGCGGTCGATGAACCGGAAGCCTGGTCCGTGCGGGGTGAGCGGTATGTTCATGGAAGACGGAAAGTGGCGGCGGGCAAAACATGGTTGCGTCGGACCGCGGAAAAATCGAACCGCATGACGGTGCCGTGCGGCAAGGTCAGGCTCATGGAGCGGAGTTGCATGGTGTCTGCATCGATCGTGTTCTCGATCCGTTCTGGTTGGAAGTTGCTCGGGGTTGAGGGAACAAGGACGACGAGGTAGTTCCCAGCCTGACGTGTGACGGACACTTGCATATCCCCCGGCGGGCGAGTCCCGCGCAGGATGTCGCGCAGGGCTCCGAGCGCCCGGGCGGAGGGATGACCGGCCGGGCGAGCAAGGGGAGCGCGGCCCGTGCGGATGGTGGTGAAGGTTCCGGCGTCGAGTTGCATGAGTTCCCCGGGCGGGACTTGATAAGAAATGCGAAGGTCGTCAGGTCCACGGTAAAAAAGCTGTCCGCGGCTGATGGTGGGACTTGCGAGACCGGGCGCCGAGATAGTCTGGGTGAAGGCGGCCTCGAGGGTGCGGGTTTTTTGCTGGGCGGCGAAAAAGCGTTTTTCCAAAACGACCGTGTCGGACGGTGCAAGGTCGCTGGCCAGACCGGTTGCGCTTAATACGGCAAAAAGAAGAAAGATTCCGGCGGGATTCATGTTATTCGCAGCGCAAGGAAGTGAAGTGATACCACTGCTCGGGGTAGGCGGCAAAGAGAGGAACGAGCGCGGCTGCCACCTCGCGCGTGTAGAGCTCGAGGGTGGCGGTGCGGCCTTCGGGTTGCCAATGCGGTTCGATGTAGGCACGCGCTTCAATGTGGTAAAGACCGTCGGGTTGGCGGGTGATGCCGACGGGAACAATCGGGCAGCCGGCGAGCAGGGCGAGCAAGACGGGGCCGGTGGAGAAGCGGATGCGTCCGTGCGGCAGGTCAACGGCCACGCTGTTGCCATCGTAGGGACGGTCGGCCAGTGAGGCGACAAAGGCGCCGTTTTGCAAAGAGCGCACGATGTCGAGGACGGAGAACGAATCATTGCCGACCACGATGGTTTCGACGCCCCAGCGCGCGCGGAAGTCGGCGCGCCATTCGGTCAACGCGGTCGAAGGTTCCGGCAGGGTGAGGGCGGTCATGGGAAAGCCGAGTTGGGCCATGACGAGTCCGCCCAGTTCGAAAAAACCAAGATGCCCGGTGACGAGCAGACAGCCTTGGCCGCCATCACGTGCCCGCTGCAGGTGCTCGAAGCCCTGACGGAAACCCAGCATGTCGACCACCTCCGAGGTTGGGCGCGTGGAGAGACGGCCGTAGGTGGAAAAATTTTCCGATTGATTCATGAAGAGGCGGCAGGCGGAGGCAAAGCCGGCCTGAGCCGGATCGAGCATGGCAAGATTGTCGCGCACGGCGCGCACAGTGGCGGGATGGGTCAAGGCGTAAAAAAGTCCGAGCGTCCGCGAAATGAGCCACGCGCCGCGGCGTCCGAGGAATCTCCAACCGAGAAGAATCCATTCGAATCCGCGTTTGCGGTAGAAAAACCGGTAGAATCCGTGATCGCGATAATCGCGGTTGGTGCCGCGGGGGAAAAATACCGGCAACAAAGCCAGACAGGCGACAACAGCTGCGATGATGCCGAAGTCCATGACCAAACCGAAATTTTGCAGGGCAGGCTGTCCGGTCAGGGCGGGCGCACCGAAGCCGATGCAGGCACTGATGCCGGTGAGCAGGATGGGGGCAGCGAGATGATCGTAGGTTTTGACCAGGTCGCCGCGTTGGTTTTTCAGCGCCATGAGGACGTGCAGGCTGTAGTCGACGACGAGTCCGACCAGCAGGGGCAGGCTGATGAGAGAGAGTGGACTGAGGGAGGTGCCGGTCAGCCGCAGCAACCAGAGAAAGAGGGTGGCGGAGAGAACGATGGCGAGCAGGTTGAGCGCGACCATGCGGAGGGATCGCTGGGCCAAGGCGCAGAGCAGAACGATGGCCGCAAGCATGGCGATGCTGAGCCGGTAAAAGTCGTGCTGCGCGAGGGTGGTGATTTCCCTAGTGAGCGAGATCCAACTGACCGGCAGGATTTCAGCGTCAGCGATGTTCCAACCATCTTCCGGCACCGGGGTGGTGGCCGCGGCGGGGATGCGGATGACGGCGTAGGCTCCGTCAGCATCCTTTCCCGCAGTGGTGCGGAGTAGGGGATGGAGAGCGGCAAAGGCGCGGTCGTCCCCGCGCGCCGCGGCGTCGAGCGCGGTGGTGAATTGCAGCGTGGGGCCGGACCATTCGGGACCGAGACCGGCAAGCTGGAAGGCTTCGGCCAGACGTGTTGTGGTGTCCGGGTTCCAGGCCTGCAGGTTCGCTACACGTTGTGATTCCGAGGGGATGCGGGCGAGAAGGGCAGCGGGATCGGTGTCCGGGAATCGCGCCGCCATGGAGGCCGCGGCGCCGCGGACGACGTCATGATTTTCCCCCCGCAGCACATAGACCGCATCGTTGGCGGCGGGATCAAGTTCCTGCAGCCACTCTTGGGCGGTGTAAGCATCGCTGCCGACGGGGCGGAGGCGGTCGAGTCCGGGTTGGTAAAATCCGGAGGAGGACGACCAAGGTTGCAGCCAAAGGATGGTAAGCGCGAGGAAGACCGCCCCGCCGGCGAGCAGGCCGCGGTGGCGCTCGACCAATCCGGCAGTGCTGCGGCTGGCACGGAAGAGAATCGGTGGGGCGTGCGGGGGGCGGGCGGAAAGGATGATCTGCAGCTGCCATGTAGCGAGGAGGGCTGAAACGAGGAGCCCGGTGCCGACGAGGACGCCGAGTTGCTGCAGCGCGGGGAACGAGGTGAGGGCGAGAAAGTAGAATGCGGCGGCCGTGATGAGCGCGCTGAACCAAATGGCGCGTCGCAAGGTGCGCCAGACGGACTGATCATCGCGATGCGGCGAGCCGAAGTGGTGGTAAACCAGAATGCTGTAGTCCATGCCGACGCCGAGGAGGATGGAGGCAAATCCGATGCTGATAACATTGAGGCTGCCGAAAAAGACACGGGCCGCGACGAGCCCGGCCAGTAGGGCGAACAATTGGAGGAACATGATCCATCCGAGCGGGCGCAGCGTGCGGTAGAAAATCCAGAAGGCGACAGCCAGCAGGAAGACCGCGGCGACCACCATAAGGATGATGTCGCCCCGCATTTGGCGGGAGATGTCGGCGTTGAAAACCGGGCGTCCGGTGAGTAAAACTTTTCCGCAGGAGTCAGCGGGCATGGCGCCACGCAAGGCGGTGATGAAGGCGTCATCGGCGGCACTGTCCGCGAGCGGTGACGAAGGCGTTATGACAAGAAAAGCGGGAGCGGGCTGGTCAGGCGGATCGATTGTCGCGGGCAGGAGACCGAGCGGATCGAGTTGCAAGCTGACGATGGCGAAGGGATCGATGGCTCCGGCCAGCTGTGCAGGGAGGCTCTGCAGACTTTGTGCCACCGCGGTGGGCGCCAGCGAGGCGTTGACACCGGCGAGGACGGATGAGTCTGCTTGGAGCAGAAGCCAAGCGGCGAGGGTGCCGGACTGGGTTTCGAATTGTTCCGCCGGGGTGGTGATGGAGGCGACGGAGGGCAGGGCGGTCAAGGCGGCACGGGTGGCGGCCAGCAAGCGGGTGCGTTCCTCCAGCGGCAGACGAGGGTCGGCTACGGCAAAGACCTCGTTTTCGCCGGCGGCCAAGCGGGTGAAAGCTGCGAGGCCGCGCACGCTCGGCAGTTCCGGGGGAAGGGCGGGGAGCAGTTCCGTTTCGAAGCGGATGGTGAGGGCGGCCCAGAGGCCAGCTCCGGCCACGGCAACGAGAAAAAGCGTGCCCGGCAGGGAGCGGAGGAGAGCCATGGAGCGGGTCGGGAGACGGGAGACTGGACTTGGAAACTGGCGTGAGTGGCGGCGCCGAAGGCCCGGTCAGCGCAGCGAAGGGATAGGCGGGGCGATGTTGAGGCGGCGTTGCAGGCGGCAGACGGTGTCGAAGAGACGGAGGCGGAGACGGTCGGCCAGGCCGGGATCGGTCTGCCCGCCTACGAGGCGCGCCACGCTGCGGGGCAGTTGCAGGACGGGTTGCGGGCTCATGAAAACTTCGAAACCCGCCCGGTCGTAGAAGGAGCGGATGAGCCGGGCATAGCGGTTCATCCATCCGGTGACGCTCCGGGTATAAGCCCACCGCTCCCAAGGCCGCAGGGAGCGGCCGCAACGGTCGGCTTTGACCAGGAGGTCGGCCGCGCGGAGACCGGACTGCAGGGCGAGCATGACTCCGGAGGAAAAGATGGGATCAACGAAACCGGCGGCGTCCCCGGTGAGCAAGACGCGCCGCGTGGCGAAGGAAGAAAACTTCCAGCTGTAGTCGCCGGTGGCGCGCAGCGGAGTGATGCGTCGGGCGGAGTCCAGACGTTGGGCGACAGCGGGTGCGGCGGCCACGGCGGCAGCGAAGAGGTCATTATAATCGCCTTCCCCTTTGACTTCTCCGGCGGGGAGAACGAGGCCGACGGACATCCGGTCACCGGCCAGAGGAATGAGCCAGAACCATCCGCCGGCGGTGCGGATGATGGTGATATGACCTTCGGCTTTGCCTTCGTGGCGGGTGGCGCCTGCAAAATGTGCGTAGATGGCGACGCGGCGGACTTTTTGCGTGCCGCGACGGCGCAGTCCTGCCCGGGAACCGGCGAAGGCACAGCGCCCGCTGGCATCGACGACCCAACGAGCGGTCAGCTCGGTCCGTCCCGCCGGTCCTTCGGCGTGGAGAGTGATCGGCGCGCCGGGTGCATCGTGCAGTGCCGTGACGCGCGTTTCCTCCTGCACGGTGCAGCCGTTTTCACGCGCGTGCTCAAGAAGGAGTTGGTCGAAAGAGGCGCGTTCCACTTGGTAGGTGTATTCGTGCTGCGGGGCGAGGTTCTCGCCGAACCAGAGGCGGTTTTGCCGTTCGCCGTCGGGTGTGCTGAATTCCGCGCCGTATTTGCGGAGAAAGCCGGCTTGCTCGAGTTTGTCCCAGACGCCGATTTCCTTGAGCAGGTCATTGCCGTGCGGCAGGAGGGATTCGCCGACGCAGAAGCGGGGGAATTTTGCCTTTTCGAGAATGGTGACGCGGAGCCCGGCGCGCGCGAGTCTGGTGCCGGCGGCGCTGCCGGCCGGGCCACCGCCGATGATGGCGACATCGTAGGACTGACGGTGCGGAGTCATGAGGCCTGGGCGGCGAGCCGCTGGGTGATCCAGCCGTGGAGGACGCCGAGGCTCTGCAGGGCGTCGCGGGCTGTGGCGGGGTCGCCGATGGCGAGCCCGTATTGTTTTTCAACCGCGATGGCCATTTGCAGGGCATCGAGTGAGTCGAGCCCGATGCTTTCCGGCCCGAAAAGCGGAGTGTCCGCTTGGATGGTCTCCGGGTCGACTTTAACCATGCAGTTTTCCACCAGCAGTTCTTTGAGAAGGTCAATTGTTACTTCAGCCATCGCGAGATTCCCAATTTAGGAATTTCAGTGGTCAAGTAAAGGCCGTGCTGGTCAGGCAGACGGGCAGGCGGTGCCATAGCCGAGGGCGGATAATTTGCCAAGCAGGCGTTCAAGGGTGCGGGCGCGGGTGCCGGGCCGGAGTCCGGAAACGGGGCCTTCATGGAGGAGGATGATCGCTCCGGCGTGGAGGCGTCGGACAATGCGGTCCACCACGACATCCGGTTCGTGCGGCACGCCATCGAAACCGCGCGCGGACCATCCGACAACGCGGAGGCCGGCTTTTGCCGCCGCGGTATGGACGAATGGATTGGCCAATCCGGCCGGGGCGCGGAAAAAGCGCGGATTTTGCGCGGTGACTTGGCGGATGGCGTTGCTTGCGGCGCTCATCTCGTGGCGGGCGCAAGAAGGCGAGGCGGCCCAGAATGAACCGGCGGGGTGCGACCATGTGTGGTTGTGCAGCTCGTGACCGGCCGCAACCACCGCGCGGGCCGCTGCGGGGTAGCGCCACACTTTGTGGCCGATGGCGAAGAAGCTGGCACGAGCGTCATGACGGGCGAGCACGTCGAGAATTTCCGGGGTGTCTTGCGGGTCGGGTCCGTCATCGATAGTCAGCCAGACTTCACGCTCGCGGGTGCGCAAATGCCGGAGGACGGGTCCATTCCAAGGACAGTTCGGAATGAGGGTCGGGCCAAGAAAAGCTGCGGTGGCGAGCATGCCCCAGCGATGGGCGCGGGCCGGATTCCCGCGGAGGGCGTGAACAGCCGCACCTGCGGCGCAAAGGCCGGAAAGCGTGAAGCCGAGGCGACGCCGGAGTTCCGCCTTCATGGGGCGACGAGTGGGCGGCGCGGGCGGTAGCGGGCAAGCCGCGGGGCGAGTAAAAACGACTGGAGAAGGAGTCCGGCATGCGCGCGGGCGAGGAGGAGGTTGTCGCGCAGGTAGTCGAAGTGGCTAATCCCGCCGAGGTTGGCGGCATGATAATGCACGCGGGTGGGCAGGTTCATCGGCGGCACACCGCGCCAATAAAGTCGCACGGCGAGTTGGGTGTCGAAATCGAACCGTCGTCCGCCCCGGATCGAACGCAAAGTTTCCAGAGCCGGACCGACGGGGTAAACGCGCAGACCGAAGAGGGAGTCATCGATGCCACCCCACCAGGTCTCGAGGTTGGCGAACCAATTGCCGGCGCGGCGGCCGACCACCCGCACGGTTGGAGCGTCGGGACCGAACACGGGGCGTCCGAGAATCATGGCCTGAGGGTGCAGGCGGGATGCCTCCATAAAACCGGGCAGGTCGGAGGTTTCATGTTGTCCATCGGCATCAAAGACGGCGGCGTGGGTCCAGCCTTCCGACTGTGCGAATTCCAAGCCGGTCAAAACGGCGGCGCCTTTCCCCTTGTTCACCGGATGGGAGATGACACGGAGGTCCTTTTGCCGCGCAGCCAGGTCGCGAATCCTTTGCTCGCTGCCATCCGTCGAGCCGTCCACCACCACCACGACCGGGCGCCAAGTCTCGAGCACCGCGCGCACCGTGCTTTCGAGCAGCGGTCCGGAGTTGTAGCTGGGGATGATGACCCCGCGGTGCGGATCGGGCATCATGAGGCGCGACGCCGCACGCCGTTTTCGTCGCGCAGCAAAGAGGCGTGGAAGAATTCTTCGATTTCCGCGGATGTTGCCCGGGCATCTTCGTCAATCTGCGGGAAAAAAACCTGCGACGCGGTCAGGCGGTAGCGGATGGGGCACGGGGCGGGACGGAAGAAGTTGAAATTGCGTCCGAAATAATCGGAGTCGCATTCGATCAGGATGGTGCGCACCGGCGCTCCGGCGCGAGCCGCGGCCAGGGCGAATCCGTGGCGGAAGGAACCAACGGGGCATCCCTTGGTGCGCGTGCCTTCGGGGAAGATGAGGACATTGTGGCCGGCTAGAAGGCGATCGCGGGTATCGCGGACCATGGAAAGCGGGGTGTCGTTGCGGATGAAGCCGCAGAGATGGGCGGTGCCCGACATGACGGGATCGTGGAGCAGGCGGGAGTTCATCACGCAGTCGAGACCGGGGAGGCGGGAGCAAAGGATGATGGCGTCGAGGATGGATGGATGATTCGGCGCGATGACGGAGCCTTTCCATCCTGCGGCTTGTTCGAATCCCGAGAATTCCAATTGGATAATGCCCCAGCGCTCGAGGAGCGCGATGTAGCGGGCAAAACGCCGATGGAGGTGCAACCGCTCGCCGTAAGCCGTGCGGCGCCCGCGCCGTGCGGCACGGAGAGTGAGTTGCAGACCTGCGGCGATGAAGTAGAGGTGGGCGGCGGCCTGCCGCCAATAGGGCACGTGATGGCGGACCGGCCCCGGCGCGGGCGCCAGTTCCGGATTTTCCAACTGGATCGTGGAGGGCGACGTTCGCATGATGCGTACTGCCGGGAGGCTAAGTGGACCAAGCGATTTTTACCATGACTGTGATCATCTTCGGCCGGAGGCGGATGCTGTGAAGACGCGCTCTTTCGATGTGGTCGTGGCGGGGGGAGGTCCGGCCGGGGTGGCGGCGGCCGTCTCGGCCTCACGGTCCGGGGCGCGGGTCTTGCTCGTCGAGCGCGAAGCGGGTCTGGGCGGGAATGTGCGGGCGGCGAAGGTGCACAGTATTTGCGGACTTTATCGCTGCGGGGCGGGCCCCGGGGCCGAGCCGTTGCAAACGGGCCTGGCCATGGAATTTGCCCGGCGGCTTGTCGCGTCCGGCGGGGCCTGCGGTCCGCGACGTTTCGGCCGGCTCGATGTCTTGCTCCAGGAACCGGAAGCTTTTGCCCACCTGTGCGAGGACTGGGTGACGGAAGCCAAGACCATTGAAGTGATGAGAAATGCGCGGGTGACCGGGGGCGAAGTGGAGGGGAGGAGGGTGAAATCCCTGCACCTCACCACGCAGGCCGGACGGGTCACGATTGAAGCTGCGGCCTTCGTGGAGGCCACCGGCGATGGTAATCTGGCTGCGGCGGTGAGCCTTTCTGCCGAGTCTGCTCTCCGGCAGGAACTTCAGCGCCCGGCTTACATTTTCGGTCTCCAGCCGGTGGCCAGTGCGGCCTTGGCGCCGGCGGCGCGGTTGGCTTGGTCTGCCTTACTCGTGGCCGCGGTGCGGGACGGGCGTCTCGGCGCCGGGGCGCTCGGTGCGGCGGTGCGGCCGACTTGTCGTGATGGCATGGTGCGGGTCACGCTCGATTTGGCGGCGGGGGGTGGGGACTACGATCCTTGCGATGAGGTGCAGGTGCGGCGATTGACCGTGGAGGCGCGGGAGTCGGCCGAGATGCTGACCGATTTCTTGCGTCGGGAAGCCGCGGGTTTTGAGAAGGCAGAGGGATGCAGTTGGCCGGAGCGCATCGGAATCCGCGAGAGCCGGCGGGTGATGGGGCGGCATGTTATCACCGCGAATGAGGTGCTGTCCGGTGTGGTGCCGGAGGATACGGTTTGTTTTTCGTTCTGGCCCCTCGAGTGGCACGAGGCGGGGGCGGCCATGCGTTTGGTTTATCCGGACAATGGCGCGGCGTGCGGCGTTCCTTTGCGGGCCTTGCGTTCGCAAGATGCGGACAATGTTTTTCTGGCCGGAAGATGTTTCTCTGCCACGCACGAGGCCCAAGCTGCGCTGCGGGTGATCGGCACAAGCATGGCGACGGGCCAGGCGGCGGGTCAGGCGGCGGCGTGCTTGTCGCGCGGGGTGGTTGTGGATGCGGGGGCGATCCGGGAGGCTTGTGCCCGATGAACGCGGTGGCCGAGACAATTGCCGATGCGGTGGGGGGAAGTCGTTGGCTGCGCGGTTATGTGCGGGGAAAGTTGGGGAGTGATCCGGTTTTCGAAGCGGGGCGGGCGGTGGTGGCCAGAACCGGTGGGCCGGTGGTGGACCTTGGTTGTGGACTTGGTTTGTTTGGCTTATGGCTGAGGCAGTTGGAGGTTGATGCGGTCTACCGCGGCTGCGATTTGGGGCGCTGGAAGATCGAGGCGGGGCAGCGGGCGGCCAGGCAGCTTGGTTGCGAGGACTTCCAACTCCGGGTGGCGGATATGACGAACTTTTCGCTGGAGGGCGCGAGGACTGTCTGCGCTTTCGATGTGATTCACTACCTCGATGCGGCCGGTCAGGCTTTGCTCATGGAGCGTCTGATCGACGCAGCCCGCCGTGGAGCCACCGTGTTGATTCGCACCGGGGTGCGTGGTTGCGGTTGGCGCAGTGCCGTGACCCGGGCCGAGGAATGGTGGACCCGCGCCAGTGGTTGGATCCGCGGTGGCAAGATCAACTTTCCGCGACTGGAGGACTTGCACGGAGTCTTCGCCGCGGCAGGCTGCCGGGTGGAGGTGCGACCCCTGTGGGGGAAAACGCCTTTCAGCAGTTACTGGCTGGAAGTCACTGCGCCAACAGATTTGCCGCTTGCGAGGACGTGGACGACGGACTAACCACAGCGCAATGAAGCTCCTCCCGTTTTTTCTGGCCGCAGTTCTTCTCACTGCTTGCAACAGCCCGCATCGTTACGAGGCCAACCGCACTGCGGCAAAATCCTGGTTGTCGGGAAAAGCCGGGACTGCGCGGGGGGACGTGAGCGGAGCTTGGCGCGATGCGACGCGGGAGGCCTGGGGTAATGCCAGTCTGGTTCAGCGCGGCAACAAGATCACTGGCACACTTGGCGATTACGAAGTGGACGGCGTGATGAATGGTTCGCGCGTGTTCTTGGCGCTGAAAGCTGACGATTGGTATTATTATTCCGTTGAAGCCTTGCACAAAGGCCCGGTGCTTGAGGGGTTTTATTCGCGCGGGGTTCCGGTTCGCTTGACCAAGGGGCAGAGCGAGCCGTTTCTTTTGCGCCGCGCCTCGTCCGACTAGGGCGTGTTAACACTACATCGTTTATCGTAAGGCTTCGACGATGAGTGCCAGGACGATGAAGCTGGCAAAGATGACGTCGAGTTTATCGAAGCGACAGAAGACGCGTCGGTAACCTTTGAGTCGCCGGAAGAGACGTTCGATCTCG
>CAMBUL010000004.1 GCA_945871065.1 Chthoniobacter flavus | reverse complement strand
GGTGCGCGCATGACCATGGGAACCTTGCAGTTCCCACCAGACATATAACGCATTTTCGAGGCGTTGTTGATGATCTGATCGCTGGCAAGAAAAAGGAAATCGCCATATTGGACGTCAGCGATCGGACGCATCCCCATCATGGCGGCTCCGACGGCGATACCAAAAAATCCAAGTTCCGCAATCGGGGTGTCGATCATGCGGTCCGGAAATTTCTTTTCCAGACCCAGAGTCACCGTGAATGCGCCCCCCCATCCGCCGGGTACGGCAATGTCTTCACCTATACAGAAGACGCTATCATCACGTTCCATTTCCTCCGTGATGGCGTCGCGAAGTGCTTCAGCTATGCCTTGTATTTTCATAAAAGTGTCTTTCTTATTTGGCTTGATAGATGACCGGGCAAGCCCTCCCATCATTAAAATCACTTAAATATCCAGCAGTGCGGTAGTCTGCCCCTTCAACTAGCCCGGCTTTCTCGGTCAACAAATGAATTGCTAAACTGCGCCGAGGTGCCTGTGAATGATTGGCACTGCTCCCATGTACCGTAAGTTTATGATGAAAGCTCACTCCTCCTGGGGGCAAAATATCACTTACCTCATCCCACGGGTTGCCTGATTTATCCTGAATTCGCGATTGGATGGCTTGCATGTCTCCGCTAAAAAAGTCACCGGCGTTCAGCAAGCCCCAACGGTGGGAACCTCGGATAAAGCGCATCGGTCCTGCCTCCTCCGTCACGTCGCTTAAGGCGAGCCATGCCGTAAATAACTCGCCCTGCAAATGATTTTGCCAGTATTCCAGATCTTGGTGCCAGCCAATGTTTACGCCTGTTTCACCGCCGGGCGGCTTGAAAAGCAATTGCGTGGCGAAAATCTGTACTTTTGATGCGCCGGTGACTGCTGCTGCCCATTCTCCCAGCGCAGGGTGAGCGACAACCTTCTGCAGTGTTTCGTCGGAAATGTGCGCATTGTCGATTTTCTGAAGTTTGCCGACACCCTCACCTGGCGCGAAACTGCGGGTAACGGGCGGTATGCCGGTTTCATATATTCCGGCGAGAACGGCGTCCACGTGTGTATTCGCTTGCTTGATCAATTCTGGCGAAAGCACCGGGGGTGCGATGTAGTAGCCGTCCTCCTCGAATTGGGCTGCGGCTTCTTGTTGTTGGAGCGTGCTTAATGGGTTCATGGATTGGTTTTGGGTTCGTTTAGGCGAAGACGTCGGTGAGAAGATCGGCTTCGGTGGGCTGGGGGGCTTGTTTGGCAACCTCGATGGCATTCGTGATTTCCGCATCGACCTCGGATTTGATTGCGTCGAGGTCACTGCGGGAGATGTCATCGCGTGAGAGAAGGGTTTCCGCGCAGCGGTCGATCGGATCCCGGGAGAACCATTCCTCGCGTTCATCTTTCGGCTGGTAATGGCAGGGGTCGCGGCGCGAGTGGCCGGTGCGGCGGTAGGTGAGGAGTTCGAGAAGGACCGGTCCCTTGCCCGCACGGCATTCGGCCACCGCCCTTTTCGCAGCTTCAAAGACGGCCAGAACATCGTTTCCATCCACCGTTTCTCCACGGAATCCATAGGACGCGGCCCGATCGGAGACCTTCGTGTTTTTCATGACCTTTCCAATGTGGGTCGAGGCTCCGTAGAGGTTGTTTTCGCAGACGAACAGGGCGGGAAGATTCCAGATGGCCGCCATGTTTACCCCCTCGTGGAAGGCCCCCTCCGCCACGGCACCGTCCCCGAAGAAACAGGCGGCCACCTGGGAAGTTTTTTTCATCTTGAAGGCGAGTGCCATGCCGGCCGTGAGCGGGATGCCGCCACCGACGATGGCGATGGCCGGGATCATCCCCTTCTGCATGTTTCCCATGTGCATCGAGCCGCCCTTGCCCTTGCAACAGCCGGTGGAGGCACCGAAAAGCTCGTCGAGCATCTCTTGTACCGTGAGTCCCTTGGCGAGTGCGTGCCCGTGGCCGCGAAAGGTCGAAGTGATGAAATCGTCGGGGTTCAGGGTGGCGCAGACTCCGGTAGCGGTAGCCTCCTGGCCCTGGCACTGGTGAATGGTGCCAGGCATTGCCCCTTCCAAGAAGAGGAACTTCACGCGTTCCTCAAACTCGCGAATGAGAACCAGCCGGCGGTAGAGACCGAGAAGAAAATCCCGCTCGTAGGAGCCCGGGTCAGGGGAAACCTTTTTTGTTTTTTTCATAAATTTTCAAGTTCTTCAACGATGGCCCCGAGGAAATCGGCCGCGTATTTGCCGTTGGCCACGCGATGGTCAATGGAAAGAGTGAGATTCACCCGGTGTTGGATCGCAAAAGCCGTCTCACTGACCGCAATGACAACAGGGCGGATTTCTCCAACAGCAAGAATGGCGGATTCCGGCGGATTGATGATGGCCGTGAAAGTCTCGACGTTGCAGGCACCGAGGTTCGTAACAGTTATGACACCGGGTTTCATTATCCGGGCGAGCGGGTCTCCGCTGCGCAGGGCTGCGACGCGGTCGCGGATGTCACGCGAGATATCCTCAACGCTTTTCTCTGCCGGTGATTCCACCGGAACAACAAACAAATCGCCATGGATATCCGCTGCCACTCCGATGGTATCCGTTCCCTGCGGAACGAGTTGTTCGTCTTCCCACCGGCATGCCATCAGATCAAAGCGGGCAATGGCGTTGTGAATCCCTTTCACGAAAAACGCATCCCAAGCCAGCTTGTGCGGAAGAGCCGCGTTCCGGCGGGCAATCATGGGTTCCGCATTGGCGGATGTCTGGAGGTAAAAGTGAGGAATGTTCTGTTTGCTTTGCTGTAGGCGGCGGGCTGCAGTTTTTCGGGCAATGCTGACTGCTGGCAAAGTGCCCGGTGCCGCAAAACTCGGTTTGTTTTGCAGTGGAGCAACTGTCGCAGGCTTTGAGCTTCCGGCCTGTTCGGAAGGTTCCGCTTTGGCTGCGGCAGTTGCCCGGTTCCTGGCAAACAGGCTCTTTGTTGATTTTTCCGGAGCGACCGGAGGGACGCAGGAGTGCGTGGCAGGTGCCTGGGTTTGGGCGATCTGCGGGGTTGTCACTTGGGGAGTGGAGCGAACGGCGTCGCCTTCCGCACCATCTTGAATCATGGCGATCACCGTGCCCGCATCCACGGATTCTCCCTCTTGGACAATGATTTCTTTGAGGACTCCCGTCGCGGTGCTCTCGACTTCCATCGCAGCTTTGTCCGTCTCGACTTCGAGGACATTTGCTCCCCGCGAAACCGATGCTCCCGGTTGGGCAAGCCAGCGAAGGATTTTTACCGCGCCGCCTGTGGTGGCAAGATCGGGCATTTTCAGTTCGTGCAACATAGTCTCTTCAAAGAATGGCGTGCTCGACATCTAGCGGATGCGCTTGAACAAACTGATCCGCCTCCGCTGCCGAGAAAACACTGCCGGTGGTTCCAACCCGCCGGGTGGCGGATGCCCCTACGGCGCTGGCATACCGGAGGAGAGACGGCATGTCGCGTTCCTCAAGAATGCCGGAAATCACTCCGCTCGTAAATGCATCGCCCGCCCCCGATGGGTCAACGCAGTTCATGCTGTAGCTGCCGCATTTCCAATAATCCCTGCCGCGTGCGGCAACTGCTCCCTTCTCGCCCTGGGTTATGATGACCGTTCCGGTCCCCAACGCCAGGAGAGATTCCATTTGGTCCTTCGGTCTGCGGCAATTGGTCAATGCGCAAGCCTCGTCTTCATTTGGAAGAAAGAAGTCCGTAACCGCCAGCAGGGATTCATACTCTTGGAGCGATGAAATCCGGGTGTTGTGGGGCATCACAACATCCAACACGGTTTTCACATTTTCTGTGCGGCAATACGCGAAGATCTCGGCAAGTTCGTCACACTTCATGGCGGGAAGCGCAAAGAGGCCGCCGATGTAGAGCACGTCCAGAGAGGCCACCCACCCGTGGTCGAGGTCCGAAGCAGACAGGGCCGCATTCGCTCCGAAAAGATGGATGTAACGCCGGTCCTGCCCTTTGATGAGAAGGACGACCGTGCGGCTGGTCGGCAACATTTCGGAGGCGACGAGCTTGTCGTGGCCGATTCCGTTGGCCGCGAAACATTTCCTGAGATTTTGTGCGGCGGCATCCTTTCCGACGCAGCCGGCGATCTCGACCGAGATCCCCTGCCGGGCCAGATCCAATGCCACATTGGCTGCACAGCCGCCGGCATAAGCGGGCATGGCGTCCACGGAAACCAAGGCGCCTTCTTGTGGGAACTCCGCGAGCGGACCGCAGAATGTGTCTTCGACAATGAGCCCGGCGCAGCCGACACGGGGGGAGGGGGTTGTGTTCATGATCAAGCCTTTCCGCAGCAACCAAGAAGTTCAATGCGTTCCAACACCGCGTCGCGCACCGCAATGCGGCCCGCCACCAAGACGTCATGTTCACCGCCAATGCCATAGAGTTCATGCGGGTTCTCCTCGGCATTGCCAAGAGCCGCGCGCACGGCCGCCGCATAGCGCTGCTTGATGTAGGTGCCGTAGTTGACCTTCGCCACGCCCAGCCCGAGAGCCTGTTTGAGGCTGTTTGCCGTGATGCCCGATCCCCCGTGCAGCACGAGGGGGACGTCAGGAATTTTCCGATGAATCTCTTCCAGCCGGACGAGATCCAGCTCCTGCTCTCCCCGCACCATAATGTGGATATTGCCGACACTCACGCCCAGCAAGTCCGCGCCGGATTCCTCGATGAATCGCGCGGCGGTTTCGGGATCGGTCAGGTGGCCATTCGCCTGGATCTGCCCGGAAGCACCGCAGGGTAACTCCCCGATCTCAGCCTCGACGGCCGCGCCGCAGCCGTGGGCATGGGCCACGATATCCTTCACCCGCCGGGTGTAGTCTTCCAGGCTCGCCTCCGGATCGGCGGGCATCACCAGGTTGAACCCCGCTGTCGCTGCGGCTTTTACCCAGTCGTCCAGCGGGCATTCGTTGAAGATCAGGCCGCAGGGCACGGTGGCCGACTCCGCCGCCGCCCGGCCCAACTGGGCATACCACGACAGGCGCTCGGGGGCCAGCCGGGCCGCCCGGCTTAAAAAATCCCCGTTGAAACCGATGATGATCGGCGACCGTGTGGCCTCCGCCGCGTCAATCACGCCCTGCAGGGACTCGAAGTTCCAGCTTTCAAAATACCCCAGCGCGTAAGACTGAGTGCGGGCTGCTTGGACAAGTTTAGTTATTGATGTTAGTGGCATAATTATTTTTCGTTTTTGAGTGGCCTGCGGGATTTCGCGGTGCCGCCCGGCTGCGGGCCGGCGACGAGGACGGAAATCCCCCGGCGTTCGAGGGCCTTCAGGTCATCGCGGGAGGTCTTCTGATCGGTCACCACGCAATGGATGGCCGTGATGTCGAGGACCTTGCGAAGCGCGCGGAGCCCGAACTTCGTGTGATCGACCAGAAGCACGACCTGCTTCGCCCTCGGCGCAACGATCTGCTTCACGCGGAAGTTCTCCAGCGACGACTCGTAGGTTCCCTCCTCCAAAATAAACCCCTTCGTCGAAAACAGCGCGACATCGTAGTAGAAGCTTGCCGCGTTTTCCTCGGCCATCAGCCCGGTGAAGGCCGCGCTCTCCGCACTCAGGTCGCCTCCGAGCAGGGTGATCCGGTTCTTGCCGCTGGCGGCCAGCTCGCCGCAGACCAGCATCGAATTCGTGATCAGGTTTTTCCCCTCCACCTGCCGGGAAAGCACCCTCGCCGCCTCGAGCATCGTTGTCCCCCCATCCAAAAAAATGCTCGTGGCATCGGCCACCAGAGCCGGGATTTCCATGGCAATCGCCCGCTTTTCTTCCCGCTGCTCGCGCAATCTCGCCTGAATGTGCGACTCGTAAAGGTGCGACTTCGGCGCCACAGGACGGCTCGCCCCCCCCAGGCTCTTGAGCACCAGGCCCCGCTTCGACATTCCCGCAACATCCCGCCGCACCGTCATCGCCGAGGTGCCCAACAGAGCTCCCAGCGCCTCATACGTCGCATAGTCATGCACGTCGAGATAATCGAGAATCGCCTGCTGTCGGGTATCCATCTTCGGAGAATGATGGGCGAGGGATGATAATTCTGCAACTTCATTTTTGTAAAAAATTAACATAATATTGGACTTTGCTATATTTTCCCTCACACTTTGCTGAAAGAAATTCTATTCCCCTCTCTATGAAAACACAAGCAATCGCCGCTGTCGTTTCAGCTGCGGATATTTTTGATGCACGGGTCGTCGGGGATGACCGGACTGCCGTATTCCGAGAGAGGGGGCGACAATCTTTCCGGTCAGTGGAAATGGCCCTCAAGGTCAAGGGACCACGAGAGAGAGCGAATACCATCCGGACAAAGCCAACGCGGGAGGGATCGTCGTCGGCGAGCATGGCGGATCGATCATGGGGGGGCCTCCGGCGAATGTTCACGGGGCGGGGGTCAACGCGCTCATGCTCGACGGCCATGTCGAGAGCCATGCCGCCAGCGACAGTGCCTGGTGGTGGGGGACGAACCGGCAGTAGTAGCCGCCACATGGGCGGGAGAGCGGTTCTTCTCCGGAAATCGAAACAATTTTCGACGCCGAGCGGCCGAACAATGCGCTGACTGGCCCGAATGGCATCCGGTTAATGACGTTTTGGGATGCTGCCCATTCAGGGCAGGGCTCCACGTTTTCCAATACCCAGGGCGGCGCGGACGCTTGCCCTGGGCTGTGGAATGTTGCCCCTTCGGGGCTTAAAATATGCAGCCTGCTTGGCGGACTACCCTAGCGCCTCGCTGATGCCGGAACCCTTTTCGCCAGAGGTTCCGGTTGACTTGGGACACCGAAAGTGGGATTATCCCACGATGACAACGACGGCGGACAGCAAGAAGCGGATTGTGTTGCCGGTGGCGAGGCCGGGCGATGTGTTCGACATTCAACGCCAGGGGGATGGTCAGTTTGTGCTCCTGCGGCTGACCCGGCCGGAACCGGAAGCTCGATTGACCCGCGCGCAGTGCCTGCGGGCGATTGACGCCGCGCCGCTGCACCCGAAGATGGACTGGGCGACACTCCGTGAACTGACTCGCGAGTCATGATGTTGCTGGACACGAATGTGCTGATCTACGCATCCGACGCGAAGTCGAGCCACTGCCGTTGGGCTCGGCGCATGATTGCCGAGGGCGTTTCCGGTGCGGGGGCTGCGGTCAACGCGGTCAGCCTGGCCGAGGTGTGCGTTGGGGATGCCGAGCCGCAAACCGTGGCCGACCGGATCCGGAGTTGGGGCGTGGTCGTGCTGGACGTTCCGGCTGCCGCCTCGGAGGTGTGCGCGCGTGCCTATCTGAGTTACCGGGTGCGCCGCAAGGCCGACTCCGGCAAGGATGCGCCCGCGTTGCCTCTCCCCGATTTTTTCATAGGTGCCCATGCGCAAATCATGGGTTGGCCGCTGGCGACCGCTGACGAGAGCCGGTTCAAAACGTATTTCCCGGCCGTGCCGCTGAGAACGCCTTAGCGATGCGGTGAGGAGAATGGCTCAGGGCACGCCAAGGAAGGGAAAAAAGGACTGGCATCCCTGCTTCATCCAGTGGAGGGGAAGATTCGGGTCGGAGAAGTCAAAGATTTCTGACAATTCTTGCGCGATCAGATCATCGAAACGATTGAGCAGTGTCCGACAGGTCGCCTTCGTCCAGCAAGGCACCGGAACAGGCTCCAAAAAAACTGAAAATATTTCTTGCGTCTCGAAATGACACGTGAAACTGTCACACGAGTAGCGATAAAAAATCGCATTTGCAAATCCAACAACAACCATTAAAAAAGTTCCCCTGCGAAAAAAATCAAATTCTACCTTCCCACCGCCTTGGTGACGCTTCGCCGCCGCCGCACGGCCTGACGAAATTTTCATGGGATGGCTGCCCGGAAAACCGGGCGGCCATCTTATTTGGGGGAATAGCCCCGTGTGGTTTTGGATCCACACGGGGTTTTCTCCGCTCCAGCTCCACGCCGATCCGGCCTTGAATTTGGAAATCGAAACCGGGACCGGCGGGCTGGTTTCTGCGGAGGGAAGCGAGGGCTTCATTCCGGACCGTCTGCCTGCCGAAATTTCAATTTTGGACCGCCAATAAAAATCGAAAATCAAATTGGATCCTGGCGATGGGTCTGCTGCTCTCAATATGGATAACATCCTGGTCCTCAATGCGGGGAGTTCCTCGCTGAAATTTGCGGTGTTCGATCTGGCGGTGACGGACCTGCGCGCTGGCGGGATCGTTCAAAGCTTGGACTCGCCGGAAGCCTGCTTCCTGATGAAGACGTCTGCGGGGGGCAGCCGCTCGTGCTGTCTGCCCGGCGCCACCATTGTCGAGGCGCTCGAGAAAATCATCTCGGAGGTTTCGGCGGAGTCCTCCCTGGCAGCGATCGGGCACCGCGTGGTGCATGGCGGAGAGTTTTTTGGCGGAGCCAGCCGGATCGATGAAGCCTCGCTCGGGGAGATCGAGCGGTGCGGGAGGCTCGCCCCCCTGCATAATCCCCGGAGCGTCGCTGTGATCCGGGAGGTGCTCCGGCAATTTCCAAAGACTCCGCAAGCGGCTGTCTTCGACACGGCCTTTCACCAGAGCCTGCCGCCGAAGGCATTCCATTATGCCATTCCCTACGATTTCTATGCGAAGCACAGGATCCGCCGGTATGGGTTTCACGGGATCAGCCACGCCTACGTGGGCGAGCAGGCGGCCCGCCGCCTGGGGCTGGCATTCTCTGACTTGAACGCCATCACCGTCCACTTGGGAAACGGATGCAGCGCGTGCGCGATTCGCCAAGGCCGGAGTGCGGATACCACCATGGGGCTGACTCCGCTCGAAGGGCTGGTCATGGGAAACCGCAGCGGGGACGTGGATCCGGCGATGCATGCCTTCCTCGCGGAGTGCGAAAATCTGAGCCTTCGCCAAGTGGATGAAATCCTGAACCACAAGAGCGGCCTGCTCGGGCTGTCGGGGTTGTCCAACGACATGAGGACGCTTGCCGCCGCAGAGGCGGCGGGAAACGAGCGGGCGCGCCTGGCCATCGACGTGTTCTGCCACCGGCTGGCCAAAGCGGTTTTGTCCATGGGGGCCTCCCTGGAAACGATTGATGCGCTGGTTTTCACCGGCGGGATCGGGGAAAATTCCCCCTCCGTGCGCGAGCGAACCCTCGCGCAACTGGGCGTGCTGGGAGTGCGGTGCGATCCCGAACTCAACCGTTCCCATGGTCTGGGCTCGCAGGGGAGAATTACGACAGAAGATTCCGCAGTGCCGGCCTTCGTGATCGAGGCCAACGAGGAGCTGGCCATCGCAAGGGAGACATGCCGTTTCCTGAAGCCAGCCCCCCAGATCCGGCTCAAATCGGGATAAGTTCCAGCGCCTTGGAGCCGCCGGCCACGGCCGCAGCAGGAATGCGCCGGTCGAAGGTCGCCAGCCGGGCTTCGTTGGCGGCAGCCAATGCGAGCAAATACAAATCCGAGACACGGGACGGAGTCAAAAGCTCCGGACGCAAAAGGACTTTGTCATCGACGAGCGTGATCTCCTGGTCGCACCGCTCGGCTTTCACTTGGCGGATGAATTTCTGTAACGCTTCGCGCACGCGGCCGCCGGTCCCGAGACAATTCGGATACTTCGGCTGGCTGGCTACCCGGATCACCCCGTTCTCGACGTGGGAACATGTCAGCAGGCGCTTCTGAGACCTCCGCCCATACCAATTGTGCGCCGCTTCATGATGCACATGCATCGGATCAAGCAGAGCCAGCAAGGCATTCACATCGAGGAGAAACCGGTTCATGGGGTTTCATCGAGCAATTCCGCCACGATCCCGGGGGTGACCGGATGTGCTCCTCGCGCCACCGGAAACAAAGGGATCCCATTTCGCTTCGCCGGTGCCTTCGCCGTCGGCTGCACCGCCTGCCGTATCAGTTCAGAAACCACCACGCCCAATGACTGCCCCTTCCGGGACGCCAGCACCTTCGCCGTCTCGATCACGTCGTCGTCCAAATTCAATGTCGTCCTCATGAACGAAAACATCACGCATCACGCATCAGTCGTCAAGCGGTCTTCACAGCCGAATGACCCCGCTGGACTTGCGCCCTGCGGCAGGCAGGATGCGACCAGGATATTGCAAGCTGGTATAAATAATTTACACGATTGTGTAAATGCGGATCCTTGAAGTTTTCGCGGGAATCCGTATTTCCTCCCCTATGAAAAAACAGGCAATCGCAGTGATCGTTGGCAACCGCGGATTTTTTGACGACCGGGTCGTCGGCGAGGGCCGGAAAGCCATTCTTCAGACTCTCAAGGATCTCGGCATCGAGGCGGTGATCCTGGACGAGGCCACCACCAAGATGGGGGCCGTCGAGTCGTGGGAGGACGCGGGGAAATGCGCGGAGCTGTTCCGGCAGCACCGCGAGCGCATCGCGGGCGTGCTCGTGACGCTGCCGAATTTTGGGGACGAGAAGGGCATCGCCGACGCGCTCCGGCTATCCGGGCTCGACGTGCCGATCCTTGTCCACGCCTGCCCGGATGACCTCGCGGTCTTTTCCGCGCTGGCCGGACGCCGGGACGCGTTCTGCGGGAAGTTCTCGGTCTGCGACGTGCTCAAGCAATACGGCTACCGCTACAGCCTCACGTCCGGCCATGTGATGGATCCCGGGGGGGCTGCCTTCCGCGCGGAGATGCTGCAGTTCCATGCCGTGTGCCGCGTCGTTTCCGGCCTGCGCGGTGCCCGCATCGGGGCGGTTGGCGCGCGTCCGGACAGCTTCAAGACGGTCCGGTTCAGCGAGAAGCTCCTCGAGCGCAGCGGGATCAGCGTCTCCACGCTCGACATGTCGCAGGTCTTCGATCCGGCCCGCCGCCTCGCCGACACGGACCCGCGCGTGACCTCCCGCGTGGAGGCGATCAAGGGCTACGTGCCCTGCCAGTGTGCGCCCGCGCCGTCCTTGCTTCTCATGGCAAAGATGGCGGTCATTCTGGAGGAATGGATGGGGGCGAATGCGATTGATGCCACGGCGCTCCAGTGCTGGAGTTCGGTCCAGGAAAATTACGGGATCAACACCTGCGCGCTGATGAGCATGATGAGCGAGCGCCTGCTGCCCAGCGCCTGCGAGGTCGACATCTCCGGCGTGGTCACCATGCTCGCGCTCCAACTGGCCTCGACGCGTCCGGCGGCACTTGTGGATTGGAACAACAACTACGCCGACGACCCCGACAGGTGCGTCTTTTTCCATTGCGGCAACTGGGCGAAGAGCCTGCTCGCCGCGCCGGAGATGGTGTCCGCCGAGATTCTTGGTGCCGCCTTCGGAAGCGCGAACACGTGGGGCGCGCTGGACGGGCGCACGGCAGCCGGGCCATTCACCTACGCCCGCGTCGATACCGACGACACCAACGGCAGCATCAAAGCCTACTGCGGCGACGGATTGCTCACCGACGACCCGCTCACCGAGATGTCCGGCACGAAGGCCGTCGCCCACATCCCCCGGCTCCAGCAGCTCTTCCAAAAAGTCTGCCGCAGCGGCTTCGCCCACCACGCCGCCATCACCACCGGCCATGTGGGCGCCGCCCTCGAAGAGGCGTTCGGCACCTACCTCGGGTGGGATGTCTTCCGCCACGGAGGGGAATAGCCGTTCCCCGTCCGACGACAAGGCTGGACATCCGGCAGCAAAGGCCGGATTTTGACCGGAACCCGAACGATGCCGAAAAGCCGCAAATCGCCAACGAAGCGGGTCGCCCTCATTTTTGACGCGCGGCTTCCTTACGATTCCCAGGTGGTTCTGGGTGTGACAGCCTTTGTGCGGGAGCGCCGCGACTGGGAGATTTTCATCGAGGAAAATCCGTCCGGACACCGGCGGCTCCCGGACCTTGCCGCTTGGGATGGCAGCGGAGTGATCGCCAACTTCGACCATCCCGGCGTCGAGCGGCAGGTCAGAGCCTCGGGCCTGCCGGTGGTCGCCTTCGGCGGCTCCGGATGCGCGCCCGGCCTGAGCTACGTCTCGACCAACAACGAGGCCATCTCCCGCCTCGCCGCACGGCACCTCCTCGAACGCGGGTTCCGGAATTTCGCGTTTTTTGGATACACTCGCACCTCAAAAAATTGCTGGTCGGGTGCCCGCGAAATGGCCTTCGCCAACGAGGTCGCTGCGGCAGGCGGCACATGCAAAACCCTCCGCCTCCCGGCGGACGCCACACACAACTGGAGCCAATTCGTGAAAACCATTCTCCGGTGGCTCGGGACCCTGCCGAAACCGGTCGGTATTTTTGCTGCCACGGACCGCCGCGCACAATCGCTCCTCGCCGCCTGCCGGGCCGGTGGGGTTCGCGTCCCTGACGAGGTGGCCGTCATCGGGGTGGACAACGATCCGCTGATTTGTGAGTTGAGCTATCCGCCTCTCTCCAGCATCGAGCAGGGCGCGCGGGAGGTCGGCTACCGCGCGGCAAAATGGCTCCACAGCCTGATGTCAACCCGCTCCCGCCACCCCCGCCAGTTTGTGATCGAACCCGTCGGCGTTATCGCCCGCGCCTCCACCGAATGCCTCGCCGTGGATGACGCGGACGCCGCACGCGCGTTTCAGATTATCCGGCAGGGTGCCTGCGATGGGCTGACCCCGCACGCGGTGTGCCGGCAGGTCGGGCGCTCGCGCAGCGGGCTCGAAGCCCGGTTCAGGGAGTGCTTCCATTCCACGCTCGCCGCCAAGATCATGGACATCCGGTTCGATCGCGCCCACGAGCAGGTGCTCCACACCAGGGCCCCGCTCAAATCCGTCGCCGGCCAGTGCGGCTTCAGCAGCGTCCAGCACATGACGGCTTTCTTCCGCAAACGCCTCGGGCACACGCCGGCCGAAATTCGCAAAAACTACCATCCCGACCAGCGGCATTGAGAGCGGGGGAGGCATTCGCCCTTGCAGCAGCTCTGCAAGATCGTGTAATAATTTTACATCATGGTGTAAATGCGGGCACTTGAACTCTCTGCAAGAACCCCCGAATGTGTGGGTGCGTGGCGCAGGTTTGGCCTCGCTCAAGGTCACCTCCAAATCTGCGGCAAAAATCCACAAACTGCCGCAGTTTTGGCACCGGCACAGAACCCGCTGCAATTTTTGCGGCCCCTTGATCCCATCACCCTTATGAAATCCACCATCAAACTCCTGCTTCTCACCGTCTTTGCGGGCATTGCTCCGGCTCTCATGGCCGCCGGGGAATGGTCGATGCCAAATGATTTCGACTCCATCGCAAAGCCCGGCAGCCAGTGGAGTGCCGGACGGGCAGACATCGACGCCAGCGGCAGCTTCAGGGCGTTCACGGACATTCAGGAGAACGACCAGTGGAAAATGTGGAACTTCGCAGACGCTGATGTCTGGGGAAACGGCCTCGTCTGGCTGGCGGTCGGGCCGGCTTTTGGAACCGAGCCGGGCGAGGCGGCGATCCACCCGGGAACTTCGCCCGACAAGGCAACCGCTATTCGATGGACTGCCCCGAATGGCACGCCGAAGACCACCTACCGCGTGACCGGCTTGTTTCGCATCCTGGCCAACGCCGGGGACCGGGACGTCATCATCCGGCTCGGGAACCAGACGCTCCTTGACAAGCGGGCGATCACCGAAGACCAGGAGTTCGATCTGCAATTTTCCGCCTCCGCCGGGCAGTCGCTGGATTTTATCGTCGGTTGCGGCGAGTCATGGACGAACGAAGCGACCGGATTCTCTGCGACTATCACGCAGAAATCAGCCCCGGCGGGTGCCAAGTCAACCCAAAGTAGAAGCGGCATCCCGCCGCTTTCCCAAGAAAAATCCAAGCGGCAAGATCCCGCTTCTCCATCCCCAACAGCCGCTAGCCTGGCACCTTCCAGGCCGGCTCCCGCCGAAAAAAAAAGGCAACCCAGACGGGGCCGGTGCGATTCCCGCGTGAGTTCGCGCCGGTTCCGGGTTTTGTTCTCGCCATGGAGAAGCCGCTCCGCCAGGAACTGTGCCTGAACGGGCGCTGGCAGTTCCAGCCGGTGGCCACGCCGCAGGGATGGACGGCGGGCAAGGACGCTCCGCCTGCCCTGCCGGAGCCGAAGGCGGATGGCTGGGACGCCACGCCGATCAAGATTCCGTCCCCATGGAACATGAATGCTCTCGATTCGTTTGGAGCGGTCGACGGAGCGGATTACCGGAGTTTTCCGAGCTATCCGGCCTTATGGGAAAAGGCGGAGATGGGTTGGCTGCGCCGCGAGTTCAAGGTGCCGAAGGACTGGGGGGACCGGAGGATCGTTCTCCATTTTGAGGCGGTCTCGGGTGATTGCGAGGTGCGGGTCAATGGCAAGGTGGTGGCCCGCAATTCCGACAAGTTCCTGCCGTTTGACGTGGATGTGACCGATGCCGTCCGCCTCGACGCGCTGAACGAGTTGCTTGTTGGAGTGCGGGCCATGCGGTTTTTCAATCTGCCCGGACGGTTCGGTCAGTTCACGCATCCGACGGGGGCCTGGTGGTCGGGCGAAAATGGTGCGGCGGGTATCTTTGGCATCTGGCAGGACGTCTTTCTGCTGGGTTTGCCGCCCGCGAGGGCGCAGGACGTCTTCGTCCAGCCGCTGTTGACGGAGAACCTGCTCCGCGCGGAGATCGAACTGCGCAACGAGACGGCGGCGGCCCGCGATCTGAGCGTTGAGGCCAGGGTCGTGCCATGGATTCCTTCCGGCGAGACCGAGCTGCTGGCGGCCCCTGAACGGCGCGGGGAGTTTGGCGACAAGGTAGTCCTCGCGTTCGCTCAGCCTGCTTCCGTCCAGGTTGAACCCGGTGCCACGGCCTCCGTGCGGCTCGACCAGGCGATCGGCGGCGAGCTTGCGCTCTGGAGCCCTGAATCGCCGAACCTCTACGGCCTCGTCATCGAGGTGAAATCCGGCGGCAAGGTCGTTGACCGGCGGGTCACGCGCTTCGGCTGGCGGCAGTTCGGGTTCGATCAGGACCATCGGTTCACACTCAATGGCCAGCCGATGCGCCTCAACATCGAGCTGTGCCACTTCTTCGGCGTGGCGCATCTGAGCCCGCGCCATGCGTGGGCTTGGTTTCGCATGATCAAGGATTGCAACATCAATGCCGTCCGCCTGCATGCGATGCCGTATCCGCGGTTCTATCTCGACCTCGCGGATGAGATGGGGATCCTCGTGCACGGCGAGACCGCCATCTACGGAAGCCATGCCAATTTCAACCTGGATGCGCCGGTCACATGGGAGCGGTTTGCCAACCACCTCGAGCGCATGGTGCGGCGTGACCGCAACCATGCCTCCGTGTTCGGATGGAGCGTGGAAAACGAAACCCTCAACGCGCTCAAAATCAAAACCCAGGACAAGCTGGAACATGATGCCGTGCGCGACCGCTTCGCGCCCTTGGTGGAAAGCGTGCGCCGGCTCGACCCCACCCGTCCGTGGATATCCTCGGATGGCGGCTTTGAATGGGCCGACATCTATCCGGTCGTGCTCGCGCATTATGGCCCGGGGGCGGACTACTACCGCAACTACGAACGCCTCGGCAAACCGTGGGGGGTGACCGAGGCCACCTACCTGTGGGGTCGGATGCCTCCGGAGGTGAGCCGCTACAACGGCGAACGCGCCTATGAAAGCTGGCGCGGGCGGGTCGAGGGAATGGCGTTTGAGGTTTGGGACGAGCTGGTCGAAAAACAAATCAAGCCATTTCCTAATATTAGCGTCGTCTCGGTTTATGATGTCACCTACTACGGCCTCTGGCCGCAGCCCTTCGGCCTGGCGGACCTCACGAAGCCACCGACGCTTGAGGACGGCATCCATTTCACCGCCCCCTATGTGGAAGGCAAGCCTGGCATCCAGCCGGAACGCCTCGGCCCCTATTCCACGATGTTGAATCCGGGCTACGATCCGGGCCTGCCGGTCTATCAGCCGTCCCCGGTCTTTGATGCAGCGCGCGCCGCCTATGCGCCGGAACGCCCGCAGGATTTTCCGCGCCGCTTGTTCGAAAACCCGGACGCGCCGATCCAACCCGGCCCGCCGCCCGCGCTGGTGAACGACGGTAAGATCACGCGGGTGGCTTTCCTTGGCGATGCCTCCGGCGTGCTTTTCAAATCGCTCGAGAAGGCGGGAGTGCCCTTGTCAAATTCCGGCTCCGGGCCCGTGCTGGTGGTGGACGTCGCGAGCCTGAGCGAGCCGGTCCCCGCCGTGCGCGAAAAAATCGATAATGCCCTCGCCGGTGGCGGCACCGTATTGGTGTGGGGACTGAGCCCTGAGACCCTCGCGGACGCCAACGCTCTGTTGCCCGGGGAGGTGCGACTCTCGCCCCGCTCCGCCAGTTCGCTTTTGCCGGAAGGTGACGACGCTCTCGCCAACGCGCTGCGCCCCAGCCGGTGCTACTTCAGCGAGGCTGCCGATGGACGGATCGTCATGAAGCAGGGGATCGGAGGGTCGCTTGCGGAGAAGGGCCGCACCGTCCTGCGCGCGGCGGATATCAACTGGCAACTCTGGCGCGACCGTCAGGAACCGCTCAAAGTCGCCGCGGCGGTCCGCTCCGAGCGTGAGGCCAAACCACCCGCTGCTGCGCTGGTGGAGGTTGCCGCCGACAAAGGCCGCCTCCTTGTGAGCAGCCTCGAATCCGCAACACCCACCCCGGCCCATGTTGAGTTCTTCCGGGCTCTTTTCATCGGCCTGGGCGTCCGTCTGCTCGAGCCCGAGGCGGTGTCCGGCGGAATTCTGGATGCCAACGGCTGCGTCACGCGGGCGCTGGTGGCCGGCCCGTTCACGGGATCCAACTACGAGGAGGCTCTCGACAAAGATTTCCTTGGCGACAAAGGCTCCCTTGATCCGAAGCCCGGTGCTCCCGCGGGCAGCAGCACCTGGCGCGAGATGCAGGCGTCCCCCGCCGGGATCTTCGAGCTCAACACATTGGAAAATGATGCCGAGGCAGCGAACAAAGCCGCCTACCTCAGCTTCTGGCTCTTCAGCCCGCGCTCGGACAACCTCCTCGAGGGCGGCGTCCTCCTCGATCATTCGCAGGGTGCCAAGGTGAATCTGATCGCGGGAAGCGACGACGGCGCGAAAATCTGGCTCAACGGCAAGCCGGTCCTCGAGAACCGCGGAAAAAACCCACTGCAACCCGATCAATACAAGCTCACCGGGCTGTCTCTGGAAAAAGGCTGGAACCACTTCCTCATCCGGGCCGTGAACGACCGGGGAGGCTGGCAGTTCCAGGCGCGCATCGAATGCCGGTATCCCACGCTCGCCCCACTCCTGCAAACCGAGGTCGCCCGGCCCACGCCATAGAGCGGAGCAATAGCGATTTCCCAGAGAAGTTTCAACAGCCTCAATTACTACCAATAAAGACCATGACTAAACCACACCACTATTGCCACCTCGTCAGCCTGACCCTCCTCCTTTCCTTGGCCGTTGGCCCGGCTGTGGCCGACACGCTCATCATCGACAGCAAGAGTTCCCCCGCCCGCTACCAGGAAGCCGGTGGTTCGTGGAACAGCGGGGGGCAGGGGATGAACGGAGACTATCGGTGGTTTTCCGGCGAGGCCGCCAAGGCGCAGGTCACCTATACTCCGGGGGTTCAGGGGCGACGCGCCGTGCAGGTTTGCTGGGGGGTGGATTCCAATCACACGCCGGGTCTCAAGTATATGGTGGATCTGGATGGAAACATCGCGACCACCAACGACCAGACCACGATCCCAGTGGACAATCGACTTCCGGCCACCCAGCAACCCGCCGCCCCGGGGCAGCTCGCCGTGAAGGGCGGTCAGTCCAGTGGCTGGTTTCCTCTCGGCTCCTTCGACCTGACGCCGGCCTCAAAAATCATCGTGTCGGCGGCAGACGGCGGGGCGGTCGCCATTGATGCAGTGAGGGTCTCCGACGAGGGCCTTCTCTTTGATGCGCTTTCGCCTGCGGTCAGCTACACGGGAATCTGGGAGAATGTCCCGTATGGCCGCGAGTCGTCGGCCTTGGTTTTCGCGCAATCGAAGGCTCCCGGTGTCGTGGCCACCTTCCAGCCCAATCTTTCCGGCGAGCATTCCCTGGAGTTTTCTTGGGGACTGGGGCCTGATCAAACGACGCAGGCCATTTTCACCTTTGATGCTGATGGCAACCCGACCACAACGGACGACCAGAAGGTGTGGCAGGTCAATGAGCAAAAGCGGTCCGACCAGAAATCCAGCGATCCCTTTGGCTGGTCTGGGTGGTTTGACGGCGGCGTGGTGAGTTTCAAACCGGAAAGCACAGTGACCGTGCGCGGCGGTCAGCCGGGGGTTTTGAGCGTGGCGTCGCTGCGGATCGGTCCGGCGAAAAGGCCGCCCCTCGCGAAATGGCAGGATCCGAAACTTCCGGTGGAAAAGCGGGTGGACGACCTCGTGTCGCAGTTGACGATGGAAGAGAAAGCCTCCCAAGTTTTTTGGAATTCCGCACCGA
The DNA here is from genome assembly GCA_945871065.1 of Chthoniobacter flavus. Taxonomy (GTDB): domain Bacteria; phylum Verrucomicrobiota; class Verrucomicrobiia; order Chthoniobacterales; family JACTMZ01; genus JACTMZ01. Next base: position 61,543 of record CAMBUL010000004.1, on the reverse strand, counting down.
TCCCGCGGCTCGGCATTCCCGGCTACCACTGGTGGAACGAGGCACTGCATGGCATCATGCGCGACGAGCCTGCCACGCTCTTCCCCACGCCGATTGCCCTCGCTGCGACCTTTGACCCGGCCTTGATCCGGAAGATGGCCGTTGCGATTGGTGACGAAACCCGCGCCACGGCGGTGCGTGAGGGAGACATCCCCGAACACCGCGGCCTGACCGTCTGGGCGCCGACGGTCAATATGGCGCGCGACCCGCGCTGGGGGCGGACCGCGGAAACCTATGGCGAGGATCCCCTGCTTTCCAGCCGCATGACCGTCGCCTTTGTCACCGGGGTGCAGGGCGATATTCCAGGCCGCTACAAGGCCGGGGCCTTGCTGAAACATTTTCCGGCCAACAACGAGGAAATTTCCCGCCCCTACGCACGGCATGCCGTGAGCGAACGGGCGCTCCGCGACTACTTCTTCGCCCCGTTCGAAGCGGGCATTCGTGAAGCCAATGCCGCCCTCATCCTGACCGGATACGATGGCAACAACGATGTCCCCGCCGCATGCGACCCCTGGCTGCTGAAGAAAGTCTTGCGGGACGAATGGGGCTTTACCCGCGCAACGGTGACGGATGTGGGAACCCCGTCCAATCTCATGAATAAAAACCTGCACCATTGGAGCACCGGACTGCCGGAGGCCTGCGCCGACCAGTTGGTCGCAGGCACCGACATCATCGCCGATTTCAGTAAGGGCAACCCGGAAGTGACCGCAGCGGTCATTGAAGCCGTCAAGAAGGGCCTGTGCAGTGAGGCGGATCTGGATCGTGCGGTCAAGGGCATGTTCGACATCCGGTTCCGGCTGGGCCTCATGGATCCGGCTGAGAGCGACCCCTACCGCAACATTCCCCGCTCGGTCATCGGCTCGCCGGAACATATCGAACTGGCCCGTCAGACCTCACGTGAGTCCATGGTGTTGCTGAAAAACCAGCCTGTGGAAAAAGGGGCCAGCCTCCTGCCGATCAACCTGGAAAAGGTGAAGAAGATCGCCGTTCTGGGGCCTTATGCGGATCGCACCGATGTCGGCCCCTATAACGCCACGCCGATTGGCGGCATGGTCACTCCGCTCATGGGGATCCGCGAGCGGGTCGGCGACAAGGCGCAGGTGCTGACCGCTCCGGCAAGCTTGCAGGTCGTCAGTTCCTGCGCACCGGTCGGCCCAGCCTTCCTGGTCTCCGAGGATGCCCAAGGGAAAAGAGTGCCGGGTCTGAAGGCTGAATATTTTTCAAGGCCGGAGCCCGGAATCAAACCCGACCTTGTCCGCCAGGACGAACAAATCAACTTCGTGTGGGGTGAAAAGCCCGTGCAAACCGAAGCGTTTTCCGCGCGTTGGACCGGCAAACTGATCCCGGAAAAGACCGGGCCATGTATGCTCCGACTGACCTACGATGACGGGGCCAGGCTCTACTTGGATGGCAAGCAGCTCATTAACGCATGGGGAGCGCACGCCGAAACCTCCAGCGACGTCAACGTGGTCCTGCAGGCCGGTCAGGAATACGATCTTCGCATTGAGTATCAGAACCTGTCGGGCGGAGGAGCGATTCGCTTCGAGTGGAGTTCGGCCACCTGCGACAATCCGCAACTGGCGGCAGAGTTGGACGCAGCGCGCAACAGCGATCTGGTCATCGCCACCATCGGCCTATGGGGCGGGGTGGAGGAACACGAAGGGATGGACCGCACCTCGATCGAAATTCCTGCCGCCCAGACCGAATGGCTCAAACGCCTGCGAGCCGTGAACCCAAACATCGTCTGTGTGGTGCAGGTGGGGAGTTCCCTGGCGATGACCTGGGTGAGCGAGAACATCCCGGCGATTTTGAACTACTGGTATCCCGGCCAGCAAGGCGGTCACGCCCTGGCCGACGTGCTGTTTGGGGACTACAACCCGGCAGGTCGCCTGCCCATCACGTTCTATGCGTCCGATGATCAAGCTCTTCCCGATGTATTACTACGAGCTCTATGTCGATATCACACGCGGCGGGCGGACCTATCTCTACCAGAAAGACAAACCCCTCTATCCCTTCGGTCATGGTCTGAGCTACAGCACCTTCGAATACTCCAACCTGAAGCTCAGCGCGGACAAACTGACCGACAAAGACACACTCACTGTCAGTGTGGACGTCAAGAATACCGGTCCAGTGGCCGGCGACGAGGTCGTGCAGATGTATGTGCATAACACCGGCTCCCGCTACTACCAACCGATCAAACAAATGGAAGGCTTCAGCCGCATTGCTTTGAAGCCCGGCGAAACCAAGACCGTGAACCTGCCGCTCAAGATCAAGGACCTCCATTACTGGGACGTGATCAAGAAAGGTTACACCGTGGACAACGGCGACTACGAGATCATGGTCGGCGCATCCTCCGAGGACATCCGGCAGCAGGCCAAGTTCACCAAGAACTAACCGACAGAGTCCGACCCCATGACAAAGAATGCGGTGAAATCAATCCTTCTTGCTCTGACCTCCTTGGCGGTCCTCCAGGCTTCAACATCCCCGCTCGCCGCCGATGAGAGGTCCGGCGAGCCCGCAGCCGCGAGCAGCCGCCAGTCCTTGAATGGGAATTGGAAAATCATATTCGACCGCACGAACCTTGGGGTTCCGCACTATCTTGCCTCCGGTGGGGTTGCCGCCAACCCGCAGGCGGAGGACATCGCGGTTCCCTCGATATGGAACACCCAGAAGCCGGCGGAACGCGAATACACCGGGGCGGTCATTTACGAACGCCAATTCCTTGCGCAGCCGGCGGGGTTTGATGCCGCCATTCTGCGCTTTCAGGCCGTCAACTATATCGCGGAGGTCTGGCTCAATGGCAAAAAGCTGGGAACCCACGAGGGCGGCTACCTGCCGTTTGAGTTTGATGTCAACGGGCAACTTCAGGCGGGGGAAACCAACACGCTGACCGTGCGGGTGATTGACTTTGACCGGACCGGGAAGGAATTCGAGGGCCGCAAGATCAGCTCGGCGGCGACCGGCAAGGAGACATGGTATTACAATTTTGGCGGCATCTACCGCGACGTGGATCTTTTCTACTACCGCGTGGCCCGCATTGCGGATGTTAGGATCAACACCGCCATGGACGGACGGATCACCATTGATCCCGATATTCAGAAAGTCGGGGATGAGGGGTTCACCGCCCGCTATGAAATCCGGGACCACGAAGGCCGCGTGGTGGCTGCCAAAACCGTGGAGGTCGCGGACCAACTCGTGGATGCGCGCATGGAACTCGCCATCGCAAACCCCCGCTTGTGGTCGCCCAAGGATCCCTACCTTTACGATTTCCACATGACCGTCGAATCGCAGGGCGCGGTCGTGGATACTTATGCAACCAAAATCGGTGTGCGGACGATTTTGTTTGATAAGGGAAGCTTTGTTCTCAACGGCGAAAAAATCATCCTCAAGGGCATCCTCTTGCAGCCAAGCTACCCGGTCGGGCTGGTGGATCCGGTGGACCCGCAGATGGAGGTGGATGAACTGAACCTGGTGAAAAAGGCTGGATTCAATATGATCCGTCTGCACGTCCGGCCCGGGTCGGAACGCTACCTTCGCCTTTGCGATGAACTCGGGCTTCTCGTCTATCAGGAATCTCCCATCGCGTGGATGAAATATGACCCCAATGCGTTGGGCCTTTACCAAAATGAGATTCGTGACATGGCGCATAATGCCTATAACCACCCGTCGGTGGTGATTCTCGGAATTACGAATGAGAACTGGCATCAGGAACATGACGGCAGGAAGAAACTGGCGGAGTATTTGCAATCCATCGACAAGAGCCGGGTGATTATTGACGTAAGCGGCATCTCGGGATTTTGCGCGACTGTGTATTGCGAATTCGGGCAGGCGTGGTATGGCGGAGCGACCGCTTCCGGGCAGTTGACGCCTGCGGAGGATATTCACGCCTATTGGGAAATTCCGCTGCCAACCCGGAATTTCGATTTTATCAAAAACATCGGGAATGCTTCAGTGCTTCGCCAATATGGGACGTTTTTGGTGAACCAGAGCGAGGCCCAGGTCTTCTATGACCGCACGGAAAACACAGCCAAAAACGGCGGGCAGATGTTCATGTCGGAGTTTGGCGCGGGCGGATTGCCGGACTTTCGCAGCGTCATTGCGCGGTATCAGAAATATCCTTCGCTGAATCCCAAGGATGCTGAAATCGTCACGCAAGCGTATGAGAGCTTTGTGAGCGCCGCCGAAAAGATTCCCGCTTACACGCAGGGCGGAGGCTATGATTTCTTTCTCGCGCTTTCACAGGAGATCCAGGCGCAGGGGTTTGTCCGCCAGGTGGAAGCGATGCGGATCAATCCCGTGATTTCGGGATGGAGTGCCACGCAGCTTAATGATGCCAGCGGGGAGATGTATGCGGGGATTTTGGATGTGTGGCGCCAGCCCAAGAAGGCGTATTCCGCTTTCGCCGGGGTCCTGAAGGACGTCATTCTGGTTCTGGACGATGCCCCTGTCCGCCTGTATGGCGGCTCAAACTTCAAATCCAACATCCTCGCGGTCAATGACAGCGGCCGGGATTGGGAGGATTGCCGCGTGGCAATCTCGGTGACCGATGGATCCGGCAAGCCAATCTATGAGCAGGAATGGAAATGCCGGGTTCCGAAAGGGGTGAGCACGCCGGCGGCCCTGGACTTCACCACTCCCGAGACGGAAGGCGGGTTGACTATTCAAGCGGTTCTTAAAAGCCCCGATGGGAAACTTCTTGCCGAGAAGAAAACCACGACGGCGCTTTACAAAAGAAATGATTCCAAAGTGGCAGGCAAAACCGTTCATTTCATTGGCGGCGGGTATGAAGGCTATGAGCGCCTGGTTGCTGTCACCGGCGATATCAACCAGGCGGATATTGTGGTCGTCGGCTCCTGCAACGCGGATCACGCGGATGTCACCGCAAAAGTCAAAAAGAGCATCAGCGAAGGCAAGAAGGTCATTGTTTTGCGCCAGGAACCAACTCACAAGCCTGAAACGAACATCTATGCCGCCCCCGATTTTCCGGTCAGTCCGCCGCTGTTGGCCAGCGAAGGCACGTTTGCCCCCAATCTGCACTATCTCAACCGGACGAAATACACCGAAGGCGTGCCGAACAACACCCTCATGGATGACCGGTTCCGGGACCTCATTCCCAACCGGTCGTTGAACCTGCCGGCTGGCGAGATCAGCGCGGGAGTCTTGGGTAATGGCTGCGGTCCCGCCTGGTCGCATTGCACGGACCTGTGCGAGGTGTCCGTCGGTGGCTCGAAAATGCTCCTGTGCCAGATCCCGATTGCGAGCCAATACGGAGTGGACCCGATGAGCGACAGGCTCTTCCGGAACTTTGTGGAAAATTTGTAGGCTTCGTCGCGAAGCGATATCGCACGGGGATCGGCGAGTTGCCTTGCGCACTCCCGGGTGCCGCGCCCTGCCTCTCGGCAGGCGGTGTCCGGCGTTCCCACGCCTCCCATTCAGTCGCCGCCGAAAAATACCAACCCGCGCTTCGCGCGGCAATTGAACGCCCGGCGAATAAATTCAGACATCCTGACCTTACCCGGAAGAGTTGGGACATCAGTGAAAAGAGGTAAGCCCGATTTGCTGGCAAACCGGTGTCCACACGGTCGGGACGAGCATGCCCCCTGAGCTTGCGCAGGCTCATGCGGTTTCCTTGCACATCAGGATTTCTGAAATTCGCCGATCCCAGCCAGGTCGCAGGGGCGCCCAACGCGGAAATGCCGGGTTGGCACAAATTCGATCACGATTGGCACGAATCGTGTCCTGAATTGCTTTGCGCGGGCAAGGGGGTGCGGGAAAGAATCCCCGGTGACGGCCGGTTTTTGGACCGGCCCGCTGTTCCCATCAAATCCCCATGACCAAAGATTCTGAAACCTCCGCCGTGCGGCCGGAGGATATTGTGCCGCTGAAGCAGAAGATTGCCTGGGGCGCGGGTGGGGCGGCGGACTACATGATCCCCAACGTGCTCAGCGCGCTGGCCATGCCGATTTTCAACGTGGCGCTCGGGCTCAATGCCGTGCTGGTCGGGCTGGCGCTGGCGATCCCGCGCCTGATCGACGCGTTCGGCGATCCGCTCGTCGGGCATCTTTCGGACAACACCCGGTCGCGCTGGGGGCGCAGGCGGCCATGGATTTTTGTCGGCACCCTGCTGGCTGCCGCCACCACCGTTCTGACCTGGCTGCCGTCCCCGGAGTGGGGTCAGTCGATGCTGTTCGGGTGGTTGTTGTTTTTTGCGATCATGAACCTGGCGGTGGCCTACCCGATTTTTTCGATCCCCTACAACACGCTGGGGTTGGAAATGACGCCCGATTACTACGAGCGCACGAAGGTGCTCACCTGGCGGTTCTACGCGGCGCAATCCGTTGGCATCAGCGCGCCCTGGCTTTACTGGCTGGCCCTGCGCCCGATTTTCGGCGGCGATGAGGTGGTGGGCGTGAGGTGGGTGGCGGCTGCCGTGGCTGTCGTGATCCTGGTTGCCGGGCTCAGCCCCGCGCTCTTCACGCGGGAGCGTCAGGCGGGCGAGCGCAAGGAGGGCATGAAGTTTTGGGCGTCCTTCAAAGCCACTTGGCGCAACAGCCCGTTCCGCACGCTGGTTGTTTCCAACCTGCTCCTCAAGCTCGGGCTCTACATGGCGGGTTCATATTCGTTTTACATCACGCTGTTTTACGTCTGCCAGGGAGATAAGGTCATGACCGGGGTGATTGCGGGGTTGGTGGGAACAATGCTCACGATCCTTGGAATTCCCGCGATGCCCATTGCCACATGGGTTTCGGGGCGGCTGGGAAAAAAGAACACGACCGCGCTGGCGCTCGCCGTGGCTGCGTTGGCGCATGCCTCGATGTGGTGGACGATCACTCCCGCCGCGCCGTATTTGCAGTTGGTCTCGTATTTTGTGGCGGGCATCACGCTCAACATGTGCTGGGTGCTCATCGGCTCGATGGTGGGCGATATCTGTGAAGAGGATGAGGTGGCCACCGGCCACCGCCGCGAGGGCATGTATTGGTCCGCCTTCCTGTTCAGCGACAAGGTGGCCATGTCCCTGATGACTCTGCTCACCGGCGTGCTGTTGAAAGTGTGCGGTTTTGTCGAGGGCCAGGAGCCAAGCGAGCAGACGGTCACCTGGCTGCGGGTGCTCTATGTGGTGTTGCAGGCGGGAGGGCTCTTTGCCGGGGCGCTCTTCATGCTGCGCTTCCCGATCACTCCCGCCCGCGCCGCCGAAACCCGCCGCAAGCTCGAAGAAATTCGAAGCCAATCCGCCACCCCGTGAGAAACGCAACCTTCGCTCTGTGCTTGGCGGCGTTGCGGGATTCCCTCCGGATCACTCCGCGCGCAGTTTTTCCCCGAGCAGGTTTTCCAGTTCTTCAAGCGAGCGGCCCTTGGTTTCCGGAATAAACTTCCAAATGAAGGCGAGGGCGGCGACGCAGGTCGCCCCGAAGAACCAGAACACCTTGTATTCGTAGGTCCGCAACAGGAAGGGGAAGAACTGGGACACCGCGAAGTTGGCGAGCCAGAGCAGAAGTACCGTGATGCTGACAGCATGGGCGCGCACGCGGTTGGGGAAGATCTCGGCGATCACCGTCCAGACCAGCGGTCCCATGCCGATGGAAAAGCCCGCCACATAGATCAGCACCCAGAGGAGCATGCTCCCACTCCCGGCCTCGCCACCAACGGAATAGGCAGCGCCCAGCCCGAACAATCCCGCCGCCATGCACGCCGTGGAAATCAGCAGCAGCGGACGCCGACCGGCCCGGTCGGCCAGCAGCAATGTCACCACGGTGAAGCCGAGCATGACCAGTCCGATGATGACCGAGTGGCCGATGGCCGAGGTGGTCTCGATGCCGGCGCTGGTGAAAATGCGCGGCGCGTAATACATCACGATGTTGATGCCGGTGATTTGCTGGAAAATCCCGAGAACCGCGCCGATGATGAAGATCCGCCGCACCGGCGGGCGCAGGCAGTCGGAAAAATGCCCCGACGTGTGGGAAGCGGAGGCATGGATTTCCGCGAGCTGGGCTTGGGGATTGCCACGCGGGTCGAGGCGTCCGAGGATCGCCCGGGCCTTGTCCTCGAACCCACGCATGACGAGCCAGCGGGGAGATTCCGGGATGCCCAGCAGCAGGAAGAAAAATAATGCGGCCGGCAGGGCCTCGGACGCGAACATCCAGCGCCATGCGGTGGCCACCCGCCATGCCTCATCGCCGGCTGCCGCCAGTTGCGCGTTGACAATATAGACCGCCACCATGCCGAGGAGGATGGCGATCTGGTTCAGCGTCGTCAGCGCGCCGCGCATCCGGGCCGGCGAGATTTCCGAAATATACACCGGCGTGAGCATGGATGCGGCACCGACGCCCAGGCCGCCGAGAATGCGTGCGGCAGCAAGTTCGCCCGCGCTGTTGGCCAGTCCCGACCAGACCGCAGAGAGAAAAAACAACACCGCACACACGAGCAGCGAGCGCTTGCGGCCCAAGGCGTCGCCCATCCAGCCAGCCGGCCAGGCCCCGGCGACACTGCCCAGCAGAGCACTGGACACCGTCCAGCCGAGTGCAAGATCCGAGAGTTGGAAGCGGATCTGCAGGAACTCGACGGTGCCGGCAATCACCGCAGTGTCATAGCCAAAGATCAGCCCGCCAAGAGCGGCGACCGCGCTGGCGTAGAGGACAAAGCCGATTCCGTGTTTGGGAGACGTGTTGGATGTCATGGATTTTTGGGTTTTACTGGGTGGATTGTGATGGAAACCGGACAGCGGTCACAGAAGACAACTTTCCGGTGCCATCATGGGCGGATCATGGCTGCACATGTCAAGCAAGCACCCGCGCAGGGCTTGCCGGTCATGCTGGTTCGTTTCATCGGGCGTTCTGAAAAATCAGCTCACGCGGAAGGTGGCAATCTCCCAGGGGCGAAAGGTGTATGGCCATTGGTGCCGCGGCTGGCCCGCATGCCGCCAGTTGCGAGGCACGATGTTTCCCTCCAAATCCGAAAGGCTCACGCTCCGGAATTTTTCTCCCCAAGTGATGCGGGCATCGCTCGCAAGCGGGGACGCATTGAGCAGGCGAATGCCGGCCGCGCCACGGGTGGCCGGAAAGACATGCGTGATCAGGACATCGGGATGGTCCACGGCGACACCGGCGAACCGGCCGGCGGTGGCGTCACCCGGAATGCGGAACGGCCGCCGGTGGAACGTCTCCGCCAGCCTCATGGACCCGGCGGCGGAGAACGAATCGGCGGCATGGAAGCGCATGGCCCAACTCGCTGTGCCGGAAAAACTGAAATCAAAAACCGTGCACTCGAACACGGTGGCCTTCGGCTCTGCGATGCGCCGGAACAAGGTGTTTTGCGACGGGCACCAGAGCAGTTGTCGCCCCGGCCATTCCAGTCGCACATAACGGGCGCAATAAAATGTCTCCGCTTCGCGCAACTCTTCGGAAAATGGAGCATCGGCAAACACGCGGACCTTGGTGGATGGCACACGCACCCGGAAGCGCCATGTGCCGGTCGGACGCGCACCAACTTCAAAGCGGATCGGCCCGGTCAAGCGTTGGTTGAACTGGACAAACGGGGCTGGCCCGCCACCGGCAAAAGCCAATCCGGAGACCGAGAGCGCGGGCTGTTCCACCTTGCGAATCCGCATCAAATCCTGCTGCCAGGCCGCGACCGCCATTCCGTCCGAGCACCGCTGCCAGAGTTGCTCAACCGGCGCGTCCGCGAGGCGCGGATGGCAGGCCTCAATATTTGGATTCGGCGGCAGCGCGGTGAAATACGTCGGCATCTGCCGCCATTCACCGACCAGCGGTTCAAACTCGATTCCCGCCAACCCATCTTCCTCCACAGTCCAGACATGACCTTTCCGCCGGGCAGCCAAATTGGGGGCCTTGCCGGACGAGGTTGCATGGGTTTTCGTCGCGGAAGATTTGATTGTTAGATCGGCGGTGCCATAGGCGGGCAGTTGCATCAGAACCGGGCCCAGCAGAATCCGCCCGTCATCCGAGCGGAAGGCCGCCGCCACATTGGTCTGCTTCCCGTTCCTGCCAAGTTGGTAATCGTGATCCGGCCAGACCAGTTCACTGGTTTCCAAAAGCAGCGGCGTGGTCACGGCCCACGGACACGGATTGAAAATGCGGAAAGTATGATCTTCCGGCGTGAGCGGCGCATCCAGCCCCGCTTCGTCGCGCAGAGTTTGTTGCAGCCCGGCGAATTCCTTGACGGCCAGTTCGCTTTGAAAGGACCGCAGCCCGTCGATGTAAACCGGCAGCGCACCCGCAATGTAGGGGTCATGGTTTTGCGCGACCAGCAGCCTTGCCCACAGATCGCGCATCCGCTTGCCGACGCGCTGCCGGATCCGCTCCGCGCCACCACCGGCGCACAGCGACTCCGCCGCCAACAGCAGGCTCTCACAGCGGTTCGACCCCCGTGCGGTTTTCTCATTTTCATAGCCCCATCCGCCAAGGAAGAAATTGTTGTTATAGTTCGACTGGTCGAGCGGGATGCGGACCTTGGGCGCCTCACTGCGGCCCAGCGCCCACCGGATATACTCGGTGAGGAGCATCTGGCGGAAGCCCCTGGCTTCGAGCGCGTGAATGGCTTCGCGGTAAGGCTCGACCGATGCCCCCCAGTCCAGCCCCGGCGGCCAGAGTTCCATCCATTGGAAAATCAGCGGTGATTTCCGCCCGGCCAACTGTGCGACGATATCATCGTAGGCCGGGGCACTCACCGGATCGAGGTTCGTCCGTCGCCGTTCCTCCTCGTTCATCGCCGCCATTTCGTCCAGCGTGGGGGACTGCCGGGCGCAGGAAAGCATCCCCGGATGGTTCGGCACCGTGGGGATTGTGGTGCCGTCAAGTGCCTCCCAGAGCATGAGATCGTGCGGCAGGCTCGGCGTCAGGCCGGAATTCTGAAACTGGATACTCGCATATTTGAAGCCGGCGAGCTTCAGCAGTTGCGGCAGTTGCGGAAAAAAATTCTGCTCCTCGACGAGGAATGTTTCGACCGCACGCCCGAGGTGCCGCCGGTAGGCGGCCTGCCCGAAGGTCAACTGCCGGAGGGCCGACTCGTAGCCAAACACCTGCGACTCTGCCTGGCCGAATGTCCCCCCGGGCAGCTCCATCAGCCCGCGGTCGAGCAGATCCCGGATCGTATCGAGATACTCCGGATGCTCCGCTGCGAGCGCCTCCAGGAAATAGGCGTCATATTCATGGCAGATGCGGTTTCGCGGATCGGCCTCCAGCCAGCTCCGCCCGGCCTCAAACCCGAAGACGGTCGAGAAATTCCGCTGATACCATCGCCCATCAATTTCGCCCTCGGGAAACGTCTCGCCGATCCCGAACTGCGTCCAGTGGTTGCAGATGACGATGGCACCTGATTCAACAATGGGAGAAATACTCATGGGACTGATTTTTTTAAGACTTCGACCGCGAATATCCGCAGGGGCATTCCTCCGGCATGAATGCGGAAGTCGCTGTTGCCGCCCTGGCGGTTGGTGAATATCGCGTCGGGCAGGTCGAATTCGGCGGTCACGACTTTCCCGCTGCCGGTCATGGTCACGGGCGTGGCAGTCTTGTAAGCCCCGGCGATCAAGGCCGTCGCATCACTGGAATCGTAATCCACACCCAGCGTGCCCGGAGCCGCATCCAGATACGTCACGCGAAGGCGGCCGCCGTGGCCGGCTGAGAGGGCTTTCGCAAAATCGTCCGCCACATCGAAATACAGGTATCGGGCACCGCCACCGGCCACCACCCACGCCAATTCGGTCTTGTCGATTTGAAACACCCCGTCTCCGACGCGCCGGGTCCGCAGGCCGCTGCTCTTTTCGGGGCTGGCCATGACGGATGGGCTATCAGCGAACGATGGCCGGGTCGGCTGATAACTCGGATCGGAAACATATTCCCGGATGAGCCAAAAAAGTGTCGGCATGTCCACGAGCATGTTCGGGAGATGGCCCGGCTCCAGCAGGCGCTTTTCAAGCTCCGCATAATACGACGGCACCTGCAGGATCGTGCGCACGAGCACAAAATTCGGAACCTCCGCCTCGAACAACGAGTTAAGAGTTTTGACTGTCTCTCCCATGTCCGCACTCCCCTTATGTCCGGGCAAGTCCGACGTCATTTGGATATAGGGCAGGTTTTGCCGGACCCCGAATGCGCTGGGAGCACGGAGGCTGCCCAGACCGCCGGGAGAAAATTTCTGATACGCGGCGAAGGCCCTGTCGTTCATCATCGGAGTATTTCCATCCACATTGAACCCGGTGACATCGATATCCCATTGGCGATACCATTTTTGATTATGCGCCACCCAGAGATCCAGAGCATCGGGAAGCCCGGGCGCGGGCCGCGGGGACTGAAGCAGCGCGGGATTCAAGTAGCCGGCCGCCTCGCCAGCGACAAAAACCTCCTTCGCGGCCGCATGGCTGCGGATGTAGTGAATGCCGAAAGGAAAACGTGCGGCGAGATTCGGGCTGATCGCCCAGGAGAGCGGCAACTTGCCCCTCGCCGGATCGGACAGCACATCGGGAAAATGCTGGTAAACCCAGGCCGCGCAATCGTAGTCGCCCTGGTTGTGCGCATAATAATTCACTGGCAGCAGCCGTCCATTCTTGTCGAGCACGCCATCGGCAATGAGCTTTTCCCGCGTTGGCGTGGCATTCTGCGGGACCACATCCGGCACAGGAAAATGTTGATAGAAGGAGGCGTTGGGAAACGACGGATACCCGAGTGCATCCGGCTCTGTAAAAACGTTGTAGGCCGAGAGAATCTCGATCCATTCCCATTCGGTCGCCACGGCAGGATGTGTTCCTCCGGCATGCCATCCGTTGGTTGTGACATTGGTATATTTGTGCGCCCAGGAGACAAAGCCGAACACTGCGATCATCTCCTTTCGCTTCGTGTTTTCCACGCAAGCCATGAGGATTTCCCGCAGCGTCCTGAGGTCGGTGCCGGGCGCCTGGCCGGGGTCGTCCACGGTTGCCTCATCCTCCCAGACATTGAGATCCAGAATCGCCCCGCGATTGGCAACGAGGAAGTCGAGGTTGTTGATCGTGTGGTTTTCCAGCGAGGACGCCTGCCAGCATTTCAGCCAGAATCCATCGATATAATACCCGAGCATGCGCGGGTTCGTCCGTCCCGGCTTGATGAAATTCTCCAACAGCCAGATGTAGGCGTCGTTCTTTGCGCTGCCGGTTGATTGGCGGTCTGTGCCGGGGATGTCGCCTTTGCCGGTGAAAAGTGGTCCGCCATCATCGGCCAGAAGGCGGTGCGCGATTTTGAGCGGAGCATCACCGAAGGCCAGCTCGCGGTAGAGGGAGCCCTCGTGTTCGTCGAACCGGATCGGCAGCAAGTTCTCCACCCCGGCCACCGTGGCCGCCACATTGGACGTGGCAGGCACCCTTTCATCCCAGACCACAAGGCCCTTGAAAGAGTCTGAAAACCTTTCCGTCAAATCCCGCAGCGAGGTGGCCCGCTCGACCTTCCGTCCGGCCATCCACCCGCCCGGCTCGGTCATTTTTTCAAACCAGAAATCGTCGTTCCGCGCGTTGTATCGGATGAAGATCCGGGGCTCGTCCCTGTTCACCAGGCCCTGCAGGCAGGTCGCCAGCAGAACCTCGTCGTAGTGCCGCCTCAAGGCCACTGGATCCTTCGGGTCCAACTTCGCCAGCGCCGGCGCGAAGTCGAAAACCACCAGGGGCCGGGCGGGCAGATCCGCTGCCACCACAATCACGGGGAACAGAGCGGCGAACAAGAATGTTGACATTTTTATATATAGAATCTTCATGCGTGTTTCGAAATTCAGCGGGTGGTCTTTTGGATAAGTTGTGGGAAAGGCAATGCCGTCCGCGCTTGCGGAAAATACGTTAAAGCCTGCATAAAATTGATGGCGGAAGTCCCATTATTTTTTCATCAGTGGTTTCCACCAGAAGACATACATGCCCGCCAGACCGAAGAGGAACAGCGGAAGGGTCCAGAAAAATGCCGAGTAGGCTTTGATTACGAGTTGCATCGGCAGCAAGAGCATGGTCACCAGCCAGATCAGGGCGAATGGCAGCGTGAAGATGTCCGTGAGGTTCTCGCGGTCGATCGCAGCCCGCTCGGCCCCTTGGAATTCCCCGCGCAGCGGCCGCCACCAACCGAACGGACGAGTCGTGCGGTAGAAGTTTTTCAAAACCTCCCGCGACGTCGGCGCGGTGATCAGCGATCCGACGATGGTTCCCAGAAACGAGATCGCGGTCATGAGCATGAACTGCGAGGGCTCCGCCATCTGCGGATACAAGGCGCGCTGGACCACCGCGCCTGCGGCTCCAAGCACCGTGCCGCCGATCATGCCCCAGGCGTTGCAGCGCCACCAATAGAGCCGCAGCAACTGGGGGGCGATCTGCCCTGCGGTCAGGCTCATGATGAGCCACGACCACAGGCTGTTGATGTTGGTGGCGGCCACGCCGAAGTAGAACCCGGTGCAGACGATCGCCAGCGTCGAGGTGTAGGAAACGATGATGAGCTCGCGGTTCGCTGCTTTCGGGCGCAGGAAGTTCTGATAAATATCCTTCACGAAGAGCGCGCTGGCTCCGTTCATCAGGCCGTTCTTGCACGACATCATTGCAGCGAACATAGCCACGACGATGAGGCCCTTCAAGCCGGCCGGCACCATGTTGAGCAGCACGGCGGGAAGAATCTGTTCCGGGTTGACCGTGCCGTGAAATCCGACCAGCGCCAGCTTGCCTTTCCATTCCGCTCCCAGCAGTGACTGCAGGTCATCGGTGAGCCCGGACGGGTGCTTCTCGGGCGAGGTCATGATGCTGCCGGTGAGATCGTGCCAGAAGGATTCGGTGGTGTCCGGGTATTGCGCCTGAATCACATCCCTGGCCTTGTGGATTACCGCCGGGTCCGGATACATGGAATGCACGAGGTAAATGCCCATCACGGCAAACCCGATCATGAGCGGCCAGCGGAACATCAGCATCACCCCCTGCTGGAAGGACTGCAGCCCGCAATCCCGGTCGCTTTTCGCCCCGAAGAAGCGAGCCTCCGCCCCCGTCCCAAAGCCGCCCAGAACATTCCGAAGGAGATAGAATGCCGCGACCATGATCAGCGGCGAGTAGGCCTCGTAGCCGGCGGGCATCTCGGTGCGCCATGCGGGATGCGAGTTGATCCAGCCGGCGTTGCCCGTGACTTGGAACGCCGTTTCCGCCAGACTGGCGCTGTTGGGAACCATGTTCCACGCGAGGAATGCGATGATGACGCTCGACGTGAGGATGATCAGCCCCTGCACCAGGTCGGTGAGCACCACGCCATAAAAGCCCGCGCTCACGGTGAACAGTGTCGAGACCGTGATCAGGACCAGCGTCGTGTAGATCGCCGGGAACGGGAAAAACATCCCGAGAAACAGGCTCGCTCCCCGGATCAGATAGGCGAGCATCATGACCGTGATCAGGATGCCGACAATCGCCGACATCAGCCGCAACCCCTCGGCCGCCTTGCCCTCGCCAAAGCGGTATGTCATCCACTCCGCCCCGGTCATGCATCCCGAGCGGCGGTGCCATTTTCCCGTGAAGGCCAGCATGAAAATCAGAACCAGCCCCGCGCCACCACGAAACTCGACAAAAAGCCCGCGCGGCCCGAGCATATACAGGAACGACGTGATGATCATTGTCCCCGTGAGGTCAAACCAGTTGGCCATGCCCGCGACGCCGAGCAGATACCACGGCAGCGTGCGCCCGCCGAGGAAGTAGTGGTCAAGGCTCGTCGAAGCCCTCTTTGTCATGATCACCCCGGCAACGAGGCTTAATGTCAGAAAGCCAATAATGATTGCGTAATCGATCGTAGCGAGTGCGTGCATAGGTATATTGGTGAGATCAGTTCAGGCAGGGAGTGACGATGTGTCTGGGTTTAGCGGGACGGGTTCACCAAATGCCTCACTCCCGGATCGGATTTTTCTCATGGCAGATTTTCACTTGTCGGGCTTCGGGTTTCTGTTGGCCTGGTCAGTTTTCAGCAGCAGGTAAAAGCTGTAGGCATCTAGGAAGGAGATGCGTTCCCCGCCGGGTGTGGCCATCGTGGCCGCGATGGTCTCGGCGAGCCACGTCGGGCTTTTCAAAACAGTTCTCGGCATGAGGAATTGCGGTCCTCCCGCGGTGAACTGGTCTTTTTCCTTTTCGATTTTTTTGATCAGATCTGCTGCGGCTTGCGCGGGTGCCCCATCGAGATCCATGCGATGACGGGTATATGGCATGGTGCCGTCATGCAGCCCTACCAGACCGAAAGACGGGTCAAAGCTCAGGATCATGAGCCCGTCAGGCGACAACGTCTTGTAGGCATCCCATCCGCGTTTCCCCATCGCCGGACCGAACCCCTCGATGATGAAACCCGTGATGCTCAGGTCGTAGCGCTTAAAATACTCTTTATTGAGTTTGATCCAGGCCTCCCACCCATCACCAACCGAAGGATCGAGTCGCGGCGCGCTCAGCATCCCGGGGTTCAGGTAGCCGCTGCCGCAATCGCCGCTGATAAACCAGTCCGTCGCAGACGCATGGGTGCGCACGTAGTCCACGACATGCGGGGCCCGGCGGTCGAGGACGGGGTTGAATCCCCAGTTGCACGTTACCTTGCCGTGCTGGGGATCCGCCCACCATTTTGGAATATACTGGTTGAACCAAGAGGCGGCATCGTAATCGCCCATGAATATTGACACATAGACATCGGGGCGTATCGATCCGTCGGGCAATATGAATCCTTTCTGCTTCAAGTCTTCAACCGTAGGCTTCTTCTGCTGCGGGTAGCGATCTTTGAGCGGGAAGTGCTGATAGAAGCTCGCGTTCGCCATTCCCCCCATCGCGTCGGCATCCATGATGCCATTGTAAGCGGACATGAGACGCGCGAATTCCCATTCGCTGTGCACGGGATGATGATTGCCGCCGGAACCCGCCCAGCCCGGCACGGGCCCGCAGTATTTCCACAGCCAAGGCACCATGCCGCCCACGATGAACATATCGCCGCCGCTCTGCCCCGCCATGGATTTCAGAATCGCCTTGAGAGTCCGCACATCCGTCCCGGGCTTTTGATCGGGATCGTCATTGGGCGACTCTTCCGGCCAGACGCCGAGGTCGAAGAAAAATGCGCGCTGGCTGATAAAAAAATCGTGATTCCCGAGCGTTGTGTTGGAGAGTCCCTGATTCGGCCCCTGGCTCGGCGGCGCGGGGTTTTGAAGCCAGTAGCTGTCCAAGTAATAGGCAAGGTATTGGCGGCTGCACCTGCCCGCATCCAGATACCGCGCCTTTGCCCAAAGGTAGGCGTCATTCTTCGCGCTGCCGGTCGATGCAAGATCCGTGTCCGGGATTTTCCCCTTCCCGGTGAACATCGGGGAGCCATCCGGCCGGAACAGCCGCAGCACATCCTTGGGAAATTCCGGCAGCTTCGACAACTGCGTGAAAACGGAGTCCGGCGAGGGGTCATGGCGAAGCGCCATCCGGTCCTCGACCCCGGAGATTGTGCTGGCAACCGAGGAAGTTGCGAGAACATTGGGATCATACAACACGACGCCCTTTAGCTTTGGAGCGAATGTTTGCAAGACCTCCGCCAGACTGTGCAGCTCGACCACCGGGCGGTCGTGGAGCCACTGGTTTTCTCCACGGAGATAGTTCCACCAGAAATCGTCCGATTTCGGCATGTGCCTGAGAAATAGGTTCGCCTCGTCGCGGTTTACAATTCCTTGCACCGAAACGGCGGTGTGAAGGGTATCCCAGGCTTTCCGCGTGGCAGCCGGATCGGCAAAATCAAAGTGGTTCAAGACCGACACATCGAATCGATATATCGGTCGGGCCGCATCTACGGTGGATCCGTTCGCCAATAACTTCGCCTTCTCCAAGACGATGTCATCGATGACAAAGCCACAGGGATTCATGGGCTGGGTATCCATGCCAACTTTCCGGCCGCTTTCGACCAGATTGAAAACCAGATTCAATTCCGAGGCACCTTCCGGCACTGTCCACTCCGAAAATTCATGGTCTGCCATCCCGCGCTCCAACTCAAATATCTCGATTTTCTGGGACACTGGGCTTCCGTCCGCCTGGTGGGCAGCCATGGTCACCATAACGGCGCAGGATTTCGGAGTGCTTAACCCGGCCTTGAATTTCAATGAAAGGCGGTCACCCGGACTTGCGGGCACCTTGTTATGGTCGAGATCGATGCCGATCCTCCCGCCCGTTCCGCCGCCCGGATTGGAGGTCATTTCGATTTTTAAAGCATTAGCCCCCTTGGAATCAACAAGCTCGAAAGCGACCTTGCGAGCTTCCACCTTCGTAGTGAAGCATCTCCAGCCGCTGTGGACATCCAGCCTGATGTGATTGGCAAGCACACAACTACCGGCTCCGACCAGATTTTCGAAGTCCCCGTTGGAAATCCGGTTCTCAGCCAGGCAAAACGTGCAGGAGGAAATGAGGCAGAGGAAGGAGGTTAAGGTTTTCATTTTTCGGTTGGCAGCTTTTTGTATTCGATGAGCAGCGAGCCGGGAAGCTCGTCGATGCTGGCGCGGTAGCGCTGGAGCTCCGCGCCCTTGATGCGGCGGGGCTTATCCGGGGAATACGTGCGGGCCTCGGTCACCTCGTAGTCGGCGGCGGGGTCGATGCCGCGGAGATTCAACTGGTAGCCATAATACGGCGACTCCGGGCGGCGGAAGACGAACGCGGCCCCTTCGCCCGTGGCGGGGCCTGCTCGACAATCGCGGCCGCGATTCGGACGATGACGCCAAGCTGCTGGCAACGATTGCGGAGACGGCCGCCGATCCGGAAAACCTGGCCTTCGTGGGCAATGGAGCCTCCCCGGCTACGGCTACCTCCGAGCGGACGGAACCGAATCATAGGGCAGGTGGCCTCAACGATGGAGAATACGGCAACGCGAGTTCCTGGATTCCATTAGACCCGGACGCTGCCTTTGAAATTGACCTGGGCCGTGTGGTGGAAGTTGGCCGATGCAAACTGGGTCGGGACCGCACCGGAGAGTTTCGCGATCGGCCCTTTGATCGTCTGAAGATTGAAGTCTCGACCAACGCGGCAGACTGGAAAACTGTCTTTGCTCAGGACGGCATCACGCTACCGTCGCAGGATTGCTTGATCGCGGCTTGCGCCCAAGCGGGCGGGGCGGCCGTGCTGACCGATGACCGTCATTTCGATCATATTCCGGGTTTGGAAATTGTGCGTCCCGATGACGAGTTGTCCGGCTGGTGAGGAAAGGGGATGGGCCGTAGAGGAGGCGATAACGGGAGTGGATTTTGGCAGGGTGCAGTGGTTTATTGGCTGGTATGCCCGAATTCGCCGGAGACCCTTCAAATGGTCCGCACGATGACCTGCACTACCGGGAGTACAAAATTCTCTTGCACCCGGAGCGGTTCACCACGCCGCAGGCTTTCCAAGATTTCTGGCAGGTGGTCAAGCGGGTGGCCAAACAGTTTGAGGTGAAGCTGGAGGAGTCGGATGATGCTTTTGTCAACCAGGTGCGCGAGGTGCTCTTCTTCGATACGCCCGCCTTCGACCTTTACAGCCATCACTTCATTGTGCGGTTGCGCACGCTTTACAAGGACGGTTGGCCGGCGGGGACGCCGGAGCTGACGGTCAAATTCCGGCATCCGGATTTTGCCAAGGCTGCGGCGGTTGATGTCCGTCCGGCGCTGGCCGGGCAGACGCGGATCAAATTCAAAGAGGAACTTCTGCCCTGCCCGGACCGTCTTGGCGACATCCGCTCGATTTATTCGCACAACTCGGTGTTGGCTTTGCCGCGGGAGGCGATGAACTTCGCTCTGAAAAATATCACCCACTCTTTTCCCGCTTTCCGTGCCATTGAGGAGGGAAGGGACGCACCGATCGAGCTGGTCAACGACATGGCGGTCGAGGAGGTGCAGGTCAATGTCGGCCTGGCGCATTTCGGTCATCACTACAAGGGGAGGACGACGATCGCGGTCTGGCGGAGTCGCAAGCTGGAGCAACCGGTCTGTGGGGAATTCGCTTTCCAGTGTAAGTTCAACAAGTCGGACGACGTCCATGCCGGGACGTTGGAAAAAGCGGCCGCCTTCCATAAAGAGCTGCAGAAGACGGCGCAAGACTGGGTTCTGCTCGGGACGACCAAGACGGCGTTGGTTTACGGACTGGGGAACAAGCCGGTGGTCAACCATGAATGACGCCGCACCGCGGATCTCCCTGAGCAAATTGTTCAGTGTTTTTGCCTTGATCGGGGTGACCAGCTTCGGCGGCGGCATTGTCGCCTACTTGCGCCGGGCACTGGTGGACAAAGAGAAGTGGCTCGATGAGGACGGTTTCATGGCGGCGCTGGAAATTTCGCAAACTTTGCCCGGTCTGAACTCCACGAACATGAGCGTGATTGTCGGCCGCAAACTGCGCGGGCCGGCGGGTGCGCTGGTGGCAACCCTTGGGATGATCCTGCCCGGAGCGTTCATTGTCACCGCGCTCGGATTTACTTACGTGGCGTTGCGCCATGATCCCAAGGTTGCGGTGGTGCTGACCGGCGTGGCGGCGGCGGCGGTGGGATTGCTGGTGCAGGTGACTCTGAAAATCGGGTGGAAGCAATTGATCCGTCCGCAGGACCTCCTCTTCGTCGTGGTTGTCTTTGTGCTGGTCGGGATTTTTCATGTCTCCTTGCTCGTTACCTTGATCGCGGTCGCGCCGCTGGCCATCTGGGTGCACCGTCCCCGCACGGAAAAGGAGGCGGCATGAGCAAGATCGTCGAGCTGATCAATGTCTTTGCCCTGCTTTCGTTGCTCGCGGTCGGGGGCGGCACCGCGGTTCTGCCGGAAATGGAGCACGTCACGGTGGAAAGATGTCATTGGGTGTCCGACACGCAGTTTGCCGAAATCTACAGCCTCGGCCAGCTGGCCCCGGGACCGAACATGACATGTGTCGCGCTCATCGGCTACGAGGTCTCCGGGGTGGCCGGGTTGCTCGCGGTGCTGGTCGCTTTTTTCTTTCCCGCCTGCTTGCTTTGCTACTTTGCCAGCAAGGTCTGGGATGCAGCCGAAGGTTCTCCTTGGCGCGATGCGGTCCAGCGGGGAATGGCACCTATTGTCATCGGGCTTATGCTCGCCGGTTGTTACGCGTTGGGTAAAACCGCGAGCTACAATCCGGCCAAAGATTGGGATGTTAATCTGCTCACCCTCGGGATCGGTGCGGCCGTGGCCGTGATCTTAAGTCTTACCCGGATCAATCCGGCGTTGACCATTCTGGCCGGCGGAGCGGCGGGCCTTTTTCTGCTGGGGTGACGAGGTAGGGCGGGGCCTCTGGACCCGCCGCCTGCATCACATTATTCGTAGCGGAGGGCGTTGACCGGGTCCATGCGGGCGGCGAACCATGCAGGGATGACCGCGGCGACGGTGCAGATGGCAAAGGCGCTGGCGCAGATGATGGCGATGTCGGAGGGAACGATCTCGGCGGGAATTTCCGCGAATTGGTAAATGGATTGCGGGAAAATTTCGATGCCGAGGACGCCGGAGAGCCACTGGCTGACTTGGTTGCGGTATTGGACCAGCCAGATGCCGAGACCGAGTCCGATGGCCGTGCCAAAAAGGCCGACCACGATGCCTTGGCCGACGAAGACGCTGATGATTTGTCCGGTGCGGGCGCCCAAAGCTTTGAGAATGCCGATCTCCCGCGTTTTCTGCACGGTGACGGTGATCAGGGTGTTCATGATCCCGAAGGCGGCAACGATGACAATGAAGAGCAGGATGAAAAACATGACATTGCGCTCCATGTGGATCGCCTCGAAGAGTTCGCGGTTCATATCCATCCAGGTCGAGACGCCCAAAGCCGGATCGATGCGTCCCTCCATGCGGGTCCGGATGGCGGCGGCTTCGTAGGGGTGGACAGTTTTGATGGTGAGCCCGTGAACTCCGTCGCCGAGCCCGTAGAGTTCCTGGCCGATGTGCAAGGGCACGAGAAGGAATTCCGAATCGTAGAGGTAACGTCCGGAGGAAAAGATGCCGGTCACGGTGAGTTCCAGTGGAAGGATCATTTCGCGCAGTTGGCTGGCCGTTTTGGCTTTGTCCCCGCCCTGTTCCATGGCGTTGATCCCGTCAATGATCTCATTCAAGTTCCCCGGCGAATAAATGGTGATGGTGTCGCCCACGCCCACGCCGAGGATGCCGGCGAGAGCGGATCCCAGAACGGTTTCATTGCCCTCGAGTTTCAGTTCCCCCGCGACCATGAAGTCCTGCAGAGCGGTGACCTCACGTTCGACCTCGGGGTCGATGGCGCGAATTTTCGGGGCGAGCCGGCGCCCCATGAATTCGGCCAGCACGGGGCCCTGGACAAAAGGGGCTACGCCGGTGACACCTTCGACCGCACGGATCTGCGCAGCTTGGGCGGGCCAGTCAAAAATGACCGATTCACCGCCGGCCACGAGGTGCGCATCGAAGCCGAGGACTTTGCGCCGCAGTTCCTGTTCGAAGCCGGTCATGACCGAAATAACGAGGATGAGCACCATGATGCCGATGGTGACACCGAGAATCGAAATAACCGTGATCAGGCTGAGGAAGGTACGCTTCGGGCGAAGGTAGCGCAGGGCGAGGAAAAGGCTGAAGGGTTTGGTCATACTTAAGTTTTCAGTATTCAGTGTTCAGTATGCGGTGAGTGACGGAAAGGGTTGCCGGAGTCTTTCGCAGCGGGCGGGTGGAAGCAACGGATTTGCGCATGATCGGAGACGGCAGCCCGGGCGCTCAGTAGGACGGTTAGGGTTTGCGCGGTTGGGGGCGGATGGTGTTTTATGGCTCTTGATGAGCAATCGATTTGACGGACAAGTGGCGGTGGTGACGGGAGCCGGTCGCGGGATCGGCGAGGCCATTGCCAAGAAGTTGGCCGACGAAGGCGCGAAGGTGGCGGTGATCAGCCGCACCGAGGCCAATGCGGGCAAGACGGCGGAGGCGATCAATACGGCGCATCCGGGCGCGGCCAAAGCCTACGCGGTGGACGTGGCGGATTTCTCGGCGGTGCAGGAATTGGCCGATGTGATTTTCCGGGATTTCGGAAAGGTCGATATCTTGGTCAACAATGCCGGGGTGACGCGCGACGGGCTGAGCATGCGCATGAGCAGCGACGACTGGGACGTTGTGATGGACACCAATCTGAAGGGTGCCTTCAACTTTATCCGCGCGGTGCAACGCCCGATGGTCAAACAGCGCAGCGGGCGGATCATCAATATCAGCTCGGTCAGCGGCATTATGGGGAATGCGGGCCAAGCCAACTACGCGGCGAGCAAGGCAGGTCTCATCGGCCTGACCAAAACCATCGCGCGGGAGTTGTCCGGCCGCGGGATTACGGTCAACGCCGTGGCTCCGGGCTTTATCGAGACGGACATGACCAACGTGCTGCCCGAAAACATCCGCACTGCCGTCGTCGGGCGCATCCCGCTGGGTCGCTTCGGCGTGCCGGAGGACATCGCCGCGGCGGTGGCCTTTCTTGCCGGGGCCGAGGCGGGCTACGTGACAGGTCAGACGCTGGTGGTGGATGGCGGGATGGTGATGTAGGCCATGTTGATTTATCTCCTCCGGCACGCGGAAGCCGAGATGCTCGCCGCGAGTGATCAGGCGCGCCGGCTCACGCCGAAGGGCGACGAGCAGGCTTTGCGGGTCGGGAAATTTTGCCGGCGGCAAGGCATCGAGCCGGCGGTTATTTTATCGAGTCCGGTCACGCGCGCCGTGCAGACGGCGAAGTTGGTCGCGAAAAGTTTACCCGAGGCCGAACTGGTCGAAGTGCCATGGGCGAAGTGCGGGATGGACCCTTGGGCGGCGATGGATGAGCTGAAGGCTTACGCGAAGCTTCCCTCCGTGATGTTGGTGGGCCACCAACCGGACCTCGGTGGTCTGGCCGCAGCCTTGCTCGGCATGCAAAGCGTGCAGTCCTTGAGGGTGCGCAAAGCGTTGCTGATGTGTCTCGACGCCTCAGGAGGTCTGGCTACGGGTGCGGGGACGCTGCAATTTTTTGTCCCGGTTAGATTGATGTGATGGGAGGGCTTTCCGTGCTTCAGTTTTGGCTAAGGTCTGTCTCGCCAAGCCTCGGCTCAGTCTTCGGGCGGAAAGGTGACACCCCGGGGCGATGATCAATCTGCGCGCCACGTTGGAGTGCGGGCAGGTGTTTCATTGGACGGAGACGGAAAAAGGGCTTTGGGAGGGTTTGATCGGGGACGAGTTGACGGCGGTGCGCGGGGAGGAAGGACAACTCAAGGTGGTGCGCGGGGACGGGCCGCTGGTGGCACGGTATTTCGGGATGGACCACGATCTGGCGGAGGTTTACGCAGGTTTTCCGCAGGACGAGACGATGCTTGAGGCCTTGGACTTTTGCCGGGGGCTGCGGATACTCCGCCAGCCGGCCTGGGAGTGTCTGGCCACCTTTATTACCTCGTCCATGAAGCAAGTCGTCCACATCCGGCAAATGTCATTTGCCTTGCGCGAGCGGTTCGGGCGCTCCGTGCCGGGGTCCGCATGGCAGGCGTATCCGGAGGCATCACGGCTGGCGGCCGCGTCCGAAGACGAGCTGCGGGCCTGCGGGTTGGGCTATCGCGCGAAAAACTTGCAGGCCACAGCGCAGCGAGTGGCTTCGGGCGAGGCCGACTTGACCGCGTGGGAGGCTCTCGATGACCGCGGCCTGCGCGAGCGGCTGTGCACCTTGCCTGGGGTGGGGCGCAAGGTGGCCAACTGCGCCATGCTTTTCGGCTTCGGCCGCCTGTCGGCCTTTCCGGTCGACACCTGGATCGCGCGCATCATGCGCCGCAGCTACTGGCGAGGGCGCAAGAAGCCGACGCCGCTTGCTTTGGAACAAAAGCTGGCGTCCCGGTTCGGCCCGCATGCCGGCTACGCGCAGCAGTATCTTTTTCATCATGCGCGCATGACCCAACGGAGGGCGCGCGGGTGAGCGGAAGGCGCACCATGGAACGGCGAAAGTTGCGCCGCCGCACCGGCTGGGCGCTGCTTTTCTCGCTGCTGGCCCACTTGTTGATCATCCTCACGGCGGCCTGGTTCACCATTCTCGGCCTGGAGCCGGCTCCCGAGCCGGTGGAGGAAATCGAAATCACCATTATCCAGCCCCCGCCGGCCCCGCAGAAACCGCAATTTGTCGACACCTCGGCGCCCGAGGCGGCGAAGCCGCCGGAGGATGCTCTTTTTGAATCGGACCGCGACACGGCGGCCGCTGCGCCCGAGGCGGCCGCGGGTGCGGAGCCCTTGCCTTCGCAGGACGGCCGGAAGCAGGATTTCCTCGAACTGGAGCAGCAGGAACTGGCTTTGGCCAAAGTCGACGTGGCGCCACCGGCTCCGGAGACACCTCCCGCGGAACCGGCGCCGCCGGAGCCTCCGCAGCCCGAAGAACGGCAAGAGACCCGGCCCGAGGAAGAAAAACCCGAACCGGTGGAAGCCGACGCCCTTTTGGCCAGTGCACAGCCGGAAAAAAAAGAGGAACCCCTCGAACGAAAGCCTCCGCCCGCCCCGCCGCCGTCAAGGCCGTCATACCAACGGCAGGCGCGTCCGACCCGTCTGAGCGGCAGCGTGAGCAATCGCGGCAAGTCCGCCGTTGCCTCCCTGTCCACCCCGCTGGGGCGCTACCGGAAAGCGATCAGCGATGCCATTGGTTCGAGTTGGTATCTTCATATCGGCTCGCGCCTGGACCTCTTCAGCTACGGAACGGTATCGGTCGTCTTCATCATCGACCGCAACGGCAAAGCTCGCCGTCCGCGCATCATGACAAACACTTCGAACGAAAGTTTTGAAATCGTCACGGTCGAGTCTATCCTCTCGGCCGATATCCCGCCGATCCCGCCGGACATCTTGCCGACCTTGAAGGGTGGACAAATCGAAATGGACTACACATTCAGCATCATCACCAATTGACATGACCGAAACATTGCAGGGAGCGTTGGATTTTTTTGTGCGCGGCGGGTTTTTCATGGTGCTCCTGCTGCTTCTTTCCATTGTGGCCGGCACGGTGATCCTTCTGCGCGGCTTCGCCCTGCGGGAGAGCTTGATTATGCCGCCGGACGTGGAATCGGCTGTCGACGGCCTGCAGCCCGGCGACTCTTTGCAGCGCCTCACGATCATGGCGCAACGCAGCAACTCGCCGCTCGGGCGCATCGTGGTGGTTTGCCTAAGACACCTCAACTGGCCGCGGCAGGAGAATATCGAGGCCGTCCACGTCAGGGCGCGGCATGAAGTGGTGCGGATGGAAAGCGGGATGGCCTTGCTGGAAATGACGACCGGTGTGGCTCCTTTGTTCGGTCTTCTCGGGACCCTTTCGGGGTTGGTCGGTATCTTTGCCAATCTCGGAGGCGGCAGCGCCGCGGGCGACCCCGTCGCGGTGGCGCGCGGTATCTCGGAGGCGTTGAACACGACAATCGTCGGGTTGGCCGTGGCCGCCCCGAGCCTCGTGGCGCACAACTATTTCCAGCGCAAGATCGAAACCATGGCCGTCAGCATGGAGGGGGTGGTGGCCGACCTTTTGGCCAAGTGCTACCCCGAACACAAGTAAACGGCCGTGGGCGCGGGATTTTACACGAGGAAGCGGCGGGCCCCGGTTCTGGTCATTGTTTCACTGATCGACATCCTGGCTATCCTCCTGATCTTTTTCATTGTCACGACGACCTTCAAAAAGTCCCAGCCGCAACTGAAGATCGCCTTGCCCGAATCGAAATCCGCCGCGGCGGCCGAAACCAAGGAGGAACCGGTCCTTCTCGAAGTGAAAGACGAGCAGACATTGCAGCTCGACGGGCAGCCGGTGACCTTGGAATCGCTGGCCGTGGAATTGCGCCGGGCCAACGAAGCCGACCCGGAGCGCGGCATCGCGCTGCAGGCCGACGAGGGGGTCCCTTTCCGGGTCATTGTGCGGATCATTGATGCGCTCCGCGATGCGGGGATCCGCAATCTCCCGGCATTTGCCCGTCCGCCGGAAATAGGGGAAAAATAGGGTCATGCTCGCGATCACAAAATTGGGACACCCTGTGCTGCGCGCCAAAGCCGAGCCGATTGCCGGCGTCGACGATGCCCTGCGTCGTCTGGCCGACGATATGCTCGAGACGATGTATACGCATGAAGGTTGTGGTCTGGCCGGAAATCAGGTCGGAGTAGCTCGTCGCATTGTCGTGATCGACACGCGCGAAGCGAAAAAGCGCCCCAGCGTCTTGCGCATCGGCGGGAAGTCGCGGCCGGTGCACAAGCACATGCCCATGGTGCTGCTGAATCCGGAACTCGAGTTGGTCGGACTGCCGGAATCCGGCAGCGAGGCCTGCTTGAGCATCCCCGGTGTGCACGGCGAGGTGGAACGGTCGGCGGCGGTGCGGGTGCGCGGAACCGATCTGGAAGGAAACAGCATCGACTTCGAGGCCGAGGGTCTGTTGTCCCGTGCGCTACAGCACGAGGTCGATCATCTGGACGGGATTCTTTTCATCGACCGCTTGGATGCGGCGGAACGAAAAAGGGTGGCCGATGAATTGCATCAGATGGCCGAAGGTTTGGTCGGTTAAGAGGGTGGGTGGCGGCGGCGACTTGGGACCCGTGCGAAAAAGGGTCCGGCGACCGCAGGCCTCGCGCCACAAGGGGGGTGGAAGGCTTGTGTCGCGGGCCGGAAACGTGTTTGCTCACCCTTTCACTTTGTTATGGCCCAAGCAACCGAACCTCCGGACACCGAACCGCGGCAACCACTTTTCATCCGCGCTGACTGGTGGGCTGCGCTGACGGCCGCCTTGGTCAGTGGGGTGGTATATTTTTATACGGCACAGCCGAACGTCGGCCTCCTTGACTCCGGTGAGTTCATTGTGGCGGCGCAGCACTTTGGCGTGCCGCATCCCACGGGGTATCCTCTTTGGACAATCCTTGCCTGGCTCTTCCAGTTGCTTCCGCTCGGCAACGCGGCTTGGGAGATCAATCTTTTCAGCGGATTCTGCGGGGCGCTGGCAGTCGGGGTTACCACACTGGTTGCCGCGAGTATGCTGCGCTGGATGATGCCGTGGTGGGGCGGCACGCAGACGCCGCTCAAGGTTGCCCCGCTCTTGACCTCTATCATCGCGGCGTCTTTCGGGCTGCTTTTTGCCTTCAGCTTCTCGTTCTGGACGCAAGCGGTCATTGCGGAGGTCTACACACTTCACGGGCTGCTCATTGGATTGTTTGTCGCTTCGCTTTACTGGTGGGTGCGGCGCCCGCAGTCCGACTGGCCGATCGTCGCTGCATTTTTTTCCTTCTCGCTCGGCATGAGCAATCACCACCTGACCCTCGCGCTGGCTCCCTTGCCGCTCCTCGTCCCGTTGCTGGTCAGGCGGTCGGTCTTCTGGGAAGTGCTGGTGGCTTCGGTGCTCAGCGCCTCGTTAGTCTACCTCGGTTTTGCCTGGCTTTCCAAAGACGCCACGACCTGGTCGACGGCCATGCGGTTTTTCTACTTCGCCATGCTCGGGTTGATCATCCTGTTAGTGCTGAAGTGGCGGCGCGCGGACCTTAAAATCGTCCTTCTCGTGCCCGTGGCGGTCATCCTCGGCTTGCTCCCCTACGCGTACATGCCCGTTGCCTCCTCGACCAATCCGCCGATGAATTGGGGTTACACCAGCACGCCGGAGGGGTTCTTTTATTCGATCAACCGCACGCAATACGCGGGCAGTCTGTCGGATCTCATTGTGCGGACGCTGGGCAAAGGAATGGGCACGGCCCCGGAGAAGCCTCCCCAACCGGAGGATCCGGAACGTGTATCGACCCTGCAGCTGGGGCGTGAATTCACCAACTTTTATTGGCGCAAGCTGATGGAAAATTTCACCCCTTGGGGCGTCGCTGCATTTTTTGCCGCGGTCTTGGCGGTATTCCGTCTCCCTTTGCACCAGCGGACCTTCCTTTATCTCCTCTTTTTCGGCTTCATCCTTTCGGCTTTCCTCCAGCCGATCATGGAGCGCACCGAGACGACGATCGACTCTTGGTCGTTGCAATTTCCTTATCACGGCTACGCCTACCTGCTTTTTTCCCTGCTCTGCGCGGCTGGCACGGGCTACGTGGTCGCGCGGTTGATCTCCGTGCGTCCGGCGCTGCGCTATGCCGCCTACGCTTTGCCTCTGCTGCCTCTCTGGACTGGCATCCACAACGCCCCGCTCTGCAGCCAGCGCGACCACTGGTTCGGCTGGCATTACGGGCACGATATGCTCAAGGACTTGCCGAAAGACGCCTTTGTCTTCGGGGGCACCGATCCGGGGCGCTTCGTGCCGACCTACATGATTCTCGGCGAAAGTTTCGTCGACCCGGAGGACCGGCGGGATCCGGGCTTCGACCGTCGCGATCTGGTCATTGTCACGCAGAACGCACTGGCCGACGCGTTCTATCAGAAATACATCCACGATCACTATGCGCCCGGCCGCCCGAAAGCCAAAGGTTGGTTCGAAAAATGGCTGGGCCGCGACGAGCAATATCCAGTCGACGAAACGATCATGCCGAGCGAGCAGGAATTGATGGAGATTGTGCGCGGCGTCTCGATGAACCTGCCGCCGGGGGCCAATCCGCAGGACCCGAATATCGGCATCCTTTACCATGCGGCCATCGCGCAGTGGATTTTTGAGAAGAACAAGGACCAGCGGGAATTCTTCATCGAGGAAAGCTTCCCCATGGAGTGGACTTATCCTTACGCGGTGCCCAACGGTTTGAGCTACCGGCTGAACAAGGAACCGCTGGAGACCTTGCCCCCGGAAGTTGTGGCTGAGGATTTCCGTTACTGGAACGATTACGTCGAGCGGTTGCTGGCGGACAAAAATTTCCACGAGGATTTCGACGCGAAGCGTTCGTTCTCCAAGTTGCGCAATTCGACGGGCAACATTTACCGTGCACGGCAGATGTGGGCCGAGGCGGAGCGGGCCTATCGTCAGGCCCTGCAATTGCACCCGAACAACATGGAGTCGCTTGTCGCCCTGAGCGACATCCTGCGAATGCAAAAGCGCTGGGACGAGATGGCCGCGATTTGGGATCGTGCCGTCGAGGGCGATCCGAACAACCGCGGAGTGGGCAAGGCCCGGGAGCGGGTCGCGCGACTGCGCGAGGCAGACCGCGAGATCGACGCCCTGCAGCGGGAAATGGCGGCGAACCCGCAAAATGCCGAAATGCTTTCCAACCTGCTGCGGCTCTACGTGGAGACCGGACAGCCTGACTTGGCCCGCCAACAGCTCGAGCAGTCGTCGCAAGCCTTCGGGGATAATCCGGACTTCCTCAAGTTCGCTGTCGACTTCAGCAACAGCAACGGCCAATGGCAGGCGGGTCTCGGCCCGGCGCGAAGGTTGGCCACCGTCATGTCCAACGACGCCGGCGTCTGGCTCGCTGTGGCCCGCTTCGAATTCGCCAATCGCGAGATGAATTCGTTCCTCGAGTCGGCCCGCCGTGCGATCCAACTGGGTGGGATCCAAGCCAAGTCGTCCCTGGCCAATGACCCGATGTATGCCATGTTTCGCGGCACGCCGGAATTCCAGCAACTGCTTTCGCAGTAGAATGTGGCGCTGCTCCGAATTGCCTCGCGAGAAGAACCGGCCTGCTCAGCCGGTCAGGCCGCCCGGGCCTTGAAGCGGAAGAGGGAGTAAAAATTTCCGGGGTCGGTGAAGAGAATATCGCCGCGGGGGAAGCCGGCGGCGTGTGCTAACGCGAGATATTCTTCGGCGGACTCCGGTCGTTCCGATTGGCGGACATGTTCCCGCAGGGCGTCACGGGCGGCAGGTGGGAAGGGGTCATACGGGCCGTTCATCGCTGCGGACCAGCGCTCGGTATAGCCTTCGCGCGATTCGCCGGCGTGCAGGATGGGCTCAAAAAGATAAAATGAGCCGCCGTCGGCCATGGCGCAGCGGAGGTGTTGCATCATCTCGCGCTTCGTTGCGGTCTCGAGGTGGTGCAGGGAGAGTCCAAGATAGATGAGGTCGAACTTTTCCTTGTTGTCGCGCAGGAAGTGCGTGAAGTCCTGTTCCTGAAAACGTCGCGGGCAGGCTAGCGTGGCGGTTTTTTCCGCGGCCAAGGCAATGGCCGGCGCGGAGAAGTCAACCCCGGTGTAGGCGGCGACCTTTGTTCCCCGCAGGGCTGCCGCGGTTAGCTCGGCATCGCCGCAGGCGAGGTCAAGTAAGGTGAAGGGCCCGGTTTGCTCCTGCAGTTCGCGGTGCAGGATGTTGCCGACTTCGCGATGGAAGAGGGTGTTGTGCTCGATGCAGAGACGATAGATGTCCCATTGCGAGAAGAAGGCGTGGACGGCTTCAGACATGGCGAGCGAAGAGATCACCGGGCGTCGGGTCGCCACGGCCGTGCCACCAGGCGGTCAAAATCATATGCGGCATGGTCAAGGCGCTGAGGCCCCAGAAGATGACGCGCATCATGGCCTGGTCGAAGGTGATGGTGGGGGCGAAAGCGAACCAGGCGATGCCACCGAGGAGAACGGTTGCGGCGGTGAAGGGGAAGCTTTCGAGCAGGAGCCAGCGACGGGCGCGCATGGCCGAGTCGGGGAAGCGGGCGGCCCCGAGGTCGGCGATGTGGCGGACCGAGTGGACGAAGCTGAAATAGAGGAGGAAGGCGGTGAGCGGAGCAAAGAGGGCGAAGACGGTGGCGGTGAGGAGGAGTTCGGCCACGGCGCTGAGCCAGTCCGGAGTGCGTTGGAGCAGTCGCCAAAGTATGGCGGCGGTGAGGCACACGAACCAGAGCCAGGTGGCGGGCGCGGTGATGAAGGCAAGGGCGGTCTCGAGAGGGGCGGTCGCGGCCGGTCCGACAAGCAGGGCGAAGAGGTCACCGGTGGTTTGCGGGTGGAAGGCGAGCGGGGCGATGCCGGCGAAGCCGCCGCGGGCGACGACCTCGAGGGCGCGTTGCGGACCTTGCAAATCCTCGGTGTCACCAAGGCCGAAGTGAAGGATGGCAATGGCGAGAAAGGCGAGGAGGGCCACCACCGGGGCGGTGAGCCAGACGGCAAGGACGGCTGCGGAGACCACGAGGTAAACGCCGGTTGCCGCGACAAGGGCGCGCCATGATCCAC
The DNA here is from genome assembly GCA_945871065.1 of Chthoniobacter flavus. GTDB lineage: Bacteria > Verrucomicrobiota > Verrucomicrobiia > Chthoniobacterales > JACTMZ01 > JACTMZ01. The sequence continues at coordinate 29,553 of CAMBUL010000004.1, read as the reverse complement.
GGGAAGCTCCGTGCACGAGGGCGAGGTCGAGGGCGCCGTGCGGGAGTCCGAACAAGGCGACGGCGACGGCGAGGAGGGCCAGTTGGGCGGAGAGCGGAAGGGCGGGAAGAAACGGCGAGGCGAGAAGGGCCAGAGTCAGGAGCACGACCACGGCCCAAGTGTGGCGGCGTCGGAATGCAGGAAACCACGTGCTCATCGGAACGCGGCGGCGAGGAAGGGGGCGGGTGGCAGGACGCTCATGACTTGAAGAATGTCGGTGGGCCGTGGCTCGGATTCAAGGAAGCGGACAAGGGCGTCGGGCGGGACACGGTTGAAAAGTCGGGTGAAATATTCGGGGACGCGTTCGGGGCGGCGGGTCATGGCGCGGAGGAAGACCCGGTCCATCCAGGCCAGAAGCGGGGAGTCATGGGCGCTTTGCGCTGCGGGCCGACCGTGTTTTCTCCAAGCTTGCGCCATGCGAGTGCTGGCGCGCTGGATGCGGGAGAAGGCGTAGCCGGAGGAGGGACGGATGGCACCGGCAGGAGTGCCCCAGAGGATGACGCGATTTTTCGACTTAGCGGCCGAGGGCGCAGAGGGGGAGAGGCCCATGGGGAGGTGACCTTCTTCCCGGTGGCGGATTTGCCATGCGGCGGACCCAAGATTGGTCGCGGCATAAGCGAGGATCTCCGCGTCGGAAAAATCCGGAGATTGGCCGGAGGGGACGAGCCAGGTGTCTTCGACCAAAGCGGTGTGCGCGTCGAGAGGGAGAACGTAAAAGAAGCGGACTCCGGCGGGTCCGGCGGATTGGAAATCCATGAGGGTCACTGTGCCGGTGTCGAGTCTGGCCTCGGGAGAATGCAATTCGAGTCCGCGGAAGATCTGGTGCCAGGGCGCCTGGTGGTGTTCGGGCGGACGGCTGTCGAAGACCCAGTCGGAGGCGAGGCGCCGTCCATCCGACAGGTGCAGGACGGCATAGTCGGTGTGATTCTCGATGGAAGTGACGGAAGTGCCGCGGATGAATTCCGCCCCGGGGCAGGCGCCGAGTTTTTCCATCGCGAGGTGATGAAGTTGGTCGGCGGGTATCCGCACGTAAGGCGTGCGGGCGGCCGCCGGGGCGGCCGTGCCTGCCGTGGAGTTCCGGACGGTCCAGTGATGCCAGCGGTGGGTGATGGCGGAGTCGAAAGGCGTTTCGTGGAGTTGCCAGTGGCACCAAGTCCGGTCGCGGACGGGTTCACGGCGAGGGTCTACCAGCACCATGCGTGGTGGATGGGGCAGGGCGGCGAGGCGGACCGCGAGGCTGAGGGCGGCGAGACCTGTGCCGGCGAAGGCGATGTCATAAGGAGCGCCGTTCCCCGGCATTTTCATAAGTGCGCCCCCACAAGTCCGTCCAACTGGCTATGCAGCGTGGGGTCATGCGGCGGCACGGGCGCGGTCCATGGCGCGGTGGCGAGGAAAGTCCCCGCGACCAAGCTGGCTTTGCGCCATGCCGGGACGGCGACGCGGTCGGCCTTGCGCGCGGGCCCTTGGCGGCGGAGTTCCCCGCCGATTTCCCGGTAGACTTTTGCCGCGATGAGGATGCCGCGGCGCGATCTGGGTGGGAGGTAAGCCAAGCCGGCGAGGCCGCTGGCGTAATAGAGATCGGCGAGCGAGAGACAACGCCGTACGGCCTGGTGAACATCGTGCGGTGCTCGGCGGATCGCGGCCGGAGCGAGGTCCACCCAGGTGGCCGGGAGGTACCGCCGGTTGCGGTCGGCGTCCTCGCGCGTGTCACGGGCGATGTTGGTCAGTTGCATGGCGATGCCAAGGTCGATGGCATGCCATGCGGCGGCGGGTCCGGCGGTGCCGAGGACGCCGGCCATAATCAGACCGACCGTTCCGGCCACCCCGTGACAGTAGCGGAGGAGGGCGCGTTCGTCCGGGATGAGGGTCGGGCCGGTGTCGTCGCGCAAGGCGCGGGCGAGGGCGACAGCCGGAGCAGGATCGGAGCTTTCGAGGGTGAGATAGAGGGCGGCTAGAGGGTGGGAGCGGTCGTTGATTTCGAGAGCCTTGGCCACGGTTTCGATTTGGGCGGCGTCACCTGTTTCGTCGGCAAGGTCGTCGAGGCCGCGGCAGAAAGCGTAAAGCCGGGTCGCGGCGGCGCGGCATTCGGGCGGGAGAAATTTACCGGCGAGGTGGAAGCTTTTTCCGGCCCGCGCGAGGAGTTCTTCCGGGGTGCTCATGCCGCACGGCGGAGGAGGTTTTCCACCACCTTGGCGGAACTCAAGACACCGGGCATGCCGGCTCCGGGGTGGGTACCGGCCCCGACGAAATAGAGGCCGGGGACATCTTCGCTCTCGTTGTGGAAGCGGAACCAGGCGGACTGGGTGAGAACAGGGGCGATGGAAAAGCCGGTGCCGTGGGTGGTGAGCAGTTGGTCGCGGAAGTAGGGCGGGGCGATGTGGAACTGGGAGACGAGGTGTTGATCGAGGTCCGGGAGGACCGTCTTTTGCAAGTGGTCGAGGATACGCTGAGCGTAGCGGGGTCCCTCGATCTCCCAGTCGATGTTATGCTGGAGGTTGGGAACGGGGGAGAGGACGTAGAAGGTGTCGTGTCCGTCCGGTGCCATGGACGGGTCCGTGGCGGTGGGGCGATGGAGGTAGAGGCTGAAGTCGTCGGCCACGATGCCGCGCTTGAAGATGTCGTCGAGGAGTCCGCGGTAGCGGGGCCCGAAAAGAATGGTGTGATGGGCGACATCCTCGTAGCGGCGGTTGGTCGCGAAGAAAAGGACGAAGAGCCCCATGGAGTATTTGCGGGTGGCGAGTTTCCGATCGGTCCACTTGCGGCGATGGATGGCGGGGATGAGGTGACGGTAGACGGTGGGCGGGTCGGCGTTGGCCACGACGAGACCGGCTTCGATTTGTTCGCCGCCGACTAGGCGGACTCCGGCCGCACGCCCGTGGCGGATGAGGATTTCTTCGACCGTGGCGTCGGAGCGGAACTGCACTCCGTGGCGTTGACCGAGGTCGAGGAGTGCCTCGACCAGCGCTCCGGTGCCCCCGCGGGGAAACCAGACACCCCATTGGCGTTCGAGGTAGTGGATGAGGGAGTAAAGGCAGGAGGTGTCGAAGGGGTTGCCGCCGACCAGGAGGGGTTGGATGCTGAAGAACATGCGCAAGGACGGATCGCGCAGGTGGCGGCAGACCAGATCGTAGACCGTGCGGTCGCCGCGAAGGCGGGCGAGGTCGGGGAGGATGCGGATCATGTCGGTGAGCGAACTAAACGGCTCGGCGGAGAGTTTGGTGAACCCCGTGTCATAAAGGCGGCGGGATGTTTCGAGGAGCCGGAGGTAGCCGCTTTGGTCGAGCGGATTGAATTTGGCGATTTCGCGCAGGGTGTCTTCGACCGTGCCGCCGTAGTCGAAGGCCCGGCCCTGGTGGTCAATCATGCGGTACCACGGTGCGACCGGGAGGAACTCGATGTGGTCGGCCCGCTTTTCACCGAAGAGGGCGAACAATTCGTCGAAGAGGAAAGGTGCGGTCAGCACGGTGGGGCCGGCATCATAAAAAAATCCGTCGCGGCGGAAGACGCGGGCCCGGCCGCCGTGATCGGGCTGGCGTTCGAGCAACGTGACCTCCTGGCCAAGGGCGCGGAGTCGCAGGGCGGCGGCGAGTCCGCCGAAGCCGGAGCCGATGACGAGAGCGCGGGAGGAGGAGTTGGCGACGGTCATAGACCGTCGCCAAAAGTAACCAGGTTCGCGGTACGTTGGAAGATAGCGGGTTCGCGGATGCCGGCGGCGAGGGAGGCAAGGTGCGGGGCGAACGGGGCGGGAAGGTTGGCCGAGGCGGCGGTGATTTCATCGCAAAGGCGGTGGAGGTGCTCCTGTGTGGCCGCGACGGCACCGGAGGCGAAGAGTTGCTGGAGCCAGGCGTCGAGTCGGAGGTTCTCGGTGCGGGCCGACGGATCGCGGAGGAAAGCGAGGAGGGAGGCGCTATCGTCGGGGCGGAGGGCCAGATGAAAGAGGACCAGGCTGTTGGCTTTGCCCTCGCGGAGGTCGAGTCCGGCCCGGGCGCGACCCTTGAGGCCGAAAGCGTCCGCTAGATCGTCCTGAATTTGATAGGCGGCCCCGAGACGGGCGAAGGAACTTCCGATCGTGGCGGCGAGGTCGTCCGGGAGGCGGGCAAGGGTTGCCACGGATTGGGCGGCCAGGGCAAAGAGGGCACCGGTTTTTGCCTCGGCCATTTTTTCGTAAGCGGGCAGGGTGGGAGTGGCGGTGTGGAAGTCGAGTTCGGCGGATTGTCCGGCTGTGGCTTCGCGCAAGGTGGCGGCGAAGAGCGGGCTAACCTCGGGCAGTCGCGCGGCGAGGGCGTTGGATTGGGCGATAAGGAAGGTGCCGAGGTTGATGGCCTGGCTGCGTCCGAAGGTCCTCCAGATACTGGCGCGGCCGCGGCGCATTTCGTCATTGTCTTGCACGTCGTCGAGCACGAGGGAGGCGTTGTGCAGGAGTTCGACCGCGGCGGCGAGGGCGATGCCTTGCTCGGGCGGGATTTGGAGGCTTTCGGCCAGGGCGATCGAGAGGCGTGCCCGGACACGTTTGCCCGGGCGTTCGAGCAGGTAGGCGGCGGCCTGGCCCAGGTGCCCGGGCGCGCGGGTCGCGTCGGTGAGGATTTGTTCGACCAGCACGAGGTCGTCGCGGCGTGGGGTTCGGTTAGGGCGGGGGAAGGCCATGGGGAGAGGACAGAGGCTTGAAGCTTAAGAAAAAAAACGGCCGGGGCTTTGAGGGCCCCGGCCGCGATGAATTTAAGCGCTAGCTTTTAGTGTATCGAGGCCGAGGCATACGACGGATCTTCGTCGACCGACTTGGCGCGGGCGATGAAGTAGACGTAGAGGCCGAGGCCGCACTTGGCGACGATGTCAGCAATGCTGTAGCCGACTTGGAGGCCGACATTGATCGAGCCAGCGGCGCCGAAGCCGAGCATCGGCAGCATGAAGGCGATGGGATAGAAAGCCCAGCTCAGGACGATAAGTACGCGTGCTCCGCTGATGAGGCCCCGCGAGGCAGCGCACTGACGCTCCAGGGACTTGGACAGTTCCACCCACAACACAAAGAGGATGTAGAGGAAAGGGATCATGCTCAGTGTCCACCACAACCAGCGGGTGTTGTTGTCGGCGGAAATTTCGCCGGGGTAGCCAAGGCCGATCATGAGGACTGCGGCGATGACCAAACGAGTCAGAATCGAACGCGTGACGGCCTTCGACAAAGTCAAGACGGCCACCAATTCGACGAGAAGAAGCGGAACCGTGAGCAACCAGTCGACATAACGGTAAGCGTCGTTGAACGGCTCACCAGAGGCAATGTAGCCCATGTCGCCGAATTCAAACGCACCGTTCCAACTCATGAAGATGCGGACGTAGTGGTAACAGGCGATGAGGGTGACAAGGCCCGAGACAACGAGGGCCGGACGGTATTTGGGGAGCACGGAACCGCGCGACAAAAAGAAGAACGCGGTTGAGGCACCCATGGCGGCGATGGTCAAACTCAGCACGTTGTAAACGAGGCTGTATTGACCTGGACTTAAGACGAGGAGGGTTTCCATATCAAATCGCATTGTGCTGGGACTTGCCGCGCGGGGCAAACTGTTTTTGTTTGAATTTCGGGCCGCGGGATGGCCCTCTTCGGGGATGGACGAATTCGACGCACGCGAGCATGCCCGCTTGATCGGCAATGTCCTCATTGTTCTGGGATTTTTCGCCTTCGGTCTCGTGCTGGTGGACTTTATTCCGGATCGGATCTTTGCCTTGCCCCCGCACTTTTTCGGCAATGATGGGGTGGTGATGGTCGGTCTGACCATGCTGGTGGCGGGGTTTTACCTGCGGCGCAGCAAGCCGTAGCCCTCCAGCGCCATCTGAGCGCGCCGGCTGTTTCGTTGTCCGGGAGTAATCCGGACTTAAGGGGCGCGGCAAGATGCGGAAGGGCTCAAGCGCAGGAGCAGCGCTGCGGGTGCGGCGGCCAGGTTTCAATAACGGCGCCGGATTCTTCGAGGGCCATGTTACCGGCGGGCGTGGCGATGACCGCATAAGGTGGCTTTTCGCCCAGCGAGGCGGCCACGAAGGAGGCGGTGAGGCCGTTGACATCGACCACGGCGCCGATGCGGAAAAGGGAGCGGGTTTCATCGATGGCGTCATCGCTGCCCGCGCGGATGACGACGCGCAGTTGCGGATTGGCGGCCAGCGCGCCCACCGCCACCGCGATATTGTCGCGCTCCGCGCTGCTCGCCGCGACGAGGGCGACGGCCCCTTTGACCCCGGTGGCATGGACGGCAGCCTTGGAGGCACCGTCCCCGATGAGGACCGGGATGCCGCAACTGCGGGCGATCTGCAAGGTGCGGGCATTTGGGTTTTGTTCGATGCCGACCACGGCAATGCCGAGCTCCTGCAATTCCTGGGCCAAGCGCAAGCCGACTTGTCCCATGCCGACCACGATCACGTGGCCGAACCGCGGCATGGCCCGTCGGCCGAAGATGGCAACGTGGCGCCCGGAGAGCAGGTAGTTGACGATGCCGGCGGCGAAAAGGGCGGTGAAACCCATGACCAAAAGTGCCGCGAGGGTCGCCCAAAGGAGGACGAGGGGGTTGTCCGGCAAGACGGGGGCCGAGATGGTGGCGGTCGTCCGGGTGGCATCATAAAGGGCCCGCAAAAAATTCGCGTGGGCCAGACCGACAAGGGTGTCGGCCAGGATGATGGCAATCAAACCCGCCGCCCCGCCGAGCAGGACGCGCGATCCGGAGTCGAACGGTCGGAATTGCCCGGCCAGGCGGCCGAACACGCCCCGCCGGCGCATGGCCTCGGGGGTGCGGTAAGGTGCGACGCGCGCGCTGCCGCCCGCAGTCTCGGTGACCGAAACCCACGCGCGGAGTTCCGGTGTCGACTCCCTGCGGATCGCGTCGGCCCGCGGGTCGATGGCCCCGGCGACCATGGAGGGAACAGAAATGGCGGCCGGCGAGAGCACGACACATCCCGGGACGACGCTGCGCAGCTGGGTGCGGGCGGTGAGGTCGAACATGGCCACGAACAAACGCGCATCGGGACGGATATGATGGATCATCAGGCTGTAGCGCAGGGCCTCGATGTCGTCGTGGAGCAGAACGGCCACCCCGTCGATCTCTTGGCACAATTCGGCGCGCAGTTCGGCGTCGGATGGTTCATGCAAATGGACAACGGAGATCCCCGAGGAAGTGAGCAGCGAGCAGACGCGCCGACCGACATCGGTGCGCCCAATGACCACAATGCGTCGCATGCTCATGGTTGCGCTGACGGTGCGGTCATACGGAATTTGGGCGGCAGGGCGCACGGGCGCACGGCCGGATGATCCGGGGGGACGATCCTCACGTCTGCTCTTCTAACCGAGGCCGGGGCGGGGGAGCAAGGGGGCGGAAGGTTTTCTTTTTGCGCCACAAGGAGACCGGAGATTCCTGCCGCGGCGGGCAACGGCTCTACTTGCTCCCCGGTTTGATCACCGGGATGGCCGTGAGATCCGGCGGGAGGGCGTCGGGCGGGAAAGTTTCGGGATTCAATTCGACAAGGCCATGGAAGGGAAAATCCATGGCGGGGAGCTGTCCGCCGGAGCGGTTGACCAAAGATGCGGCGGCGACCACCACGCCGCCGTGCTGTTGGACGATCTCCACGGTCTCCATGAGGCGCCCGCCGCGGGTGACCACGTCCTCAATCACGGCGAAGCGTTCGCCGGGCTTGATGGTGAAGCCGCGGCGGAGGACGAGGGCGCCAGCGTCGTTTTTTTCGCTGAAAATGTGGGGCTTGCCCAATTGGCGTGCGACCTCTTGTCCGACCAGGATGCCGCCCAGGGCCGGGGAGATCACGGTGTCAAACTCGGCGCTGCGGAGCTGGTCGGCAAGGGCGCCGCAGACGCGTTCGGCCACCTTGGTATCGCGCAGGAGGAGGGCGCATTGGAAAAACTCGCGGCTGTGCAGGCCGGAGCGGAGGACGAAGTGGCCGTGGAGGAGGGCGCCGGTTTGGCGGAAAAGTTCGAGGATGGCGTTTTGATTCATGGAAAAGGGGGTTGCTGAATTGGTGTTTCAGGCATTGACGAAAGAGAGATTGGCCTCGTGGCGTTTGAGAAATTCCCCGGCCAGCCGGTCGTAGGCTTCGGCCCCGCTGCCGCGGGGGTCGTGCTCGAAGATGGTGCGTCCGAAGCTGGGAGCTTCGCTCAGGCGGACCGTGCGGGGGATGACGGTGTCATAAAGCACCTCTTCAAAATGGTCGCGCACATCTTTGACCACCGCTTCGGCCAGATTGGTACGGCGGTCGAACATGGTCATGAGGAGGCCGGACAAGGTGAGGCCGGGGTTGGCGCCTGAGTCGCGGATCTGCCCCATGACGAACATCAGTTTGCCGAGGCCTTCCAGCGCATAGTATTCGCATTGCACCGGGACGAGGAGTTGGTCGGCGGCGGCCAGGGCGTTGGTCATGAGGATGCCAAGCGAGGGCGGGCAATCGAGGATGGCAAAGTCGAAGGTGTCCGTTTCGCGCAGGGGTTGCAGGGCGCGGCGCAGTTGCTGCAAGTGGTCGTCCATCCGCGCCACTTCGATTTCCAGCCCGGCCAGGTCGAGGTTGGCCGCGATGAGGGAGAGTTCCGGCAGGCGCGTCGGGGTGACGCAAGCACCGATCTCGGAGGTGCCGGTGAGGGGGCCGTAGAGGGTGGGCGGGTTTTCCACCCCGGCGGCGAGGGCGCTGGTGGCATTGCCTTGCGGGTCGAGATCGATGAGGAGGACGCGCCGGCCGCGCGCGGCGAGGCCGGCGGCGAGATTGACCGACGTCGTTGTTTTGCCGACACCGCCTTTTTGGTTCGCGACCGCGAGGATTTTCATCAGCCGGAATTTTTAACCACGGATATCACGGATGGCACGGATGGATTTTTCGATCGGTAAAATCGGCGGCGGCAGCGGTCAATTTTCCCCGTGATAGGCCGCGAGGCCGTCGGCCACGCCGCGTACGTATTCGCGGTAGATGTTTTCGCGCAGGGTGCCGTTGATCTTGCGGCGGCCGGAGTAGTCGCCGAGTTGGACGCGGTGGTGGACCTCCCGGTTGTTCATCACGTAGGGCTCGAGGTAGACCACGGGACACTCGAAGAGGCGGTTGGCCAGAAGATTGCGGGCCCAGACGTAGGGGGAACCGCCGACGTTGATCGCGGTGTCGCCCGTGTAAGTGTAGGGCGGGAGTCCGGTGGCGCGGGCCATGCCTTGCGCCACGGCGCGGGAGACCCCGACCTCTTGATCGAAAGAGCGGTTGAGCAGTTTGACCATCAGGTCGTAGCGCTGGTCGTCGTATTCGAGTTCGCGCGCGGAATAGCAACCGCTGACCAGAAGGTGGAGGTGATTGAGGCCGGTCAGGGTGGGGCGGGCCGGGTTGCCCCACGCTTCGGCGTTGAAGTGGAGGGCGAGCACGAGGTCCGGTTTGTATCGTTGGTTGACCAGGCGCGCCCGGGCTTGGATTTCCGCGGTGCGATAAAAGAGGCGTTCGCTTTCGGCCTTGAGACTGGCCGGATTGACCGGCCGACCACGCTCGCGGAGGGAAGCGGCGGCGGAGGTGCGGAGCTTTTCCGGGCGCAGGTTGGTTGCGGGTTTGCTACTCGTGCGGAGGAGCACGACTTTGGCCCCGCGGCGCTCGAGTTCTTTTTGGAGCAACTCGGCCACCTCGAGCACCATGTTTCCTTCAATCACGGGCTTGTTCTCTCCGATTTGGAACCACCGTTCCTCCATCCGGGCCCACTCGCCGCCGAGGTGTCCGGGGTCGATGGCGATGCGCAGTCCGCGCAGACTGCGGGTGGGCTTCCAATAGCGCGGGACGGGTTTGGCGCTCGCCTCATCGGGCGCGAAGTCCAGGCGGAAGAGTGGTTGGCCGGGTGCGGTCGCCACGGTGGCGTGATCTTCGGCAAGGGTGAAATGGTCCTGCCACGCCCCGTGCGGCGCGTAGACTTGGGTCAGCAGGCGGACAAATTCGTCCTTGGTGATGGTCTGTTGAAAGCGATGGAGCGAGGACCAGTCGGGTGGCCTAGCCAGCGGGGTAAGTTTTTGCGCGCCGGCGAAGTTCGCGAGGAGCAGCAAGATGAGGGTGGTGCGGACCAATGGCATAGCGACAGAAGGGGGGAATGTCGGCGGATATGCTGGAGAAATCAATGAGGCAGCTTTGCTTCGCCGGTCATAATGCGCGTTTCCCCATCGGCATGCCCATGACCCTGCTGGTGGCGACCAAGGTGGTGCAGATCTGCGGGGCCGGTGGTGGACGTGGACGAGTCCAACGCGGGTAGTGCGGTTTATAATGGTGGAGCGGTAACTAATCCGGCAGCCGTGACCTTTGCCGGTGGCCTGAGCCCCTACGGCACGATGGGCCAAGGCGGCAATGTCTTTGAATGGAACGAGAGTGCCTTTGATGGCACAAACAGCCTTTCGTCCGAGAATCGCGCGGTCCGCGGTGGCGCCTGGTTCAGCCCCTTCAACAACTTGCGCACCTTTGGCCGGCTCAGCATCGGCCCTGCCGGCGAGAGCGACAGCATCGGTTTTCGTGTCGCGAGTGTCCCTGAACCCTCGACTTACGCGTTGCTTCTCATGTCCGCCGCCGGCGCCCTGTGGATGACGAGGAGACGGCGGTAGGGTTGGCGCAAAGAGTGTTATAGCTTTTGCGGCAATCTTCGGCTGGTCGATATGGTCGGGGGTACCGACGATCAACGCTTTACGCTACCCCCGCCGCCCCCTTGGTGGCCTGGCTGCGCCTGTCTATGCGATGGGTCTGCTGGGGTTGGCCCTGAGTGTCTGGGCGATTTTTAGTCGGGCGGCCGGGACATTTTTGTCGTGATTGACATTTGCCTTGCGCTGGCGGGCAGGGGGAGCATTGTGGTGACGTTGTTCTCTTTTCAGGTTCCACGGCCGTGGATCTGTTTAAAATAACGCGGCGGTTTCGCCGGTTCAACCCACGGCCGGAAAGACAAAGAACCATGAAAAGATCGCATCTCGTGGCGGCGCTTTTGGCCGCATTTACTCTCACCATCCCACCCTCCGCCCAGGCCGACACCTTCGGCGGCGGGACCAGCAATGAGTTCACCATCGACTTCGTTAGCATAGGCAACACGGACAACGCGGCCGATACCACCAGCTATGGCGCGGTACCCTACGAATATCGCGCGAGCACTTACGAGATCTCCCAAGACGCCATCACCAAGGCGACGGCCAGCGGGATGGCCAACGTGACGGCTGGGGCATGGACGGGCAATCAACCGGCGGCCAACATCGACTGGTACGAGGCGGCGGCCTTTGTCAATTTCCTCAACACGAACTCGGGGAAGACGGCGGCCTATGATCTGACCTTCAGCGGCGGCAGTTGGAGCATGACGCTTTGGAGCAGCGAGCAGGCTTGGACGGCGGGAGGAACCAATCTTTACCGGAACAAGAACGCCTTCTATTTCCTGCCGAGCGAGAACGAGTGGTATAAGGCCGCATACTACAACCCTGCCGGGTCGAACTATTTCCTTTATCCCACGGCGAGCAGCAGCGTCCCGACGGCGGTGGCCAGCGGGACCAATGTGGGCAGTGCGGTTTATAATAACGCTGCCTCGGTTCCGGCCGTAGTGGACAGCGCTGGAGGCTTGAGCCCGTATGGCACGATGGGCCAAGGCGGCAATGTGTGGGAGTTGAACGAGAGTGCCTATGCTGGCACAAATAGCTCTCCGTCCGAGACCCGCGCGCTCCGCGGTGGCGACTGGACCTACACCGAGTTCTTCTTGCGCTCCTCGTTCCGGTTCGACTTCGTCGCCCCGTCGCAGGCGGTCGACTTCGTCGGTTTTCGTGTCGCGAGTGTCCCTGAACCCTCGACTTACGTGCTGGTGTTGCTCGGAGCAGGAGCGGTGTATCTTTGGAAGCGCCGGAAGAGTTCCCTTTGATCTTTGGTTCTTTGATCCTTTGGGGGTCCTGAGCTCCGGTAGAAGTCAAACTGGCAGGCGAGCGAATTCTTCCTATTCGTCCTTGGCGATGGTTCGCGGCACTGATGTTTCCATCAGTGACATTAGTGAAATCCATGGTTGAATCGGCGGTGCAAAATGATCCGGATACTTTTTTTGGGCGACGTGGTCGGGGAACCGGGGCGCAAAGCCCTGCAGCAGAGACTCAGGGGTCTGCAGGAAGAGTTGGCGGTCGATTTCACCATCGTCAACGGGGAGAACGCCGCGGGCGGTCGCGGGATCAGCGGAAAGCAGTGCATCGAATTGCTCAAGTCGGGGGCCACGGTGATCACCACGGGTGACCATGTGTGGGATCAGAAAGACCTGCCGGCCTACATCGAGACCGAGCCGCGCCTGCTTCGTCCGTGCAACTATCCGGAGGGGACGCCGGGCGCGGGGTCGGTGGTCTTGGACACGGCCAAGGGTCCGGTCGCGGTGCTCAATGTGCGCGGGTTGACTTTCATGAACCCGCCCTTGGACAATCCGTTCCACCGCGCCATGGAGGAAGTGGAGAAGCTGCGCGCGGCGACCAAGGTGATTTTTGTCGACGTCCATGCCGAGACGACAAGCGAGAAGATCGCACTCGGCCGGTATTTGGACGGCAAGGTCTCCGCCGTGGTCGGCACCCACACGCATGTGCAGACCGCGGACGAGCAGATTTTTCCCGGCGGGACGGCCTTCCTCTGCGATGCCGGGATGTGCGGGGCGGCAGACTCCGTCCTCGGCCGGATCAAGGAGTCGATCCTGCGGCGGTTTCTCACCGGGATGCCGACGACCTTGCCGGTGGCCGGGGGGGAGGTGGATTTGTGCGGGGTGGTCGTGGAGGTCGATGCGTCCAGCGGAAAGGCCGTTTATATCCGTCGCGTGCGGGAGCGAGTCCTGCAACCCTGATCCGCGATGGCCAAGGCCGACAAACTCCGCGATTGCCCGGCCGTCGGACGCAAAATCACCGCGCCGGAATGCGGTTCCAACCGAGGGACACGCTACGACTGTCCGCCCGACTGCCCTTATTGTCCCTGGACGGTGGGTAACTACGACCAGTTGCTCGAGATCAGCCGCAAGTTCGACGGCAAGCTGATGGATTTCTACGGCAAAACCGTGGGTGCGCCGTCGGTGTTGCAACGCCTGCGTCCGCAGGAGGTGAAGAGCGATCTCGACGAAATGGAATTGATGCAGCGCTGCCACCTGGAATTTTACCAGCGCGAGATCCGTCCGGGAAAAAAACTTTTCGACCTATGGCGCGAGTCCGCTTGGAGCGGTTTACGCAACGATGAGATTTTGCTGGCCGGATTTGCGCCGCAAACGCAGGCGACGGTTTTCGAGGTGCGGCGCGTGCTCGATGATCTGCGTTGCGAATGCGCCGACGTGCTTGCGGCTGGCGCCACCTTCACGGTCTGCGATCGCGCTCTTGCGGAGATGGCGCGGCAATATCAGGCGTTTTGCGGTTGGTTGGTGCCGTCGCCTTTTTTTCAACGGCTCTACGGCGTGGCGTTTCCCTTGTCTTTGTCGCCCGAATCCGCCCGCGCCACCGTGTTGCGGCATGTCGAAAAACTGGGAGGACCGCTCGAAGGAAAGGGGGACATGACCGAGTGGTTGGGCGAAAACTTTTCTTTTTTTGTCGAGTCGGTGTCGGAGGAATCCGCCAAGCGTTTCGAACGCATCTGGCGCAACCTTGATGCGAAGCAATGCGTGGCCAATTACCATTTCAACGGGACGGCGGACGATCTAGGTCTGGCCGGACGCGAGGATTTCGACGAGACGCCGCCGAGCCGGGAGGAGGTGGAAGCCCGTGGTCCACACCGCTGTTTTGTCTGGCTGCGCACGGGTTCCTCGCAGGCATGGGAAAGGGAACTACCGGAGGCCCTGCAGCAGGGCGGGATCGGCCCCGGGCAGCCCATGTGGGGGCAATTGCGCGTTTTCCCCGGTCGCGTCGAGATCAGCGCGATGAGTTCGATGCACTTCGAGCCAATGAAGAAAATGGTGGAGGAATTTTTCGGCGACCGGCTTGAATTCGAAAAAGAATTTGTCGCGGATTTGGCGAAGCAGATCGCCGCGGGCGGGCGGGTGGCAGATCGGGCGGCACGTCCGGCAACGAGCGAGCTCGCGAAGTCTCCCGAGGGAGCGGAACTGCTGCAATCTGTGATGCGCTCGCATTACGAAAAGTTCCTGCGCGAGCCCGTTCCCGCGCTCGATGGATTGACACCGCGCGAAGCGGCCGCCCGGCCGGAGATGCGCCCGCGGCTCGTTGCTTTGATGAAAGGACATTTGCAATCGGTCGACGACCTCGGCCGCCGTCAGGGCATCGCGCACGACATCGGCTGGGTGCTGGGCGAACTGGGGCTGGACGAACTTCTGTCCGCGCCGCGTCCGCCGCGACCGGCGGGTTCGCCGCGACAGGGCGCTTGGTGGAAGGTGCTGACGATCGACGAAGTCGAGGCGGCTATCAAAGGCATGGCAAAGGAGGATCGCATGCTCCCCGGTCGCTGTCCGCCCGGCTTGCGCGAGTATTTTCAGGATGCGGATGAGCGGCTGGACCTCCAAGCGGCGGAAGTCGCGGTTCTACTCACGGCCGTCGACATCGTCATCGGGGCCTTGGTGCCGCGGGGTTGTGCGGCCCCGGACATCGACTACGACGTGATCGCGGCCGAGTCGGAGCATCTTTTGCTCGGGGTTTATAAGGCGGACGACAAGACGGCGTACGTCGGGGACCTCATCGAGTCCTCCTCCCAGCCATACCTGTTCAGTTTCCTCATGAGTTTCGTGGTGTCTACGGGACTCGGCGAGGAGAAAGACCTGAAGCCGTTGGGTCCCTTCCGGCCGGGCGCGGTGGACCTCTTGGCCATCGAGATCGAAGCCCTCATCCGCTGTCTGCGGCGTGCGGCCCTGACGTGACCGGGCGGCCGGCCCCGATAAAAACTGTTTTGACACCAGCCTGCTTCAGAGGCATAAAGCTATAACGCTGCGAAAAAGTCGCGCAGTCCGCAGGTCGTAAATCCGCTGAAAAACGCGGGGGACGGCCCCGGGCTGCTTCGCTTTTTTTGAGGCCGCGATTAACACCGAAACATCAACCCAAAAACACTTTGCGGAGTTTGCCCATGTAGCTCAGTTGGTAGAGCACGTCCTTGGTAAGGACGAGGTCACCGGTTCAATCCCGGTCATGGGCTCCAGCCTGCGCGGCGCAAAATTCGCAACATTCGAAACAACCAAACACACCAAGCACTATGGCTAAGGAAGCATTCAAACGCGACAAACCCCACGTGAACATCGGAACGATCGGTCACGTGGACCACGGCAAAACCACCCTCACCGCGGCGATCACCACCGTGCTCTCCAAGACCGGCAAGGCGCAGGCCCGCGGCTACGCGGACATCGACGCGGCGCCCGAGGAAAAAGAGCGCGGCATCACGATCAACACCGCGCACGTGGAATACGAGAGCGACAAGCGCCACTACGCGCACGTCGATTGCCCCGGCCATGCCGACTACATCAAAAACATGATCACCGGTGCGGCCCAGATGGACGGCGCCATCCTGGTGGTCAGCGCGGCGGACGGCCCAATGCCCCAGACCCGTGAGCACATTCTGCTCGCCCGTCAGGTCGGCGTGCCTTCGGTCGTAGTCTTTATGAACAAGTGCGACATGGTCGATGACCCGGAACTTCTCGACCTCGTCGAGATGGAAATCCGCGACCTGCTCAGCAAATACGAATTCCCCGGCGACGACATTCCGATCGTCCGTGGTTCCGCCCTGAAGGCCCTCAACGGCGACGCCGAAGGGGAAAAAGCGATCAACGCGCTGATCGAAGCGGTGGATAGCTACATCCCCGAGCCGCAGCGTCCGCTCGACTTGCCCTTCCTCATGCCCATCGAGGACGTCTTCAACATTGAAGGTCGCGGTACGGTCTGCACCGGCCGGGTCGAGCGTGGTCGGGTCAAGAAGATGGAAGAAGTCGAAATCGTCGGGATCAAGCCCACGGTCAAGACGACGGTGACCGACATCGAAATGTTCCGCAAATTGCTGGACGACGCGATGGCTGGCGACAACATCGGCGCCCTGCTCCGCGGCATCAAAAAGGATGACGTCGAGCGCGGCCAAGTGTTGGCCAAGCCCGGCTCGATCAGCCCGCACAAGAAATTCAAGGCCGAAGTCTACATCCTGAGTAAGGATGAGGGCGGCCGACACACCCCGTTCTTCTCGAACTACCGCCCGCAATTCTACTTCCGCACCACGGACGTGACCGGAACGGTGAAGTTGCCGGACGGCGTGGAAATGGTCATGCCCGGGGACAACATCTCGATGGAAGTCGATTTGATCACCCCGATCGCCATGGAAAAAACCATCCGTTTCGCCATTCGCGAAGGCGGCCGTACGGTCGGCGCCGGTCGCGTTGCGGAGATTCTGGATTAATCTTTGGAGGATACGCACAGGCCAGTAGCTCAATTGGTAGAGTAGCGGTCTCCAAAACCGTCGGTTGGGGGTTCGAGTCCCTCCTGGCCTGCTCTCCGATTGACCCTGGTCGCCGTGCTTCCGCGCATGTTCCGCAAGCTCAAAACATTCATCGCCGAAGTTCGCACCGAACTGGCCAAGGCCACCTGGCCGTGGGATCCGAAAGAAAAAGGATTCCGCCGCTACAAGGAGCTGGCTGATTCCACCGTGGTGGTCATCGTGGCGATGGTCATTTTGGGCGGCTACATCGCTTTCTTCGATCTCATGCTGGTCAACACCGTTGGGTGGCTGACCCGCCCGTAAGGAAAAATTCTCCATGTCCATCACCGCCCTTCGCATCCCCGCTCCGCGTGACCAATGGTTTGTCGTCCAAGTGCTCTCCGGTCAGGAGAAGAAAGTCTTCGACAGCATCATGAAACGGCTCAAAACCGAGGAGATGGGTGATCTGGTTTTCAACGTGCTCATCCCGACCGAGCGGGTGCAGGAAATCAAACAGGGCAAGAAAAGCGAGACGACGCGCAAGTTTTTCCCGGGCTACATCATCGCCAATATGCACCTCCTGACCGAGGACGGCGGCCTGATGGACCGCACGTGGTATTTCGTCAAGGACACGCCCGGAGTGATCGGCTTCGCCGGGACGAAGGACCGTCCGACGCCAATGCGTCCGCGCGAAGTGGAAAGCATGCTCGCCCAGATCCAGGAACGCGTCGACACGGTGAAGCCCAAGGTTTCCTTCCAAGTGGGCGAGAAAGTCAAAGTGGCGGACGGCCCCTTCCAAAGTCAGACGGGAGTGGTCGAGGAGGTGGACCCGGGCCGAGGCAAGCTGCGTGTTTCGGTCACGATTTTCGGACGGGAAACGCCGGTCGAACTCGAATACTGGCAAGTGGACCGCGAAGAATAGAATTTTATGGCTAAAGAAATTGTTGGAACGATCAAACTGCAGATCCCGGCCGGGCAAGCAAACCCCGCGCCGCCGGTCGGCCCGGCGCTCGGTCAAAAGGGCGTCAACATCATGGCCTTCTGCAAGGAATTCAATGCCGCCACGCAAAAGCAGGCCGGCGACATCCTTCCGGTGGTCATCACGGTTTACAAAGACAAGTCCTTCACCTTCATCACCAAGTCGCCCCCGGCGTCCGTCCTAATCAAAAAGGTGGCCGGCATCGCCGCCGGATCGAAGGAACCGAACAAAACCAAAGTCGGCAAGCTAACCAAAAAGCAACTCCTCGAGATCGTGAAGATCAAGATGAACGACCTCAATGCCCGGGATGAGGAGGCCGCGATGAAAATCATCGCCGGCACCGCCCGCCAAATGGGCGTCGAAGTGGAGGCATAAGAATTTTCCAACCCGCGTCCCGCACCAGCGGGCCGCACAACCGCAGGAGAGCCCCAATGCTCGTTCGCACTGCAACACACCATGGCAAAAAACCGAAGCAAACGTTACGAGGCGGCCAAAAAAGCCGTCGATCCCGCGCGGAAATATCCGCTGGCCGAAGCAGTCAAAGTGCTCAAGAGCATGCCGCCGGCCAAGTATGACATGACCGTCACCCTCTCGATGCATCTGGGAGTGGACCCCAAACAGTCCGACCAGATGGTCCGCGGTACCACGCCGCTCCCGCACGGCAGCGGTAAAACCGTCCGCGTGCTCGTCTTCGCCTCCGGCGCGGCGGCCGAAGCGGCCAAGGCGGCCGGAGCCGAGTTTGTCGGTTACGAGGACATGATCAAAAAGTGCACCGAGGGATTCTCGGACTTTGACGTGGCCATTTCCACCCCGGCGGCCATGGCGGAGGTTCGCAAGCTGGGCAAAGTGCTCGGACCGCGCGGCCTGATGCCCAATCCCAAGACCGGCACCGTGACCGACGACACCGCCAAGGCGGTGGGCGAGGTGAAGGCCGGACGCGTCGAATTCAAACTCGACAAGAATGGCAATATCGCCGTCCCCGTGGGCAAGTTTTCCTTCAGCGAGGACGCCCTGGTGCAAAACGCCGGTGTCGTGCTCGACGCGGTGGCCAAGTCGCGTCCACCCACGGCCAAAGGTGTTTTCATCGAAAGTGTGACCCTTGCGGCCACCGTGACCCCGGGCATCGCGCTCGATCTCTCCAACCTCAGCAAGAACTGACCGCCATGCGCCCCGAAAAAGCCAATATCGTCAAAGATCTCAAGGACCAGCTGGACGCTTCGCCGTTCCTCCTGGTTGCCGATTACACCGGGCTCAAGGTGGACCAGTTCGCCGTGCTCCGCACCCGTCTCGACGCGGTCGGCGCCGAATGCCATGTGGTGAAAAACACCATGCTGCGCATTGCCGCGACCGAACTCGGTCTGCCCGACATGTCCGATGCCCTCGCGGGCCAGACGGCCATCGTCACCGGCGAGCAGGACATTTGCGCCACGGCGAAAGTGATCAAAGTGTTCGCCGCCGAGTTCAAGAAGCTGTCGGTCAAGATCGGGTTCCTGGACAACGCCTTGCTCACGGCCGAGCAGGTCCAAGCCATGGCCGACCTGCCGCCGCTCCCGGTCCTGCAGTCCCAGTTGCTCGGCTTGCTCAACATGCCGGCCAGCCAACTGGTGCGTACCCTCAACGAACCCGGGGCGAGCCTCGCGCGGGTGCTCAAGGCCAAAGTCGACGCCGGGGGAGGGGCGGCCTGAAACCTTTTCCGTGCGGCCACTTCGCGGCCGGGCGGAAGAAACCAAACAGAAACGGTTCCTTGTCGGTCGGACAGCGGTCCGACTTAAATTCGCCGGAGCTCCGGCGCGCGACAATACCACAACCAAGGAAGCAGGCCGCGGAGGCAGATGCCGAGGCGGCCGCTAGAAAGATAGTATGGCTAATATTGAAACCATCGTGGACCAACTGAGCGGCTTGACCGTTCTGGAAGTGTCCGAACTCGTCAAAGCCCTCGAAGAAAAATGGGGAGTCAGTGCCGCCGCCCCGGTGGCCGCTGTCGCCGCACCCGCCGCTGGTGGTGCCGCCGCCCCAGCCGAGGAGAAAACCGCCTTTGACGTCATCCTCGTCGAGACCGGCGGGAACAAAATCGCCGTGATCAAAGAGGTCCGTGCTGCTGTGCCCGGACTGGGCTTGGCCGACGCCAAGGCCCTGGTCGAAGGCGCTCCCAAGCCCTTGAAAGAGGGCGTGACCAAGGAAGAAGCCGAAGAGATCAAGAAAAAGGTCGAGGCGGCTGGCGCCAAAGTCGAAATCAAGTAAATCTGCTCCCCGGGCGGGAAAAAAAAGGGAATTTTTCCCCTTGACCCCCGCCCGGGAGCCACTCATAGTGCAGAGTCTGTCCCGGGAATCCCGTCGAACCATTGTCCAAAGCTTGACACCCTACTCTGAGTCATCGTGGCGCCTGCGCGCCCGAATGGCCGGTGTGGGGATGTTTTGTCTCACCGACATTTTCGTCGCGACCGGAAAATAGACCAGCGCTCCGCGCAACAACCACCATTCGCATTCATGTCTGATCGTCTCTACTTCGGCAAACTCAAGGAAACCACGGAAGCGCCCAACCTCATCGAGCTGCAGGTCGATTCCTACAAGGAATTTTTGCAGGAGGGCGTCTCGCCATCCAAGCGCAAGAATACCGGTCTGGAAGCCGTCTTTCGCGAAGTCTTCCCCATCCCGAGCTACGACGAGAAGATGGTGCTCGAATACACGGGCTATGACATTGGCACTCCTAAGCTCAGTTCGCTCGAGGCCCAGCGCGAAGGCGAGACCTTCAGCGCGCCGCTGCACGTGACCTTCCGCTTCAAGGACGAAAAGGGGACCAAGGAAGAAAAAGTCTACATGGGCGAACTTCCGCTCATGACCCCGCAGGGTACCTTCGTC
This sequence comes from Chthoniobacter flavus, assembly GCA_945871065.1. GTDB lineage: Bacteria > Verrucomicrobiota > Verrucomicrobiia > Chthoniobacterales > JACTMZ01 > JACTMZ01. The sequence continues at coordinate 9,329 of CAMBUL010000004.1, read as the reverse complement.
ATCAATGGTGCCGAGCGGGTCATCGTCAGCCAGTTGCACCGTTCGCCCGGCATTTGTTTCGAGTCGACCGTGCATGCCAACGGCAAAATCCTCTACAGTTTCCGCATCATTCCCGACCGCGGATCGTGGGTGGAGGTGCAGTTCGACACAAATGATCTGCTTTACGTTTACATGGACCGCCGCAAGCGCCGCCGCAAATTTTTGGCCACCACCTTTTTGCGCGCCATGGGTTATCCTTCCGACAAGGACATCGTCGGCCTTTTCTACACGCCGCAGGATCTCAAGCTCAGCGGCCGCCTCGACGAGGACGAATTGGCCAGCAAGGTGCTGGTCGAGGACATCAAGGACGGCGAGATCGTCATGGCCAATGCCTTTGAGCCGCTGAACAAAGCGACCATTGCCCGCCTTCTTGCCGCCGGTATTGCCAAGGTGAGTGTGGTCGATGTTTCGGCGGACGAAACCATCATCAAGTCCCTGCGCAAGGATCCTGCGCACAACGAGGAAGAAGCCCTCAAGGACATCTACCGCAAGCTGCGCCCCGGAGATCCGCCGACCGTGGCGAATGCCAAGAGCATGCTCAAGCGCATGTTCTTCGACCCGAAAAAGTATGACCTCGGCCGCGTTGGGCGTCATAAAATCAATCTCAAGCTCAATCTGAACGTCGCGGACGAAAACCGCGTGATGACCCGCGAGGATTTCGTCGCCGCGGTCCGGCATCTCCTCGAACTCAAGCGTGAAGAGGGCCTGGTCGATGACATCGACCACCTGGGCAGCCGTCGCGTCCGCACGGTGGGCGAGCTTCTTGCCAACCAGTGCCGCACCGGTCTGGCCCGCACGGAACGCGTGGTCAAAGAGCGCATGACTTTGTTCGATTCTGCTCTTGAACACATCACACCCTCCAAGCTGATCAACCCGAAAGCCCTCAGTGGCGTGGTCCGTGATTTCTTCGGACGCTCCCAATTGAGCCAGTTCATGGATCAGACCAATCCGCTGTCCGAACTGACCCACAAACGCCGCCTTTCCGCCCTCGGGCCTGGTGGTCTCAGCCGCGACCGCGCCGGGTTCGAAGTCCGCGACGTGCACCCGTCGCACTATGGCCGCATCTGCCCGATCGAGACGCCGGAAGGTCCGAACATCGGCTTGATCAGCTCGCTCAGCACCTTTGCCCGGATCAACGATTTCGGCTTCATCGAAACACCCTACCGCAAGGTGACCAATGGCCGCGTCAGCGATTCCATCGAATACCTCCCGGCCGACAAGGAAGAGAACTTCCTCGTGGCCCAGGCCAACTCGGTGGTCGACGGACAAGGCAAATTGGTCGGGGATAAAGTTTCTGTCCGCTACCGCGGCGACTTCCTTGAAGTCGAGCCGGCCAAGGTCCACTACATGGACGTCTCGCCGAAGCAGCTCGTCTCCGTGGCGGCCGGCCTCATCCCTTTCCTCGAGCACGATGACGCCAACCGCGCCCTCATGGGCTCGAACATGCAGCGCCAGGGTGTTCCGCTTCTCCGTTCCGATTCCCCGCTCGTCGGCACCGGCCTGGAAGGCCGCGTGGCCCGCGATTCCAAGGCGGTTGTCGTGGCTGAAGAGTCGGGCAAAGTGGCTTCGGTCACGGCCGATCAGATCATCGTGACCAAGGACGGCCGCCTTCCCGAGGGCAAGCGCAAGATCAAACACGATCCCGAGAACCACGTTTACGTCTACGAATTGCGCAAATTCATGCGCTCGAACAGCAGCACGTGCATCAACCAGCATCCGATCGTGGCAAAGGGCCAAGCGGTCAAGAAGAACGAGGTCATTGCCGACGGCCCGTGCACCGAGAAGGGTGAACTCGCCCTAGGACGGAACGTGCTCGTAGCGTTCATGCCCTGGAGCGGTTACAATTTCGAAGACGCCATCATGATCAGCGAGCGCGTGGTCAAGGAGGACATCTACACTTCGATCCACATCGACGAATTTGAAATCGGGGCCCGCGATACCAAGCTCGGCCCGGAGGAAATCACCCGTGACATCCCGAATGTCGGCGAAGAAGCCTTGCGCAACCTCGGACCCGACGGCGTGATCCGGATCGGCGCGGAAGTGAAACCGGGCGATATTCTGGTCGGTAAAATCACCCCGAAGAGCGAAACTGAACTCGCTCCCGAGGAGCGCCTCCTTCGCGCCATCTTCGGCGAGAAGGCGGCTGATGTGAAGGACACCTCGCTCACCGTTCCGTCCGGCACCTATGGCATCGTCATGGACGTCAAAGTCTCCGCCAAAAAGGAGCTGACCAAGTCGAAGCTCTCGCCTGTCGAGGCCAAGAAGCATGCCAAGCAACTCGACGAGGATTACAAAAAGCGCAGCGAAGAACTTCATGAGCAGCTGACCGAAGCGCTCTCCAACGTCCTGCTCGGCGAGAAGATCCCGCTCGATGTGGTCAATGGCGAGAGCGGCGAAATCATCATTCCGGCCAACCGCAAGATCACCAAAACCCTCCTCCGCAAATTGGCGGGCGTCTACAACCAGGTCGAAATCGACCCGAGCCCGATCCGCAACAAGATCCTCGAGATTATCGGACAGTATCGCCACCGTTTCGACGACCTCCAGCACGAGCGCGAGGAGAACATGATGCGGGTGGAGAGCGGCGACGAAGTCGATCCCGGTATCGTCAAGCAGGTCAAAGTTTACATCGCGAGCAAGCGCAAGCTAAGCGTGGGCGACAAGATGGCTGGGCGCCACGGCAACAAGGGCGTGGTGGCCAAGATCGTGCCCGAGGAAGACATGCCTTACCTCGCCGACGGCACCCCGGTTGACATCGTGCTCAATCCGCTCGGCGTGCCGAGCCGCATGAACGTCGGTCAGGTCCTTGAAACCCACCTCGGCATCGCTGCCAAGGCGCTCGGATTCAAAGTGGCCACGCCGGTGTTTGACGGTATCAGCGAGGACAAAATCTTCGATTACATGAAGCAGGCCAGCAAGGTGGACGGCTACACCTGGGTCCAACCGAACGGCAAAGCCGTGGTCTACGACGGACGCACTGGCGATCGTTTCGAGCAGGAAGTCGTGGTCGGCTACATCTACATGATGAAACTCGGCCACTTGGTCGCGGATAAGATCCACGCCCGCGCGGTCGGACCTTACTCCCTGGTCACCCAGCAACCGTTGGGCGGCAAGGCGCAATACGGCGGCCAGCGCTTCGGCGAAATGGAAGTCTGGGCCCTCCAGGCTTACGGCGCCGCTTACACGCTGCAGGAACTGCTCACCGTCAAATCTGACGACGTACAGGGCCGCACGCGCATCTACGAATCGATCGTCAAGGGTGACAACTCGTTGGAAGCCGGCACACCGGAGTCCTTCAACGTTTTGATCAAAGAAATGAAAAGCCTCGGCCTCGATGTCAAAGCCGGCAGGCCCGGACACGTTCCGGCCGACCTCGTGGCCTGACCACACCAAGCGATCCAAGAAAAATCATGAGCGACCAAATGCTACGCGACCTGTCCGGCGAAACCGCGCCGGCCTTCGACCAAGTCTCCATCACGGTGGCGTCCCCCGAGTCCATCCGTTCCTGGAGCCACGGCGAGGTGAAGAATCCCGAGACGATCAACTACCGCACGTTCAAGCCCGAGAAGGGCGGACTTTTCTGCGAGCGCATCTTCGGTCCGACCCGCGACTGGGAGTGCACCTGTGGAAAATACAAGCGCATCAAACACAAAGGTGTGGTCTGCGACCGCTGCGGCGTCGAGGTGACCCTGGCCCGCGTGCGCCGCGAGCGCATGGGCCACATCGAGCTGGCCGTGCCCGTCTCGCACATCTGGTTTTACAAATGCACGCCGTCCCGCCTCGGCCTTATGCTTGACCTCACCGGCAAGCAGCTCGAGCGCGTCATTTATTACGAGGATTACCTCGTGATCGACCCGGGTAACACCAGTCTCGAAGCCGGTCAGCTCCTCAGCGAGGCCGAGTTCCGCGAGGCCGAAGAGCAATACGGCGAGGACTTCACCGCCGGCATGGGCGCCGAAGCGCTGCAAAAACTTCTCGAGCGCATCGATCTCGGGGCGCTGGTCAAAGACATGCAGGAGCAGATGGAAAAAACCAAGAGCAAGACGACCAAGACCAAGCTGGCCAAACGTCTCAAGCTCGCCCAGGGGTTCCTCCACTCGCGCACCCGCCCGGATTGGATGATCCTCAACGTTCTGCCCGTCATCCCGCCGGACCTCCGTCCACTGGTTCCGCTCGAAGGCGGGCGTTTTGCCACGTCCGACCTCAACGACCTTTACCGCCGCGTGATCAACCGCAACAACCGGTTGAAAAACCTCCTGCAGCTGAAAACCCCCGAGGTCATCATCCGCAACGAAAAGCGCATGTTGCAGGAAGCGGTGGACGCCCTCTTCGACAACGGCCGCCACGGCCGTGCGGTGACCGGCGCGAGCAACCGCCCGCTCAAATCGCTCAGCGATATGCTCAAGGGCAAGCAGGGCCGTTTCCGCCAGAACCTGCTCGGCAAACGCGTCGACTACTCGGGCCGCTCGGTCATTGTTATCGGACCCGAACTCAAGCTGCACCAATGCGGCCTACCCAAGAAAATGGCCCTCGTCCTTTTCGAGCCCTTCATCATCCGCCGCCTCAAGGAACTCGGCTACGTGCACACCGTGCGCAGCGCCAAGAAGATCATCGAGCGTCAGGAGCCGGTCGTCTGGGACATTCTCGAAGAAGTGACCAAAGGACATCCCGTTCTGCTCAACCGTGCGCCGACCCTCCACCGTCTTTCCATCCAGGCTTTCGAGCCGCAGTTGATCGAAGGCGAAGCCATCCGCATCCACCCGCTGGTTTGCACGGCTTACAATGCCGACTTTGACGGCGACCAGATGGCGGTGCACGTCCCGCTCTCGGCCGAAGCGCAGCTTGAAGCCCGCATGCTCATGCTGGCAACCAACAACATCTTCTCGCCGTCGAGTGGCAAGCCGATCACCACGCCGTCGCAGGACATCACCCTCGGCTGCTACTACCTCACGCAAAATCCCCGCATCACCGCGAAGAACCGCGACGAACGTCTGCCGCTTTTCGCCGATGCCAGCGGGGTCGAGTTGGCCATCTCGGAAGATGCGATCAAGACCCACACCCGCATTCTTTACAAAAACCCGGACTTCGGGAAGCAGACCGTCTATGGCGATCCTTCAAAGAAGGTGATCGAAACCACGGCGGGCCGCGTCCGTTTCAATGAAATCTGGCCCGAAGGCCTGGGCTTCATCAACAAGCCGGCCGGCAAGAAGCAGCTGAGCGAAATCATCTGGAACACTTATCAAGTGGGCGGCCAAAAAGTCGCGGTGGAAACCCTCGACCGCCTCAAGGACCTCGGTTTCAAGGAGGCGACCCGTGCCGGTATTTCCATCGGCATCGTCGACATGATCATCCCGAAAGAAAAGCAGGTCGAAATCGACCGGGCCCACAAGCAGATCGACGAAGTCGAGAAGCAGTACCGCAAGGGGATCATCACCGACGGCGAGCGCTACAACAAAATCATCGATATTTGGACCCACGCGGGTGAGGAGATCTCCAACGTCATGTTCCGTACCCTCGACCACAACGAGGGGCGCAAGGAAATGAATCCGGTCTTCCTCATGGTGGACTCCGGCGCCCGCGGCAACCGTCAACAGGTCAAACAGCTTGCTGGCATGCGTGGCCTCATGGCCAAGCCGTCCGGCGAGATCATCGAGCGCCCGATCACCTCGAACTTCCGCGAGGGCCTCACCGTCCTCGAATACTTCATTTCGACCCACGGCGCGCGCAAGGGCCTGGCCGACACCGCGCTCAAGACGGCCGACTCCGGCTACCTGACCCGCAAGTTGGTCGATGCCGCACAGGACGTGATCATCACGGAGGAAGATTGCGGCACGGTCAAAGGCATCGTCGTCCAGCCGATTTACGAAGGCGACGAAGAAGTCGTCGACCTCAAGACCCGCATCATCGGCCGCACCAGCTGTGAATCGGTCAAGGATCCGGTCACCGGCAAGGTGGTGATCAAGTCCGGACACATCGTCGACGAGGCGACTGCCGCTGCGCTCGAACATATGGGTGCGGAGCAATTCCGCATCCGTTCGGTTTTGACCTGCGAATCCAAGCGCGGCTGCTGCGCCAAGTGCTACGGCCGGAATCTGGCCAACGGCAAGCTGGTCCACCTCGGCGAGGCGGTCGGCATCATCGCCGCCCAGTCCATCGGTGAACCCGGCACCCAGCTGACCATGCGTACCTTCCACATCGGTGGAACGGCCAGCCAGACCTTCAAGCAGCCGATCATCAAGGCCAAGCACGATGGTACGGTCCGTTATGTCGAACTCCGCACGGTGACCTCAACGGACGGCAACAACATTGTGCTGAACAAAAACGGCTTTATCGGGATCTACAATGACAAGGATGGACGCGAACTCGAGCGCCACAGCATTGTGATCGGCTCGGTGGTCTCCGCGAACGACGGCGGCACGGTCAAAAAGGGCGAAGTCTTCGTCCAGTGGGATCCTTACAACCTCCCGATCCTGACCGAAAAGCCCGGCACCGTGGAATTCCGCGACATGATCCCCGGCCTCAGCGTGAAACGCGAAGTCGACGAGGCTACCGGTATTACCGGTCTCGTGGTCATTGAGCACAAGGAAGATCTGCATCCGCAAATCGTGGTGGTCGACGATGAGAAGAAAATCGTGGCCAGCTACTCGATCCCGGCCGGCGCGCACGTCGTGGTGGCAGACAACCGAAAGGTCGAGGCCGGACAACTTCTGGCCAAGACTCCCCGCAAGGTGGCCAAGACAAAAGACATCACCGGCGGATTGCCCCGCGTGGCCGAGTTGTTCGAAGCCCGCAAGCCCAAGGATTCGGCTGAGATCGCCAAGATCGACGGTATTGTCAAAATCGAAGGCACAGCCCGCGGCAAGCGCCGTCTCCTCGTCCTCGACCCCGAGGCCAAGGAGGAAGAAGAGCACCTCATCCCGATGAACAAGCACATCATCGTGGCTGACGGCGACCGGGTGAAGAAGGGCAGCCAGCTGACCGAAGGCCCCGTGCTTCCGCACGAGATCCTCGCGGTCTGCGGCCCCGCGGCCCTGCAGGAGCATCTGCTCAACGAAGTGCAGGAGGTCTACCGTTTGCAAGGCGTTGAGATCAACGACAAGCACATTGAAATCATCATCCGTCAGATGCTGCGCAAGGTTAAGATCACCGATCCCGGTGACACCACCCTGCTCTGGGACGACAAAGTTGAGCGCACCGAATTCGACAAGGAAAACGAACGCATCACCAAGCTCGGCGGAAAATCGGCTGAAGGCGAACCGGTGCTTCTCGGCATCACGCGCGCCTCGCTCAGCACGGAAAGCTTCATCTCCGCGGCGTCCTTCCAGGACACCACACGCGTTCTGACCGACGCCGCCACTCTGGGCAAGGTCGACATGTTGCGCGGTTTCAAGGAAAACGTCATCATGGGCCACCTTGTCCCGGCGGGCACAGGCTTCCAAGGTGCCCGCGACATCGAAGTCGTGCAGGTCGACCTCGGCGAGGAACTCGCCGCGACGGCCGAGAGTGAAAAAGAAGCCGGATAATCCAAAAACACGACCATGGCATCCATCGAACTGATCAACGAACTCCTCGAATCCGGCGTCCACTACGGACACCAGACCAAACGCTGGAACCCGAAAATGCGGGAATTCATCCTGGAGGAGAAAAACGACATCTACATCATCGACGTCAGCCAGACTGTCGAGCAACTCGATCGCGCGTCAAAGTTTCTCGCCGGTATTGTTTCCGGCGGCGGCAAGGTTCTCTTTGTCGGCTGTAAAAAACAGGCGCAGGAGGCGATCAAGGAAGCGGCCGAGTCCTGCGGGCAATTTTACGTGCAAAACCGCTGGCTCGGCGGCACTTTGACCAACCTCGCGACCATCCGTAAGAGTGTGGCCCGTCTTCACGAGATCGAGAAAAAGCTGAAAGGCCCCGGCCTCTCCAAAATCGGCAAGAAGGAGCAGGCCTCGCTGCGCCGCGAACTGGCCCGGCTGATGAAGAACCTGGCCGGCCTGCGCGAGATGGACAAACTCCCGAGTGCCGTGGTTGTCATCGACACGACCCGCGAGGACATTGCAGTGCGTGAAGCGAACCGCCTCCACATCCCGGTGGTGGCCATCGTGGATACCAACTGCGACCCCGAATTGATCGATTATCCGATCGCCGGCAACGACGACGCCATCCGGTCGATCCGCGTTGTCCTGACCAAGCTGGTCGAGGCGATCAAAGGTGCGTCCGGGATCCGCGAGAAAAAGACCGACACGACCCTCTCCGGAGTCGCGGAATAAAGGCTCACGCAGCTCCGCTGCGGATTGGCTGAAAACTGAACACTGCAAACGGTAAATTTCCCTATGTCCGACATCTCACCTCAACTCGTCCGTGAACTCCGCGAAAAAACTAATGCGGGAATGATGGACTGCAAACGCGCGCTGACGGAAGCGGGCGGCGACCTGATCAAAGCCGAAGACATTCTGCGCGCCAAAGGCATCGCTTCAGCCGGAAAGAAGGCCTCGCGCAGCGCCAAGGAAGGTATCGTGGCCTCCTACATTCACCTGCAGGGTAAAGTCGGGGTCCTGGTCGAGGTCAATTGCGAGACCGACTTTGTGGCCAAGAACGAGAATTTTCGCGAGTTGGTCAAAGACATCACCCTTCATATCGCGGCGGCCAATCCGACTTGTGTCTCCCGCGATCAGGTCGACTCGTCCGAGATCGAGCGCGAGAAAGCCATTTTCCGCCAGCAAGTCGAAGGCAAGCCAGCCAATATGGTGGACAAAATCGTCGAAGGCAAAGTCGAGAAATTCTACGGCACGGTGTGCCTCCTCGAGCAGCCCTTCATCAAGAATCCCGACGTGACCATTGCCGATCTGGTGAAGTCGAAGATTTCCGAACTGGGCGAGAACATCGTCATCCGCCGCTTCACCCGCTATATGGTGGGCGAAGGCGTGGTGGACGAACCAGCTGCCGAGTAGTTTTTTTTGCCCGCCATCTTTTTTTGGCGGGAGCAAGTTTGCTACGGTCGCTTGGCGGATCGCGAGGTCCTCATCGTGATTTCTGAGGTGAGATAACGCGCGGGGAACGTGCAATCCGCCTCTCCTCCTGACCACAGCCCTTCTGGGCTCAGTTATCCGCCTCCGCCTCTTCCAAATCTGCGCCGTTTCGGCCTGGGTAAAGCCGGGCGCCCGTCCATCCTTGGCTCTGGTTTGGGTCGGCGCGCGGCAATCACTTCTTCTCCGTGCTTCGGCACATTCTGGCCCTCGAGTTTCAAGCGATCGATCTTCTGCCCGATGAAACGCTCGATGGCGGCGAGTTTC